>JAZKFA010000144.1:1026-7607 GCA_040386655.1 Pseudomonadota bacterium | reverse complement strand
GTGCCTTAAAGGCCGCGACGAGCTTGTGCGTCGGATGTTCGGGATCCGGGAACTCCGCCTGCGCCAGCAGCATCGGGCAGCCGCGGTAATCGGGGTTCTCCATCTCCTTGGCCGAGGCCAGGATCAGGGCGCGCAGCTTGCCGATTGCCGTGGGTTCGTCCGCAGTCACCTCATTGAACCAGGCATCCCACTCCGCGCCATCCTCGCACAGGATGGCGGCGATCAGCGCGTCCTTGCTCGGATAGGCGCGGTAGAGGCTCATCTTCGTCGCATCTGCGGCACGGCACACCTCTTCAATGCCGGTGGCGCGGATACCCTGTCGGTAGAACAGATCCTTGGCAGCGCTCTGGATGCGCTGCGCGGCTTTCGGCTTGCTCGCCTTTGCCTCGGACACGATGACCGAACTCCTTCACGACAAACGGCGGCAGAAGAAATTCTGCACTGCAACAAGTTTGACCCCTTGATGATACTGACCGGTCACTCCTATTAGGGGATACCGATCGGTAACATCGATCGCTGGAGAATGGCCATGTCGATCCCCCCATACAAGCCCGCCATGCCTGACCAGGGTGAAATTCGCTCGAAAAGCCCCTGGAACGGCTGGATGACGCGGATTCTGGCGGCAAGCACGTCGGGCGTCACCAAGCGCGTCGCGACCCTCACGCTGGTGGGCATGGTGGGGGCGGCGCAGCCGGTCCTCGCCCAAGGCGCGGCCGGCGGCCCGCCGCCGGTGACCGTCGCCAATCCGCTATCCCGCTCCGTGCCGCAGTGGGACGAATATACCGCCCGCATCGAACCCGTCGCCCGTGTTGAGCTGCGGCCGCGCGTGTCGGGGCAGGTGATGGAGGTGCATTTCCGCGACGGCGCCCCGGTCGCGGCGGGCGACCTGCTGTTCACGCTCGACCGGCGCCCCTTCGAGATCGCCGTGGCCAATGCCCGGGCCGAAGTCGCGCGCAATGAGGCGCGGGTGAACGTGGCGGAGCAGCAGGTCAATCGCTACGCCCCGCTGGTCGCGCAGCGCTTCTCCTCCGAGGCGGATATGGACAACCGGCGCAGCGCGCTGCGCGAGGCCCAGGCGGGGCTGGGCGCCGTGCGTGCGGCATTGCGCCAGGCCGAGCTCGACCTGGAATTCTCGGAGATCCGGGCCCCCCGCGCAGGGCGCATCAGCGACCGCCGGGTGGATGCGGGCAACCTCGTCCAGCAGGGCACGACGCTCATGACCACGCTGGTCGCGCTGGACCAGGTCTATGCGGTCTTCGACGCGAGCGAGGCGCAGTACCTGCGTTACGCCCGGGCCACCGGCGGCGGCATGCGGCCGGGCGGCGCGCAGGAGGGCACGCCTGTGCAGCTCCGCCTGCTCGATGAGGCAGAGTTCTCCCATCGCGGGCAGCTCGACTTCGTTGACAGCGTCTTCGACGCCCGCAGCGGCACCATCCGCGGCCGAGCCGTGGTGCAGAACCCTGACCTGCTGCTGGTGCCCGGCGGCTTCGCGCGGCTGCGGCTTTTCGTGGCCGACAGTGCCTCCCTGCTGGTGCCCGACACGGCCATCCTGGCCGACCAGGGCGGGCGGATGGTGCTGACGGTGAACGAGCAGGGCGTGGTGGCGCCGAAGCCGGTGCAACTCGGAGCGCTGGTCGATGGACTGCGCGTCGTGCGCTCCGGCCTGAGCGTGCAGGACCGCGTCATCATCGGCGGGCTGCATCGCGCCCGGCCGGGCACACCCGTGACGGCGCAGGCTGGCCGCATTGGGCCCGCGCCTCTGGCTTCGGCTGACTGAGCGGACGCGCAGCATCCGGTCGCACGGCGACCGGCACGCCCAGACCACCCTGCCAACCATTCCGCCCCACTAGGGCGCGAAGCCAAGCGCGCGGAGCGCGCGCCCGGCGTCTGAGGGACGAACATTATGCGCCTAGCCCGCTTCTTCATCGACAGGCCCGTCTTCGCCGCGGTGCTCTCCATCGCCATCACGCTGATCGGGGCAATGGCCGCGACGCGCCTGCCCATCGGCGAATTCCCCGAGATCGCGCCCCCGACCGTGCAGGTGACCGCCTTCTACCCAGGCGCCTCGGCGGAGACCATCGCGTCGACCGTGGCCGGGCCCATCGAGCAGGAGATCAACGGCGTCGACGGGATGCTTTACCTCTCGTCGCAATCGACAGGCGACGGGCGGGTGGCGATCAGCGTCGTCTTCCGCCAGGGCGTGAACGTGGATCAGGCGCAGGTGCTGGTGCAGAACCGCGTCGCCATCGCCCAGCCGCGCCTGCCCGAGGATGTCAGGCGCCTGGGTGTCACGGTGCGCAAGGCCTCGCCCGACTTCCTCATGGTCGTGCACATGCTCTCGCCCGACGGCAGCCGCAGCCCGGAATACGTCTCGAACTATGCGACGCTCACCATCAAGGACCGACTCGCGCGGCTGGAGGGCGTCGGCGACGCACAGGTCTTCGGCGCCCGCGACTATGCAATGCGCATCTGGCTGGACCCCGACCGCGTCGCCGCCCGCGGCCTGTCCGCCGGCGATGTGGTGGCGGCGTTGCAGCGCGCGAACGTCCAGGTCGCGGCGGGTGCGATCGGCCAGGCGCCGCGGGCCGACAATGCCGGCGCCTTCGAGGTGGCGGTCCGTGCGCAGGGGCGCCTGGCCTCGCCGGATGAATTCGCCGACCAGGTGATCGGCACGGGTGCCGGCGGCGCGGCCATCCGGCTGCGCGACGTCGCGCGCACCGAGATTGGTGCCAACGACTACACCATCAACGCGCTGCTCGATAACCGCGTCGCGGTGGGCATCGGCGTCTTCCAGCGGCCCGGAAGCAACGCGCTCGCCACCGCCGCCGCCATCCGCGCCACGATGGACGAGGCGGCGCGCAGCTTCCCCAGCGGCATCACCTACGAGATCGTCTACGACCCCACCCGCTTCATCGCGCAGAGCATGGAGGCCGTGCTCACCACCTTCGTCGAGGCGGTGGCGCTGGTCGTGCTCGTCGTCATCATCTTCCTGCAGAACTGGCGGGCGGCGGTGATCCCGCTGCTCGCCATTCCGGTCTCCATCATCGGCACCTTTGCCGTTCTGCTCGCGCTCGGCTTCACGCTGAACTCGTTGACCATGTTCGGCCTGATCCTCGCGATCGGCATCGTGGTCGACGACGCCATCGTCGTGGTCGAGAACGCCGAGCGTCACATGGCGCTGGGCCTCTCGCCGCTCGAGGCAGCGCGCAAGACGATGGACGAGGTGGGCTTCGCGCTGATCGCCATCGCGCTGGTGCTGGTCGCGGTGTTCCTGCCGACCACCTTCATCAACGGCATCTCCGGCGCCTTCTACCGGCAATTCGCGGTGACGATCTCGGTGGCGACGGTGCTGTCGGCCATCGTCTCGCTGACGCTGTCCCCGGCGCTGGCGGCGCTGCTGCTCAAGCCGCACGGGCACACCGAGCCGCGGCGGATCTTCCTGCCGCTCACCCTGTTCTTCCGCGGCTTCAACTGGTTCTTCGACAAGCTCTCCTTCGGCTATGGCGGGCTGACGCGGAAGCTGGTGCGGCTGCCGGTCATCCTGATGATCCTGTATGCGGGGCTGCTGGGTGCCACCGGCTGGCAGGTGATGGTGACGCCCACCGGCCTGGTTCCGCCGCTGGACCGTGGCTACATCATCGCGGCCTTCCAACTGCCGCCGGGTTCGAGCCTCAGCCGGACCGACGAGGTGATCCGCCGCGCGTCGGAAACCATCGCGGCCACACCGGGTGTCGCCAACTCCATCGCCTTCGTGGGCCTCGATGGCGCCACCTTCACCAACGCGCCCAACACCGGCGTCGTCTTCGCGGGTTTGCGCTCCTTCGAGGAGCGGGCCGAGCTGGGCGTGACCGGCAATTCCATCCTGGCCGATTTGCAGCGCCGGCTGATGGGCGAGGATGCGGCGCTGGTGCTGGTCATCCCGCCGCCGCCCGTGCCCGGCATCGGCACCGGCGGCGGGTTCAAGCTGATGATCCAGGATCGCCAGGGCCGTGGCCCGCAGGCGCTGGAGGCGGCGACGCAGCAGGTGCTGCGCGCGGCCAACGGCGCACCGGGCATCGCCTTCGCGTTCAGTCTGTTCAACACCGCCACGCCCCAGATCGAGGCGGAGATCAACCGCGTGCAGGCGGAGATGATCGGCCTGCCGATCTCGCGCGTGCATGAGGCGATGGGCATCTATCTCGGCTCGGCCTTCGTGAACGACTTCAACCTGCTCGGCCGCACCTGGCGGGTCACGGCGCAGGCCGACCAGCAGCACCGCATATCCGTCGACGACATCGCGGCACTCCGGGCGCGGTCGGATTCAGGCGTGATGGTGCCGCTCGGCAGCGTGGCGACCTTCCGCGAGACGGCGGGGCCCTATCGCGTGCCACGCTACAACCTCTACCCCGCGGCCGAGGTCCAGGGTGCGGCCATCCCCGGCTTCTCCACGGGACAGGCGATCCAGGCGATGGAGCAGGTCATGCGCACGGCGCTACCCGAGGGCTTCGGCTATGAATGGACCGAGATCGCGCTGCAGGAGACGACGCAGGGCAACACCGCGCCCATCGCGTTCGGCCTGGCGGTGGTGTTCGTCTTCCTCGTGCTGGCGGCGATGTATGAGAGCTGGCTGCTGCCGGTTGCCGTGGTGCTGATCGCGCCGATGTCGGTGCTCGCGGCGCTGCTGGGTGTGCGATACGCCGGCCTGGACAACAACGTCCTGGTCCAGGTGGGCTTGGTGGTGCTGGTCGGCCTGGCGGCGAAGAACGCCATTCTGATCGTGGAGTTCGCCCGCGCGGCCGAAGATGAAGGCATGACGCGTTGGGAGGCGGCGGCCGCCGCCGCCCGCACCCGTCTGCGCCCGATCCTGATGACGTCGCTGGCCTTCATCCTGGGCGTGCTGCCGCTGACGGTGGCGACCGGGGCAGGGGCCGAGATGCGTCAGAGCCTGGGCGTGGCCGTATTCTACGGCATGCTCGGCGTGACGGTGTTCGGCCTGCTGTTCACGCCCGTCTTCTACGTGATCGCGCAGAAGTTCGCGGCCAAAGGCAAGGAGAAGGCGGCCATCGAGGCTGGCGCTGAAGCCTCTCCTCAGGCTGCGCCTGGTCCGGCGGAATGATGGAGGGTCGTGAGGTCGACCATGCCCGTGTAGTTTCCGGGAGAGCGAAGACGGCGTGGCCACCTTAGGGGCGCGTTTGGCGCGAACGGGCCGGAACTCCCGATCGCCGCCGCGGGTATGCTCACCCCGCCTTGCGCGCCTCCAGCGCGGCGATGGCGCGCGCACGCACCAGCAGCGCTTCGGCGCGCTGGACGATGGGGATGTCGATCATCTTGCCGTCCAGCGCCCAGGAGCCGCGCCCGGCCGCCGCCGCTTCCTTATCCATGCGCACGATGGTCTCGGCCTTCGCTACCGCTTCCGGCGCCGGGCTGAAGCCCTTGTTCAGCACAGGCACCTGCGCGGGGTGGATGGCCGAGGCGCCGACAAAGCCGTAGCTGGCGGACAGCCGCACCACCTTCAGATAGGCGTCGAGGTCGGAGTAGTCGGCCACGGTGCCGATGGTGCCCATCGGCATCAGGCCATGCGCGCGCGCCGCCTGCAGGATCTGCTGCTTCGGCATGAGCAGCGTATCGCCATTCGGCTCGCCGCCCACCGCGGTCGCGTAGTCCTCGCCGCCCAGGGAAAGGCCGATTGTGCGCGTCGTCGCGCGCGCGATCTCATGCGCGCGGTTCAGTGGTCCCGGCGCCTCGATCAGTGCAAGGAAGCGCAGCGTGCCGTTGGCGATGCCGCGGCTCTCCTCGAGGCGCGAGACGAGCTCGTCGAGCAGGCGCAGATGGTCCGGCCCCTCCACCTTGGTGATGATCAGGCCGTTGACGCCCGGCAGCACCGCCGCCTCCAGGTCGCGCACCGCGAACTCAAGCGGCTGGTTGATGCGCACCAGGATGTCGGCCCGGCCTTCCTTGAACAGACGCTCCACCTGCTTGGGCAGCAGCTTCCGCGCTTCATCCTTGTCGCCGGGCGCGATGCTGTCCTCGAGGTCGAGCTGGAGCACGTCGGCGCCCCGCGAGGAGGCCTTGGCGACGAAGCGCTCCACATTGACCGGCACGAACAGGCCGGAACGCCAGACGGGGTGGGCTTGGACGGTCATGATTCGCTCCTCGCGAGGCCGTTGGAAAGGCTCGCCTCGATCTCGGCCTGGGTCAGGCCCGCCTCGGCAAGAATGTCGCGCGTATGCTGGCCCAGGCGCGGCGCCGGCGTGCGGATCGCGCCCGGCGTCTCCGACAGGCGCACGGGCACGGCGTGCATCGGGAACTCGCCCATATCCTCGTCCGGGTAGTCGGCGACCAGCGCCCGAGCCTGCACGTGCGGATCGGCCATGAAGCCGGTGATGTCGTAGACCGGACCGATCGTGACTTCCGCCGTCTCAAAGAAGGCGACGTTCTCCGCCTGGGTGCGGGTGGCGATGAACTCGCCGATGATTCCGTCCAACTCGATCCCGTTCTCCACGCGCGCCTCGTTCGTCTTGAAGCGCGGGTCCTCACACAGCTCCGGCCGGCCGATGGAGCGGAGCACGCGCATCGCCATCGGCTGGGTGGAGGCGGAGAGC
>JAZKFA010000144.1:0-1016 GCA_040386655.1 Pseudomonadota bacterium | reverse complement strand
CGCGACCCACAGGTCATCGCTGGTGCGATAGACGTTCCGTGGCGCGGAGCCGGTGCTGCGGCTGCCGGTGCGCGGCTTGATCTTGCCCGTCAGCCGGTAATTGGCGGCCTGCGGGCCGAGCGAATTATACAGCGGGTCGAGCAGCGGCAGGTCGATCACCTGGCCCTTGCCGCCATTGATCTCCACCTCGCGCAGCGCGGCCATGGCGGCGAAAGCGCCGGTCAGACCGGCGAGGCTGTCGGCCAGGTACATCGGCGGCAGCACAGGCTCGCGGTCGGCAAAGCCGTTCATGTTGGCGAAGCCGGCGAAGCCCTCGACCAGCGTGCCGAAGCCGGGGCGGCGGCGGTACGGCCCATCCTGGCCCCAGCCGGAGATGCGCACGACGACCAGGCGCGGCTCCAGCTTCAGCAGCTCCTCCGGGCCCAGGCCCATCGCTTCGAGCGTGCCGGTGCGGAAGCTCTCGACGAACATCGCCGCACCCGGGACGAGGCGTCGGATGAGCGCGGCGGCGCCCTCGTGGCGAAACTCCACGCACAGGCTGCGCTTGCCGCGGCTGTGGATCTTCCAGGTGGTCTCCACGCCCTTGACGCGCCAGTGGCGCAGCGTGTCGCCCTCCCGCGGTTCCACCTTCACGACGTCGGCGCCGAAATCGACGAGATGCTGCGTGAGCAGGTTGCCGGCGACCAGGCGCGAGAGGTCGACCACGCGCAGCCCGCTCAGCGGACCGCGCACGCCCGGCGTGTAGTCCGCCTTCGGCAGCGGCAGGTCAGGCGGCGACATGGGATACTCCGGGGAACAGGATGGCGCCCTCGCGCGGGAGGAACAGGGGCAGCTCCTCCCCTGGCGGCGGAACCTCCGTCTCCAGCCGTATCGGGCCGCCGCCGAGGTCCAGCGCGACCTGCCACCGGCCACCGATGTAGGAGCGGGACAGCACGCGCGTGGCGATGACCGATCCTTCGGCACTTGAGGCCTCGCCGGCTACGGCCGCGCGCATCTGCTCGGGGCGGAAGGCGAGG
>JAZKFA010000143.1:2766-15640 GCA_040386655.1 Pseudomonadota bacterium | reverse complement strand
CCAAGGTCGATCGCGACGGACTGCGCCAGAGCGGGCAGTGCCAGCAGCAGCAGCGCGGCCGCGACGAACAGCATGCGCAGGATCATGGCGCTGCCTCTGGCACCCAGCCGACGCAGAGATCGGTCGCACCGCCCGTCAGCAGCACCATCGCGCGGCCGTCGACGCGCACCAGCGTGATACGCCTTCGCGCATCTAGGGCAAGGCTCTCCTCGATGCGCAGCCGCTGGCAGGCACCGCGCGGAGCGATCCCGACCAGGCGTGCGGCACGACCGAGCAGCAGCAGCAGCGCCACCATCGCGATGAGTGCGCCACCAGCCCAGATCCATTGGGTTGTGTCGTAGGGCATGCCGCGGCCTCCTGCCGGCGGTTGGGGGAAGTCAGGGCGGTGGCAAGGCGGTGTGCAGGTGGTCCAGTTGCTCCCGCAGGGCTTCCAGCTTGGGGCGCAGCCGCCGGCTTTCGGCCAGCGGAAGCGCGAGGATTCCGGCACAAAGCCGGCCGAACTCGTCATCAAGGCCGGCGAGATCGACGCGTCGCCCGCTTCCAACCAGCGCCGCGGTGACGCCGAGCATCATGCGCGCGCCTTCGGCCATGTCCGCCACGGCCAGCGCAGCATCGCTGCGCGGCATGGGCCGCAGTTCGGCCGATGGGACGTGGTCGGGTTGCTCCATGAGGGGGAGCAGAGCACGGTTCTGCTTACCGGAAGGTTGCGATGCGGCGGGCCCTGGTCGCGAACGCCATCGCGTTAACCGGATGTTCCGCATTGCCGTGCGAGAGATGCTGCATGGACCCGACCCGCACCGGCCCCATCGCATTGGCCGAACGCCGGCTGCACTGGCTCGATCAGCGCCAGCGCGTGCTTGCGCAGAACATGGCCAACCTCGACACGCCCGGTTACCGGCCGAGCGACCTTCGTCCCTTCGCCGAGACGCTGGCGCGAACCCAGTCCGGCATGGCGCGGACCAACGCCGCGCATGGCGGCGGCGGGCAAGGCGGCGACGTCCGCCTTGACCGGCAGCTTGTCGAACGCACGCCGGACGGCAATGGCGTCTCGCTCGAGGACCAGGCGATGAAGGTCGCCGATACCGATACCGCGCATACACTGGCGATATCACTGCATCGCCGGTTCCTGACCATGTTCCGCACCGCCCTCGGGCGGCAGGGCTGAGGAGGCCCCAAGCCATGGATATCGAAAGCGCGCTGCGCATTTCCGCCGCTGGCATGAACGTGCAGGGCACGCGGCTGCGGGTGGTGGCGGAGAACCTCGCGAACCGCGACAGCACCGGGCAGTCGCCGGGTGCGGACCCCTATCGCCGGCGCACGGTCACCTTTTCCAACCGGCTGGATCGCGAGCTCGGACAGAACACCGTGCGGGTCAGCCGTGTCGGCACCGCGCAGGGCGAGTTTCCCCTCCGTTTCGATCCCTCCCACCCGGCCGCGAATGCGCAGGGCTACGTGCGCACGCCCAACGTCGACAGCCTGGTGGAGACGATGGACATGCGTGAGGCGCAGCGCAGCTACAGCGCTAATCTCGGCGTGCTCGAGGCCTCCCGCGCGATGCTGACGCGCACGATCGAGGCGCTGCGCTGATGGCGCTGCCGCTGGTCGCCGCCGGCGTCGCCGCCGCCTATCGCAGCGCAGATGGGCTCGCCGGCACGGGAGCACCGGTCGCCGCAAATGATGGCGGCTTCGGTGCCGCGCTCACGCGTGCGGTCGAGCAGACGATCCAAGCCGGTCGCGCCGCCGACAGCGTCTCCTCGGCCGGCCTCACCGGCCAGGCGAGCGTGACCGATGTGGTGCTGGCCGTCAGCCGCGCGGAGCTTGCCCTGCAGACGGTGGTGGCGGTGCGCGACCGCGTGGTTGCGGCCTACCAGGACGTGATGCGCATGCCGATCTGAACGCAGCGGGGTGGTTCCAGAATGGAACAGGTGATGGTCGCCTCGCGTGAGGCGTTGTGGGTCAGCTTGCAGATCGGTGGCCCTGCGCTGGTCGCGATGCTGTTGGTGGGCTTGGCCGTGTCGGTCTTTCAGGCGCTGACTCAGATCCAGGAAGCGAGCCTGGGCTTTCTGCCGAAGATCGGCGCCCTCGCAGGGGTGTTGGTCGTGCTCGGCCCCTTCATGGCGGGCGTGCTACGCGGCTATGCGGAGACGCTGTTCCTGACAATCGTCGCCGTGGGCGGCGCCCCTTGAGCGAAGCCGAACTCGTCGCCGCATTGCCGGGTCTCGCCTTCCAGGCCGCGCTTCTCTTCGCGCGCGTGGGTGCCGCTGCCATGCTGCTGCCGGGCCTTGGCGAGCAGGAGGTCTCGCCGCAGATCCGCCTGGCTCTCGGGCTTGGAATGGTGCCTCTGTTGCTGCCCGCACTCGCGCCTGTACTGCCTGCGGCACCTGATGACGTGGCCGGCGCGGTGCGCTTGGTGCTGCTGGAGATACTTGTGGGCATCTGGCTCGGCGGGTTGGCGCGGCTGGTCACCCTCGCCTTCGCCGTTGCGGGGCAGGTGGTGGCGCTGATGCTGGGGCTGGCGAGTGCGTTGGTTCCCGATGCGCAGCTTGGCGGGCAGGGCACCGCCATAAGCAGGAAATTCGCACTGCTCGCCATTGTGCTTGTGCTCGGTACCGGGCTGTACATGCTGCCGCTGCGGGCGCTCGCGCAGAGCTACACGGTTCTTCCGGCGGGTGCCGCCTGGCCCGCGGGCGACACGGCCGAGACCTTCGCGCAGGCGGCGTCCGACAGTTTCGCGCTGGCGTTGCAGCTGGCGGCGCCGTTCATGCTGGGGGCGATCGTGCTGAACGTGGCGCTTGGTCTGCTCTCGCGCCTGGCGCCGCAGGTTCAGATCTATTTCGTCGCGATCCCCGGGCAGATCCTGGCCGGGATCGCGCTGCTTGCGGTGCTGCTGCCGGCCATGCTCGGTGCCTATGAGGATGCCGCGCGCCTCGCCTTCGCGACCCTTCCGGGCAACCGCTGAGCCATGGCGGAAGACGACAAGGACAGCGAAGACAAAACGCAAGCCCCCAGCGCCCGGCGGATGGAGCGCGCGCGCGAGGATGGCAAGGTGGCGCTCTCGCGAGAGGCCGTAATGCTCGCCACGCTGCTCGCCGGATTGGGGGGGCTGATGATCGGGCTGCCGCCTATGGCGCGTGATCTCGCCGCGGCGCTGCGTGCCATCGTTGGCCACGCGCATGCGCTCTCACCTACTGACGCGCTGGCGGCGCTCGCCATGCCCGTCCTGTTCGCAATTCTTCCGGTGGCGCTGCTCACCACGCTCGGCGCCATCGCGGGCACGCTGTTGCAGACGCATGGGCTGGTCTCGGCCAAGGCGCTGGTGCCTAGCTTAGGCAAGCTCAACCCGTTCGCCGGGCTGCGCCGGCTGCTGGGCGCCGAGGCCGCGATTGAGTTCTTGCGCACGACGGTGAAGCTGGGCCTCGTCGGCCTTGCGCTGTGGTGGTCGCTGGGCGATCCGGCAGCCTGGCAGGGGCTGTTGCACCGGCCGGTCGCCGCCGTGCTGAGTGCTTCGGCGGAGACTGCATTCGGACTCATGCGCGCGGCACTGGTGGCGTTCGCTGTGGTCGCGGTGCTGGACCTGGTGCTGGTGCACCTGCGCCACCGCAACGGCCTTCGCATGAGCCGCGAAGACATGAAGGCCGAGCAGAAGGAAGCCGAGGGCGACCCTCAGGTGAAGGGACGCATGAAGCAAATGCGCCTGGCAAAATCGCGCCTGCGCATGATGGCGGCAGTGCCGCGCGCGGCGGTGATCATCACCAACCCCACCCACTACGCGGTCGCTCTCGCCTACGATCGGGCGGGATCCGCCGCGCCGCGGGTGGTCGCCAAGGGCATGGACGCCGTGGCGCTGCGCATCCGCGAGGTCGGGCAGGCCAATGGCGTGCCGATCGTGCCGAACCCGCCGCTGGCACGCGCACTGCACAAGATGGAGCTTGAGGCGGAGATTCCGACCGAGCATTATCAAGCCGTGGCCGAAATCATCGCCTTCATCTGGCGTCTTAACGCCCGCGCCGCCGAGGGCGTGCGATGATCGCTCCGGACGCGTCGGCGGATCGCGCGATGGCGATGGAGCGCGACGTCTCGATGGATATGCACCCTGTTCCGTTCATCCGCGAACACGACGCTCCCACCGCATTCGCGCACGAAATCCCCGTCGCGCCTGCGGATGATTCAATCGCCGCGTCGCGGCGCGAGACGCAGCTGATGCTGCCTTTCCTTCCCGTGGCGGCCGAGGCACCACGCCCGCGCCGCTTCGGCCAGGACGTGCATGCCACGGCCCTGCTTCGCGAGGCAGCCGCCGCCCTGCGGCCGCTTTTCGCAGCCGAGGAGGCGGGGCTCGCCATTCTCGATGCCTCCGGTCACGTGATCGCAGCCAATGCCGGATATGCGCTGCTCGCCGGTGGCGACGCCTGGGCGACGGCGGGCACGGCGCCTCCGCCGGCCGCCCTCGTGGCACCGCAGGATCGCGCCGCGCTGGAACAGCTGATCCATGCCGCCCTGGACGGCCCGCCGGCGCCGGCACCGATCGAGCTGCGCCCGGCCGACCCCAACGCGGCCGCCGATGCCTGCCTGCTGTTCTCCTGCCGCCAGCTTCGTGCCGAACCCGGCGTGCTACTGCGTGTCGCCGACGCCACCCATCGTCGCCGGCTTGAACGCGAGTTGGCGGAAGCGAGCCGGCTGCAGGCCGTAGGCGCACTGGCCGGCGGCGTCGCGCATGATTTCAACAACCTGCTCACCGCCATCATGGGCAGCGCCGAGGCGGTGCTGGACCAAGCACCGACGCCGGCCATCGCCGACGAGATGACCCGCGTGCTGGACGCGGCGACACGCGGCGGGCAGCTGGTCCGCCAGCTTCTTGCCTTCGCGCGGCAGCAGTCGCTGCGCCCGCGCCTCGTCCCGCTCGATGACGCGGTGCGCAGCATTGGCGGGTTGCTGCCGCGGCTGCTCGGCGGCGGCGTCCGGCTGACGCTCAACCTCGCCGCAGCGGAGGATGGCGTGCTCGTGGACCCCGGGCAGCTCGACCAGGTGCTGCTGAACCTCGCCGTCAACGCGCGTGACGCAATGGGCGGCGGCGGCGAGCTGCGCCTGGCCACGCGCCGCGAAAAGCTGCGTCGCCCTCAACTTGAGGGTTCGACCACGATCCCCCCGGGTGACTGGGCGCTGCTGGAGGTGGGCGATGACGGCCCGGGCATCCCGCCCGAGATCCTTCCGCGCATTTTTGAGCCGTTCTTCACAACGCGCCGGGATGCAGGCGGCACGGGGCTCGGCCTCGCCACGGTGCATGGCATCGTGCAGCAATCCGGCGGGCATCTTTCGGTCACCAGCGCGCTCGGCGTCGGGACGGTGTTCCGGCTATGGTTTCCGCGCCAGGCGGCCAAGATGCCCGATGACGAGACGACGCCGCCGCCAGCCGCGATTGCCGTCCCCCGGCGGGTCGCGCCGGCACATGTGCTGCTGGTCGACGACGAACCCCTGATCCGCCGCCTAGCGGAGCGCACGCTGACCGCCGCCGGCCACCGCGTGACCCTGGCCGAGGATGCTGAGGCGGCGTTGGAGGCTTTGCCCGAGGGAGCCATTCCGCCAGACCTGCTGCTGACCGACATCAGTATGCCGGGGATGGACGGGGTGGAACTTGCCCACCAACTGCAGCGACGCTTCCCGGAGTTGAGGGTGCTGCTGGCCTCGGGTTATTCGGAGCGGCTGCTTGGACTGGACCTGGACGCCGCGCGGCTGCGCCTCCTGGCGAAGCCATATCGCAGCGCAGAGCTTGCCGAGGCGGTCGCCACCATGCTCGGCGTACAGGCTGAACGAGCCGTCCAGCCTGCGGCTACAACCACTCGTTAAGACCTTGTTTATGTCTTGTTCTTGTTTGCGCGGCCCTGGCGCCGCATACTCTGTGGCGAGGCGGCTGCATCGAGTCGTGCGAATCTCTCACATCGCGCACGAAAATTTGATGCGCGCGAGAAATATTAAGGCTACACAACGCTAGGTTGACGTCGCGTCCAGCGGCAGCGGAAGGGATCGGGAATTGGCAGCAATGGACAAGGGCAAGGCGCTGGACGCCGCGCTGGGACAGATTGAGCGGGCCTTTGGCAAGGGCTCGATCATGCGCTTGGGTGCGCGCAATCTCACTGACGGCGTGGAGGTGATCCCGACCGGTTCGCTCGGCCTCGACCTGGCATTGGGGATTGGTGGTCTCCCCAAGGGCCGGATCGTGGAGATCTACGGGCCGGAAAGCTCGGGCAAGACGACGCTTGCACTTCATGTGATCGCGGAAGCGCAGAAGGCCGGCGGCACCTGCGCCTTCCTTGATGCGGAGCACGCGCTGGACCCCGGCTATGCCCGCAAGCTGGGCGTCGATGTGGATAATTTGCTGATCTCACAGCCCGACGCTGGCGAGCAGGCGCTTGAGATCGCCGACACCCTTGTCCGCTCCGGCGCGATCGACGTGTTGGTGGTCGACTCCGTCGCCGCCCTGGTGCCGCGCGCGGAGCTCGAGGGCGAGATGGGTGACAGCCATGTCGGCTTGCACGCCCGGCTGATGAGCCAGGCCCTGCGCAAGCTGACGGGCTCCGTGTCGAAGTCGAACACGCTGCTGATCTTCCTCAACCAGATCCGCCTCAAGATCGGCGTCATGTTCGGCAACCCCGAGACGACGACGGGCGGCAACGCGCTGAAGTTCTATGCGTCGTGCCGCCTCGACATTCGCCGCATCGGCGCGCTGAAGGACCGCGACGAGGTGATCGGCAACCACACCCGCGTGAAGGTGGTGAAGAACAAGATGGCGCCCCCCTTCCGGGAGGTGGAGTTCGACATCCTCTATGGTGAGGGCATCAGCAAGGTGGGTGAGCTGGTCGACCTCGGCGTGAAGGCCGGCATCGTCGAGAAGTCGGGCGCCTGGTTCAGCCATGACAGCACGCGAATCGGGCAGGGGCGTGAAAACGCCAAGCAGTTCCTGCGCGACCATCCCGCGATGGCGCAGTCCATTGAGCAGAAGGTTCGTAACCAGGCCGGGCTTCTGGCCGACAAGATGCTGAATGGTGAGATCGCCAATGAGGATGAGGCGAAGGCGGCCGAATAGCGCTGCTGCCCGGCGCCCCTTGCGCCAGGCGCCCCGCCGTCTAGATTTCCCGACGTAGAGCGGTGCCAGGATGCGCTGGACACCCCGCCGCCGGGAGACGAATTCCATGATTGATCGCCGCTCCATGCTGGGCGCCGCCGCGCTTGCGCCTTTCGCCGTCCTGCCTGGCGCGCGTGCCCAGGCGCCCACTTGGCCCGGGCAGGCCGTGCGCATGGTCGTCCCCTTCGCCGCCGGCGGCCCGACAGATGTCCCCGCACGCCTGCTTGCCGACCGCTTGTCCGAGGCGCTGCCGCAGCGCGTCGTGGTCGAGAACCGCACCGGATCTGGCGTCGTCATCGGTACCGACCTCGTCTCAAAGGCGCCCAAGGATGGCCACACGCTGCTCTATACGACGGTGGCGCACTCGGTCCTCCGCGCGCTGTTTCCCACGCTGCCCTTCGACCCGGCGACGGACTTCGCCCCGGCCGCCTTCGTGGGAAAGATCCCGATGGTGCTGCTGCTGAACAAGGACATTCCCGCGAATACGCTGCCGGAGCTGATTGCACTGTTGCGCGCGAACCCGGGAAAGTACGACTATGCGAGCAGCGGTAATGGCGGCGCGGTGCACCTGGCCACAGAGCTTTTCCTCTCCATGGCCGGTGGCCTGCAGGTCGGCCATGTTCCCTACCGCGGCTCATCCGCTGCCATGCCCGACGTACTCAGCGGCCGGGTCGCTATGATCATCGATGTCGGCTTCTCCGGCCTGGAATACACCCGGCGTGGGGAGATGAAGGCGCTTGCCGTCAGCTCGCAGGCGCGGGCGCCGCAGGCACCCGACATCCCCACCTTCATCGAGGGCGGCGTGGCGGGATACGAATCCTACACCTGGCACATGGTGATGGCGCCGGCGGGCACGCCTGCGCCAGTGGTGGGTGCGGTGAACGCCGCGATCAACCGAGTGCTGGCGCAGGATGCGCTGGTGCAGCGGCTGGTCGATCTGGGCATGGATGTCGTGCGCAATTCGACACCGGAATCAGCCGCAACCTTCCTGCGCAGCGAAACCGAGAAGTGGGCCGGCATCGTCCGTGCGCGGAATATCCGGGTGAACTGAAGCCGACGGTCGTGAAGACCAGCCGCCCGCACATTTGCTCCGGGACTGTGCGGCGCGCCTGACCGCTTTGGATCGTGGATTGCCGGCGTCCATCCATTCGGCCCCGCTCGTCAGGCTGGGCGGTGCCGAAGCCGGTTAGTTAAGAACAGCGTGCGATGGAACGGGAGGCTCTACCCACCCAAGGGCGTTCGCAAGCCCGAGGTCGCGGCCGGGCTCGGCGAGATGCTCTGCAGCGCACCCGCCTGCCATTGCATCAGGAAAGGCCGTGCGCGAGTGTTTTGCCCGCGCTCATCAAACCGCAGCCCCCACCCAGCGGGCGAGGCGCCCTCGGCGATCTCGGCGGCCATCATCACGGCGCGCACGCGGTCCTTGTCGAGGGAACCAGCGCGGTGGAAGGCCTCGAAGGCAATCAGCGCAGCGGCGTGGTTCGCGAGCGATAAAGCTGAGCGTGGTTCGCTGCCGTAACGCCCCTTATAGGCCTCGACGAATAACGGGATGCTCGGCGCGAAGCTCTCCTTCACCGCAAAGGGTGAGAACTCCAGCGTTAACACATTCTCGAAGCCAGCGCCGACCCCGGCCGCGGTTTCCGCCATCGCATAGCCGGCGCCAGTTCCCAGCAGCATGCGCGGGCGCCACCCGCTCTCCTGCATCGCGCGGAATAGCGGGGCGATGTCGCCGGGTTGGCCGCTGTGCAGCAGCACCTCCACATTCGCCGCGCGCAGGCGTTGCAGCAGCGGCGCAAAATCCGGCGTCCGCGCCGGGTAGGACAGCCGTTCGGCCGGGATCAGACCGGGGCTGCGCAGCGCCGCGTCCTGCGCTGCGGACATGGCCTGCGCCTCGCCCTGATCCTCGGCCAGGATACCGATGCGCAGGGCCTGTGGCACCACGCCCAGCGCGGGGGCAAGGATCTCCGCCATTGCCTCGACCGTCGCGGTCGCAAAGTCGGCCATGCGCGGGCAGGTACGGAACAGCGTTCGGAACCCGCGCTCTGTGATCGCGTCGGCAGCTGCGCCCATCTCGATGTAGGAAATACCCTGCAACTCCGCGACCTGCGACGCAGCGACCGACAGCGGGGAGGCATGGGTGCCGAACACAGCCGTGGCCCGTTCCGCACCAAGCAGTCGACGCATCTCCGCGATGGCCTGCGGCGCGTCAACGGCATCGGCTTTTACCAGCCGGATCGGACGTCCGAGGATGCCGCCGGCGGCATTGCGCTCCTCTGCCGCGATTTCCAAGCCGCGAAAGCTCTCATCGCCCTGCAAACCCTGCGCGCCTGAGAAGGGGAACAGCGCACCGAAGCGGTGTTCGGCCGGCTGCGCCATGGCTGCGCCGGGTATGGCCGCCAAGGCAAGGGCGGCGAGAAGCGGGCGGCGGCGCGGGCGGATCAAGGTGGGCGGTCCCTGGCTGAGCGGCAGCCGCGACCCTCCCTGGAACCGCCGCCCGGCGCAAGCCCAGTTGAACCCATGGCAAGCCAGCTTGACGTCCATGGCGCGGGGCGCGAACCCTCTGGCCAACAGGATCGAGGACACGCCCATGCCAATGCTGCCCGGAGAGATGGCCTACATCGAGCACGGCGCCGGCGGCGGGCCCGAGGTCCTTGTGCCCGCCCGCCGCGCCGTCCCTTCCCCGGCCGCGGACGAGGTGCTGATCCGCGTCGAGGTCGCGGGCGTGAACCGCCCGGATGTGCAACAGCGCAGCGGCAATTACCCGCCGCCGCCCGGGGCAAGCCCCGTGATGGGCCTAGAATGCGCGGGCGAGGTCGTTGCCCTGGGCAGCGCCGCCAGCCGCTTTCGCATCGGCGACAAGGTCTGCGCCCTGACCAATGGCGGCGCCTATGCCGAATACTGCGTAGCACCCGAGGCGCAGACGCTGCCTTGGCCGAAAGGATACGACGCCGTTCGTGCGGCGGCCCTGCCGGAGACCTACTTCACCGTGTGGGCGAACCTCTTCGGCCACGGCCGGCTTGCCGCCGGAGAGACGGCGCTCGTGCATGGCGGCACCTCTGGCATCGGCGTCACCGCGATCAAGCTCGCGCGCGAATTCGGCGCGACCATCTTCGCGACAGCGGGCAGTGCCGAAAAATGCGCGGCCGCGATCGGCTTTGGGGCCGACGCCGCGATCAATTACCGTGACGAGGATTTCTACGAACGCACCAAGGCGCTCACCGGTGGGCGAGGGGTAGACGTGATCCTCGACATGGTCGGCGGGTCGTACTTCCAAAAGAACCTGCGCAGCCTGGGCCGCGACGGGCGCCTGGTGCTGATTGCCTTCCTCGGCGGCTTCAGCGTGGAGGCGGCGGACCTCCGTCCCATCATGCTCAAGCGCTTATGCATCACCGGGAGCACGATGCGCCCGCGCACCACGGCGGAGAAGGGCGCTCTGGCCGATGCGTTGCGCGAGAAGGTCTGGCCCGTGCTCGAGGCCGGGCGCTGCGGGCCGGAGATCTTCGCGACCTTCCCAATGGCCGAGGCCGCAGAGGCACACCGGCTTATGGAGAGCAGCGCCCATATCGGCAAGATCATGCTGACGGTGGCGTCGTGAGCGCGGCCATCGACACGGCGGAACCGCAGACCCACGCCGGCAAGGTCGCCATCGTCACCGGCGCCGGGCGCGGCATCGGTGCGGCCATCGCCGCCATGCTGGCCGCGCGAGGCGCCTGGGTCGCAGTGTTGGATGTGGACCTCGACCTCGCGCGGGAGAGTGCGGCGCGCTGCGGCGGCTTCCCGCTCGCCTGCGACGTCGCGGATCGCGCTCAGGTCGAGGCAGCCTGCGCGGCTGCGGAGGCCGAGCTGGGGCCGGCGGATATCCTGGTGAACAATGCCGGCATCAGCCCCAAGACGAATGGCCGCGCGCTCGGCGTGCACGAGATGCCGTGGGAGGAATGGGACCGCGTGATGGCGGTGAACGTCTCGGGTGCCTTCGCGATGATCCGCGCGCTGTCGCCGGGCATGATCGCGCGGAAGTCCGGGCGCATCGTCAACCAGGCTTCGGTGGCAGGGAAGCGGTACACGCCGATCGTGGGTTGCCACTACACCACCTCCAAGGCCGCGCTGATCGGGCTGACCAAGCACCTCTCCGCCGAGCTTGGGCCGCACGGCATCACGGTCAACGCGTTGTGCCCGGGGCGCATCGGCACCGCGCTCGCCAGCACCGTCGATCCCCGCCTGAACGAGGATGTCCTTCGCGACACCCCCATGGGCCGCTTCGGCACGGCGGAGGAGGTGGCGCGCACCTGCTGCTATTTGACGGGGCCGGATGCCGCTTTCGTCACGGGACAGTCGGTCGATATCGCCGGCGGATGGATGCAGACATGAATCTCCACGCGAAGCTGCTCGCCCGCGCGGCGGCGGGGCGGCCCATCCGCGTCGCCCATGTCGGCGCGGGCAAGTTCGGCTCGATGTTCCTGCACCAGGCACGGATGATGCCGGGGCTGCATGTGCTGGGCATCGCGGACCTTTCCATCCCCGGCGCTCGGTCGGCGCTTGCGCGCGTGCACTGGCCCGATGGCAGCTACGACGCCGCGAGCCTGGACGACGCCGCATCTTCCGGCGGTACGTACCTGACGCAGGACGCAATGGCGCTGATCGCCGACGCCCGCGTCGACGTGCTGGTGGAAGCCACCGGCAACCCCGCCGCGGGGCTTCGCCACGCGCGCCACGCCATCGCGCATGGCAAGCACGTGGTGATGGTGAATGTGGAGGCCGACGTTCTCGCCGGACCGCTGCTGGCGCTCGAGGCGGAGGCCGCAGGCGTGGTCTATTCCATGGCCTATGGCGACCAGCCGGCGCTGGTCTGCGAGATGGTGGATACTCTGCGTGCGGCCGGCTTCACGATCGTCGCGGCCGGCAAGGGCACGAAATACCTTCCATCCTTCCACGCCAGCACGCCCGAGACAGTGTGGGATTTCTACGGCCTCACGCCCGAGGCCGCGCGCGCGGGCGGCATGAACCCGCAGATGTTCAACTCCTTCCTCGACGGCACCAAGTCGGCCATCGAGATGGCGGCCATCGCCAACGCCACCGGCCTTGCGGTGCCCGAGGACGGCCTGGCCTTCCCGCCCGCCGGCACGTCGGAGATCCCCGACATCCTGCGCCCGCACAATGCCGGCGGAGTACTGCCGCGCGCGGGGATGGTCGAGGTGATTTCGTCTGTCCGGCGCGATGGCAGTGAGATCCCGGACAATCTTCGCTGGGGTGTCTACGCCGTTTTCGAAGGCGAGACGGAATACGCGCGCCGCTGCTTCGCTGAGTACGGCGTCGCGACGGACAGCACCGGCCGCTACGCCGCGCTTTGGCGCCCCTACCACTTCATCGGGCTGGAGCTCGGCGTCTCCATCGCATCGGCCGCCCTGCGCGGAGAGGCGACCGGCAGCGTAACCGCCTGGCGGGGCGATGTCGCGGCCGTGGCCAAGCGCGACCTCAAGCGTGGCGAGGTGCTGGACGGAGAAGGCGGCGCACTTGTCTGGGGCAAATGCATCCCCGCGGCGCGTGCACGCGCACTGGACACGATCCCGATTGGTCTAGCGCACGGCATCGCACTCGCACGCGACGTGCCGATGGGCGCGATGCTCTCCGGTACCGACCTTGCGGGTGCGCTGTCGGGCGATGCGGCGACGATCCGTTCGGCGATGGTGGCGCGCTGCGGCTGAACGTCCCTGGCGCGCGGCGCGCGGCTGAGGCTTAGTGCCCTCCATGCGCGCCGCGATT
>JAZKFA010000143.1:0-2756 GCA_040386655.1 Pseudomonadota bacterium | reverse complement strand
CTTGTCGCCATCGTGCTGTTCGGCGGCGCATGGCCGATCACCAAGGCCGCTCTGTCTGATGCGACGCCGATGTGGTTCGCCGCCGGCCGTGCCGGGCTTGCCGCTCTGGCCTCCGCACTGGGCCTGCTCGCCCTCGGTCGCCTGCACTTACCGCGCCGCGCCGACTGGCCGTCGATCGTCGCGCTCGGCACCCTGCAACTCGGTGGATTCTTCGCACTGGCGCACACAGCCATTGCCATCGTGCCGGCGGGACGGACGGCGATCATTTCAGCGGTTACCAGCTACTGGCTGCTGCCGCTGTCGATCCTGGTGATGGGCGAGCGCATCTCGGCCCGCGGCTGGCTGGGCGCAGCGCTAGGCTTTGCGGGCGTGGTGGTCCTGGCCGGCCCCTGGGCGCTGGACTGGAGCGCGCGCGACGTGGTGCTCGGCCACGGCATGCTGATGCTCGCTGCCGGGTTCTGGAGCGTGGCCATCATCGTGACGCGCGCGCGCACGCCAACCTCGCCGATGATCGAATTGCTGCCCTGGTGCTTCGGCATCGCCTTCGCCCTGCTCGCCCCCTTTGCGATGTACCTGGAGCCCGATGGCGGCATCCGCGGCCCGTCCTGGCCAATCATGCTCTACATCGGCGTGATCGTGGCACCCGTGGGCACCTGGTGCGTTATCGAGATCGGGCGGCGCCTGCCTGGTGCCGTCTCCTCGCTGGCCTTCCTGTTGGTGCCGGCTTTCGGGGTGACCTTGTCGGCGGTGTGGCTGGGGGAGGCGGTGGGCGTGGATATCCTCATTGGCAGTGCGTTGATCGTGGCGAGTGTTGCGCTCGCGGCGCGCTCATGACGGGCCTGCGCCTGAATGCGGTGGACGTCGGCTCCGGTCCACCACTGGTGTTGCTGCACGGCCTGTTCGGTGCGGCGCAGAACTGGGGCACCATTCAGACCGCGCTGGCGCCCGAGCATCGCGTGATCTCGCTCGACCTGCGCAACCACGGCGCCTCTCCGCATGCGGACTCGATGGGCTACGCTGAGATGGCCGAGGATGTGGCGGCGACACTGACCGAACTTGATGTGCCCAGCGCTGCCATTCTCGGCCATTCCATGGGCGGCAAGGTCGCCATGACGCTGGCACTCACGCGGCCGGCGCTGGTCGAGCGGCTGGTCGTCGCCGACATGGCGCCCGCCGCCTATCCACCGCATCTGCGCGGCGTCGTAACTGCCATGCAGGCGCTGCCGGTTGCACCAGGCCTCACCCGGCGCGCAGCGGATGCCGCGCTTGCCGCCACCATCCCGGAGGCCGGCCTGCGCGCCTTCCTGCTGCAGAATTTGCGCTTCGACGCTGCACCCGCCTGGCGCATCGGCCTGGACGAGATCGCGGCCGCCATGCCGGCCATCGAAGGGTGGGATCCGCCCGACGCACAGTATGCCGGGCCGGTGCTGTTCATCGCCGGCGCGCGGAGCGATTACATCCGCCCAGACCACGCTGGCGCCATCGCTGCGCTGTTTCCCGCCGCCCGCCACGCTGTCGTCGCCAATGCCGGGCACTGGATCCACGCCGAGAACCCGGCCGGCTTCCTCGACGCGCTGCGGCCCTTCCTCGAAGGCTGAACCGGCTTTAGTTCGCCGTGACCCCCGCGCGCTGGATCACCGGTGCCCATCGGGCGGTATCGGCGGCAAGGAAGCGCCCAAACGCGTCGGGCGACTCTGAGGGGATGACGTCGAGCCCATGCTCCTCCAGCCGCATCCGCACCGTCGGGTCCGCAAGCGCGCCGTTGAGTGCCGCATGAAGCCGCCCCACGCGGTCGGGCGGGGTGCCGCCGGTTGCGAGTAGCGCGTACCAGGTCGCGGCATCCACCTCCGGGAAGCCCTGCTCAGCCATGGTGGGCACGTCGGGGATGGCGGCGCTGCGCGTGCCGCCGGCGACGCCGATCGCGCGCACCGATGCGGCGCGGATATGCGGCAGCATCGGCGCCACGGCATTGCTCATCATCGACAACCGCCCGGCGATAATATCGTTTAGCGCGGGGCCGGAGCCGCGATAAGGGATGTGCTCGATCTCCACACCCAGGGCGAGCGCGATCATCGCGCCGACCGCATGGCTGGTGCTGCCAACGCCTGACGACCCGTAGGTCATCGGCCGCGACCGTGCCTCAGCCTGCAACTCCCGCATATTGGTCGCGCGGACGGAGCTGTGCACGACCAGCACGTTGGCCCCCTCCACCATCATCCCGATCGGCGCGAAGGCGGTCGCGGGATCATAGGGGATCGAGCGGCGCACCAGGTGGTTGATGGTCAGGCTGCCGCTGCCGCCGAGCAGGATCGTGTGCCCGTCCGGCGTGGCCTTGGCCACCACCTCCGCGCCCAGCGCGCCGCCGGCGCCGCCGCGATTCTCGATGATAATGGACTGGCCGAGGCGCGGCCCCATCGCATCGGCCACGATGCGGCCGACGATGTCGTTGGTCCCGCCAGGCGTCCAGGGAATGATCAGGCGCAGCGGACGGTCCGGAAAGCCCTGCGCGCGCGCGCTGCCTGCCACGGCCAGCGCGGGTGCGGCGAGCATCGCGCCCCGGCGCGTCAACCGCAGCGGGCGCCGGCGCATCATTTGCCCTTCTTCGCCGCCCACTCCTCGGGCGACATGCGGGGGATCTCGATGCGGTCCGTCGTACGCGCGTACCAGCCGCGGCCGTGCATGCGGCCGACGAGGTTCAGCTTCTCGGTGTTGATGTAGTTCTTTGCCTGGTCGAGCACGCAATCGTCGCGCACATG
>JAZKFA010000142.1:0-4282 GCA_040386655.1 Pseudomonadota bacterium | reverse complement strand
CCCTTGTCTTCAAAACTTGCGTGCCTCGTCCGGCAGCATGATGGGGATGCCATCGCGGATTGGGTATGCGAGGCCCGCCTTTTCGCTCACCAGTTCGCCGGCCGCGCGGTCATAGCGAAGTGGTGTTTTGGTGACGGGGCAGACCAGGATTTCCAGCAGGCGCGGGTCGACGGCGACGTCAGTGGTCATGGTGGGGGTCTCCATCAGCTGGGGCGTCCGTCGGGAGTTTCGCCGTGGGCGCCCATTTCCATCAGCGCGACCAGCATGGCGGCGCGCTGCGCGGCGTCGGGCGCTTCGAGCAGGGCTTGCTTTTCCGGCACTTCGAAAGGGCAGACCATCGCAAGGGTGGTGACCAGCATCGCGTCGGAGGTCTCTTCGATGGCGGACCAGTTCGCCTCGATCCCCTGCGCCTTGAAGTAGGGGCGCAGTGCGCCGAGCAGGGCGTCGCGGTCGACCTGCGGCTTCTCGGTCACGAGGTCCCGCAGGTACGGCGCGTAATCCGCGCGCACGCGGCGGTAGCCGCGCCCGATCGCGAGTTCTTCCGCGATGCGGAAGCGGATGACGCCGGTCAGCGTGATGAGGTAGCGCCCGTCATCGGTTTCCGAGAAGGAGGAGAGCCGGCCGAGGCAACCCACCGCGTAGAGCCCTGGGCCGGTCGCCTTGCGGGGGGCGCCGGGTTCGGCCTGGACCATGCCGAACATGCGCCCGGTCGCCATGGAGTCCTCGACCATCGCAAGGTAGCGCGGCTCGAAGATGTTGAGTGGCAGCCGACCTTCGGGAAGCAGCAGGGCGCCGGACAGCGGGAAAACCGCCATCTCGCGCGGCAGGTCCTCAAGTCCCGGATGGAAGGCGCGCATCGCGCTCAGCGGAACAGCAACGTGGAGAGCTTGCGCCGTCCGGCAATGGTCGCCGGGTCCGTCATGCCCCAGGCGTCGAAGAACTTCAGTAGCTGCTTGCGCGCGGCCTCGTCGTTCCAGGCGCGGTCGCGCTTGACCGCCTCGATCAGCGCATCGGTGGCCGCAGCACGTTCGTCCGCGGCGTTGAGCGCGATGGCGAGGTCGATGCGCGCGGCGTGGTCGTCCGGGTCGGCGGCCAGGCGCGATTCGTACTCGGCGTAGCGTTCGCGCGCGCGGCGGCCTTCGGCGGCGAGTTCGAGTGCGGCGCGGACGGAGGTGACGGCGGCGTGGTCCTTGATCTTGGCCGGCGCGCTGTCGAGCACGGCAAGCGCCTGGTCTTCCTCACCGAGCATCATGAGGCAGCGGGCGACACCGGCGAGTGCCTCGGGGTTCTCGGGCTCGGCTTGCGCGACGGTGCCGAAGAGCTCCAGCGCGCCCTGGGCATCGCCTTCCTCGATCGCGGCCTTGGCCTCGGTGATCAGCTCGGCGCTGGGCAGCTGGCCGCCGGCGACCTTGAGCACCTGCTCGATGAATTTCTTGACCTCGCCCTCAGGCAGCGCTCCCTGGAAGAGGTCGGCGATCTGGCCCTGCCAGAAGGCGACGACGGTGGGGACGGATTGCAGCGGAAGGCCCATCTGCGAGAGCTGCTGCACGAGGGCGCGGTTTTGGTCGATGTCGATCTTGACCAGGCGCACGCGGCCCTGCGCGGCGCGCACCACCTTCTCGAGCGTCGGCGTCAGCGTCTTGCACGGGCCGCACCAGGTCGCCCAGAAATCGACCAGCACCGGCACTTCGCGGCTGGCGTTGATGACGTCGGCCATGAAGGATTTCTGGTCGCTGTCCTTCACCGGATCGCCTGCGCCGTGCGGCGCATCGGCGGCGCCGCCCGCGGGACGTTTGGGATCGAAGATGACTTCCATGGTCGGGACCATTCCTCAGAGGAGCTTTCGACGCATACATGCGTTGCCCGTGTCCTAAAGCAAGCCGGAAGTTGACCAGGGCGGCCCCCGACCGCATCCTCGCGGCGTGAGCGCCCTTCCCCCGCCGAGCACCGCGATCTTGCTGCGCCGCATCGGGGCCCTCGCCACACCCACCTTGCTGCTGGCCGCGCTGCAATCCTTCGCGCAGCTGTTTGAGACTTGGCTGGCGGCGCGCCAGGGCACCGCCGCACTCGCGGGTTGGGCGGTGGTGCTGCCCTTCGCGCTGCTAATGCAGCAGATGTCGACCGGTGCAATGGGTGGTGGCGTGGTCTCCGCCATCGCGCGCGCGCTGGGCGGCAAGCGGGATGGCGAGGCCTCCGCGCTGGTGCTGCATGCGCTGCTGATCGCGACGATGGGCGGGTTGATTTTCGCGCTAGGGCTCGCCGTTTTCCCAACCGCCATCCTGAGCGCCATCGCGGGGCCGGAGGCGGGTGCCGCGGCGGCGCTCTACGCCGTGTGGCTGTTCGGGGCGGGCGCGCTGCCGGCCTGGCTCGCCAATACCCTGGCATCGGTGCTGCGCGGCGGCGGCCGGCACGGCCTGGCGGCGCAGGTGATGGCGGGGGCCTGGCTGGTGCTGCCCGTGCTGTCCTGGGCCTGCGTGGAGCCGCTGGGCATGGGCCTCGCGGGGATCGGCGTTGCCTTCGCGCTGGTATTCTGGCTGGCCTCCGTCGCGATGCTGGTGACGGTGCTGCGCGGGGGCGCGGGGTTCCTGCCGAACCTGCGAACGCCGATCACGGGGGCGCTGTTCACGCGCATCCTGTCGGTCGGGCTGGTAGCCTGCGTGCTGGCCTCCGTCGCGAACCTCACCACCATCCTGGTCACGGCGCAGATTGCGTCGCACGGAGCGGCGGCGGTGGCGGCCTATGGCATCTCGGCGCGGCTGGAATTCCTGATGATCCCCATCGCCTTCGGCATCGGCTCGGCGCTGACGGCGCTGGTGGGGCGCAGCGTGGGCGCGGGGGATTGGGCGACGGCGCGCCGCATCGCCTGGGCGGGCGGTCTTGCCGCGCTGGCGGTGGCGGGGAGCGTGGGGATTTTCGTCGCACTCGCACCGGGGCTGGTGGCCAACGCCTTCACATCCGATGCGGAGGTTGCGGCCATCGCCACGCGCGCGCTGGCCATCATCGGGCCGGCGCTGGGCGGGTTCGGGCTGGGAATGGCGATGTATTTCGCGGCACTCGGCGCCGGACGCATGGCGTGGCCGGTGGCGGCGGGCCTCGCGCGCATCACGCTGGCGGTGGGGCTGGGCTGGGTGCTGGCGGTGCCGCTGGGGATGGGGCTTGAGGGGCATTTCATCGGCGTGGCGCTGGGCATCACCGCCTATGGCGTGCTCACCTCGGTGGCGGTGCGGCCATCCGTGTGGCGGGCGTAGCGCGGCGCTGCGCGGCCATGCGCACGCCGGCATTGGCGGCGCCAAAGCCGGCATAGCCAGCGCGTCGGTCGCAGATCTCGAAGAAGAAGCGGTCGCGGAAGGCGTCCGTGTAGGCATGACGGAACTCGCCTTCGGCCGCGGCGTCGAACAGCAGGTGGCGTGCGCGCAGGGCCGCGACGGTCGCGCCATCCAGTCCGAAGCGCGCGGCGATGTCCTCGTAGTAGTTGGGGGGTATGTCGAGCAGCGCCTCGGAGCCGGCCGCGTCCACGGCGGCGGCCACGTCATCGACCGAGAAGGCGATGTGGTGCACGCCCGCGCCGGCGAGTGCGGAGACGAAGCGGCCGGTGCCGGTGCGCCCGCTTTCGCTGACGTTGAGCGGCAGCCGCACCGTGCCGTTGCCACCGGTGAAGGCGCGGCTGCGCACCAGGCCATAGGGGTCCGGCAATTCGAACAGCGATTCGGGCTCCAGCCCGAAGACCGCGCGGTAGAACAGGGCGAAGCTCTCGAGGAAGCCTGGGGCGAGCGCCTGCGCCACGTGGTCGATCCCCGTCACGCCCAGGCGCGGGGCCGGCGCGGGGTCGAGGTGGAAATCATCCTCCCAGATCGCGCGGCCACCCTCCTCGACCAGGTAGACCAGCGTGCCGTCCGGCGCGCGCACGGCGGGGATGGTGCGCTCGCCCACGCCCACACGTTCCTGCCAGACGGAGCAGAGCAGCGCCTCGGCGCGCGATGCGGTGCGCGCGGCGTCATCGACGCGCAGGGCCATCGCGCAGGCGGACGGCCCGTGCTGTTCGAAGCGTTCCGAGGCCGCGCTGTCCGGCTCCGCATTCAGCACGATGTTCGCGCCACCCGAGCGCCAGAGCTCCACCTGCTTCGAGCGGTGCACGCCGGTGCGCGCGAAACCGAGCGGTGCGAGGAAGGCGCCGAGTTCCGCGCGCGCCGCCTCATCCACCGCGAATTCGATGAACTCGATCCCGCGCAGCGACGGCAGAGTGGGAAGTGCTGCGACGCCCGCCTGCTCGGCGAGCCAGACC
>JAZKFA010000141.1:0-5328 GCA_040386655.1 Pseudomonadota bacterium | reverse complement strand
CAGGTGGCTGGGGCTGCCGATGATCAGCCGCTTGGCCTCCTCGCGCGGGTCGCGCGCGGGGTAGGGGAAGGCCTCGTACTGGTCGCGGAGCGCGGCGTCGGCGGCATCGGTCATGGCCCTGTCTCGAATGCTGCGCCCGCGGATGCAAGGGGCCGAGCCTGGCCGGCGCGGTTGCGGCGGGAGGGCAGGGCCCCTATCAAGGGTGGATCATGCAGAAGTCCATCGGTGTCTGGGCCCTTTTCGGGGCATTGCTGGCGTGGCCCGTCCTGGCGCAGACGGCGGCACAGCCGCGCCGTCTTGGCAATTTCCAGGACTGGACGGCGGCGGTGCACCAGGAACGTGGCCAGAAGGTCTGCTACGCCTTCGCCCGCGCCTCACGCTCCGAGCCTCAGCGCGCGGGGGTGCTGCTGCTGGTCACGCACCGTCCGGGGTCGCGCGACCAGGTGGCACTCCGCGCCGGCTACGCCTATCCGCGCAATGCGGAGGCCACGGTGACGGTCGGCGACGCGCCCCTGCGATTCTACACCAATGCCGACAGCGCCTTCGCCCGCGATGGGCGCGCGGCCGTCGCCGCCTTCCGCAACGGGCGAGAGGCCGCCGCGCGTGGCCCCGCCGCCTCCGGCCGGGGGCAGGTGAACGACGTCTTCTCGATGCGCGGCTTCTCCGCGGCCTACGACGCCATCACCCGCGAATGCCCGGTGGCCCGTCGATGAACGCCCTGTTGGACGAGGCAGAACGCGCCCGCATCCTGGCAAAATCCGCCCGCTTCGCCCCACCGCCCGCGACCACCGCCGATGGCCGCCGCGACCTGGTCGGCCTGTCGCGCGAGGAGCTGGCCGCCGAGATGGTGGCGGTCGGCGAGAAGCCATTCCGCGCCAAGCAGCTCTGGCACTGGATCTATCACCAGGGCGTCACCGACTTCGCGCAGATGAACTCCATCGCGAAGCCCATGCAGGCGGTCTTCGCGCAGCGTTTCGTCGTCGGACGCCCGCAGGTCTCGACCGAGCAGACTTCCGATGACGGCACCCGCAAATGGCTGCTGAAGTTCCGCGACGGCCAGCAGGCCGAGACCGTCTACATCCCCAGCCTCGACGAGGATCGCGGCGCGGTCTGCATCTCGACCCAGGTCGGCTGCACCCTGTCCTGCCGCTTCTGCCACACGGGCACGCAGGCGCTGGTGCGCAACCTCGGCGCTGCCGAGATCGTCGGCCAGTTCATGGCCGCGCGCGACAGCTACGGCGAATGGCCGAGCCCCAAGGATGGCACCGCGCGGCACCTGTCCAACATCGTCGTGATGGGCATGGGCGAGCCGCTCTACAATTACGAGAACACTGCCAAGGCGCTGAAGATCATCATGGACCACGAGGGCATCGGGCTCTCGCGCCGGCGCATCACCCTGTCCACCTCGGGCGTGGTGCCGATGATGGATCGCTGCGGGACGGAGCTCGGCGTGGGCCTGGCCGTCAGCCTGCACGCGGTGACCAACGAACTGCGCGACGAGATCGTGCCGCTGAACCGCAAATACCCGATCGAGGAACTGCTCGCGGCCTGCCGCCGCTACCCCGGGGCGACCAACGCGCGGCGCATCACCTTCGAATACGTGATGCTGCGCGGCGTGAACGACAGCGAGGCCGAAGCGCGCGAACTGGTGCGGCTGATCGCGGGCATGCCGGCCAAGATCAACCTGATCCCGTTCAATCCCTGGCCGGGCAGCCCCTACCTGACCAGCACGTCGGACGCGATCCGCCGCTTCGCCGCCATCCTGATCGAGGCCGGGTATTCAAGCCCGATCCGCCGACCGCGCGGGCGGGACATCCTCGCTGCCTGCGGGCAGTTGAAGACTGAGAGTGAGCGGGTGCGGAAGGTGGCGGTGCGCGGCACGGATGACAGCATGGGGGAATGAATTCCCCCAAACCCCCATCTTCTATTTTTGAATAATGGTGCCTGCTGCGTGGCCGGTGCTGCTCTGCAATGCTGGCGCTCCCTGCCGGCCCGCACCAAAAAATAAAAATGAAAGAATGGGGGTATGGGGGAAATTCATTTCCCCCATGCTTCTAGCCGCCGCCCCCGCAACCGGCTTTCATCATCCGGTCAAAGGGAGGCCTCCATGGACGAAGACCAGGCGCACGCCGCGCTGCGCGAGCGCGGACGCAAGGAGATGCGCGAGATCCTCGGCGCCACCTATACCGAGGCGCGCGACAAGACGACCACGCCCTTCAACGCCGCCATCCGCGCTTTGTCCGAGGAGATGGCCTATGCCACGCTCTGGACCCGGCCGAACCTCGATCGCAAGCAGCGCAGCCTGATCACGCTGGGCATGCTGTGTGCGCTCAACCATCCGCACGAGCTGCGGGTGCACCTGGTCGCCGCGCTGAACAATGGCTGCACGGCTGCTGAGATCAGCGAGGTCTTCACCCACGCGGTCGCCTATTGCGGCTTCCCCGCCGCGATCGACGCGCTGCGCATGGCCGAGCAGGTGCTGGGCGAGGAGGGCGCGCTGTGACCCAGGTGGAAGCCATGGCCGGCTGCAAGGTCATCGACGTCTCCTCCTTCCTCGCCGGCCCCTTCGCGACGACGCAGCTGGCCGAATTCGGCGCCGACGTCATCAAGCTGGAGCTGCCCGACGTGGGCGATGCGCTGCGCAAGTTCGGCACCGTGACGGAGTGCGGTGAGACGCTGCCCTGGCTGTCGGAATGCCGGAACAAGAAGATCGCCTCGCTCGACCTGCGCAAGCCCGATGGCGCCGCGTTGTTCAAGCAGCTGATTTCCGATGCCGACATCCTGGTCGAGAACTTCCAGCCTGGCACGATGGAGAAGTGGGGGCTGGGGTGGGACGTGCTCTCGGCCGTCAACCCGCGGCTGATCATGGTGCGCATCTCCGGCTATGGGCAGACCGGGCCGTATAGCGGGCGGCCCGGCTTCGGGCGGATCGGCAATGCCTTTGGTGGGCTGTCCTACCTTGCGGGCTACCCGGACCGGCCGCCGGTGACGCCCGGTTCGGCGACCATCCCGGATTATCTCGCGGGGCTGTATGGCGCGTTCGGGGCGCTGCTCGCGATGCGCGCGCGGGACCAGACGGGGCGGGGGCAGGTGGTGGATATCGGGCTGTACGAGCCGATCTTCCGCATCCTCGATGAGCTCGCCCCGTCCTTCCACCTCAACGGCTATGTGCGGGAGCGGATGGGGCCGGGCACGGTGAACGTGGTGCCGCACAGCCACTACCCGACGAAGGATGGCCGCTGGATCGCGATCGCCTGCACCTCGGACAAGATCTACGCCCGCCTGGCCGAGGCGATGGGCACGCCCGAGCATGCCGGCGCCGGCAAATGGGGCACGCTCAAGCAGCGCGAGGCGGCCCGCGCCGTGGTCGACGCGACCGTCGGCGCCTGGACCGGCACCATGGACCGCGACGTGGTCCTCGCGCTGTGCGCCGCGCATGAGGTGCCCTGCGGTCCCGTCTACTCGATCGAGGAAATCTTCGCGGACCCGCAATACGCCGCGCGCGGGAACATCGCCTTTGTGGAAGATCCGCGTGTGGGCGTGCTGGCGGTGCCGAACGTGGTCCCGCGCCTGACGGAGACGCCGGGGCGCATCAAATGGCTCGGCGCGTCGCAGGGCGCGCATGCGGACCACGTCTACCGCGAGCGGCTGGGGCTTGATGCCGCGGAGATCGCGCGCTTGCAGGAAGCAGGGGTGATCTGACCAGCACGCGCTTGCGCGGGCGGTAGCTTCGGGCATGGTTGCCTCATGCTCTACATGCCGCCCGCCTTCCGCGAGACCGACACCGCCATCCTGCACAGCCTGGTTCGAAGCGCGCGCCTGGCCATCATGGTCAGCCCGGCGCAGGACGAACCGCTGCCCTGGGTGACCCACCTGCCGCTGATGCTGGAGGCTGGCGAGGGCGAGCTCGGCACGCTCCACGGCCACGTGGCGAAGGCCAATCCGCACTGGCAGGCGCTGGTTCGCAACGGGCGCGCGCTGGTGATCTTCCCCGGCCCCGAGGCCTATGTCTCGCCGGGGAACTACGTGTCGAAGCGTGAGCACGGGAAGGTCGTGCCGACCTGGAACTACGTGGCGGTCCATGCCGAGTGCGATGCCGAGGTGTACCATGATGCGGACCGGCTGCACGGGCTGGTCTCTCGCCTCACGGACCATCACGAGAAGCCCCGCGCCGATGCCTGGGCCGTGACGGACGCGCCGGCGCCGTTCATCGCCGGGCAGCTCAAGGGGATCGTCGGCTTGACGCTGCGCATCACGGGGCTGGTGGGCAAGCGCAAGCTTTCCCAGAACCGCTCCGCCGAGGACCGCGCCGGGGTGATCTCCAGCCTCGGCGCGAGCGAGGATGCGCGCGACCGCGACGTGGCGGCGGTGATGGAGTGAAGCACCGGGCTGCCGCCGCATTGCTGGCGGAACGCCGTCGAAGAATTTAGCCTGCGGCATGGGCCGAATCGCAGCGGGGCGCGGAGACAAGGCGGTGCCGCGCGTGGCGCCGCGACGGCGCCGCAGCTGGCTCGCCTTCACCATCGTCGTCACGATCTGGGCAGGGATCATCGCCGCCGGCGGGCTGCTGGTCTTCACCTGGGACATGCCCGGCCCGGAGGCGGCGCTAGCGACCACGCGCCGCCCCTCGGTGACCCTGCAGGCGGGCGATGGCCGGGTGATCGCGACTTCCGGCGATATCTACGGCGATATCCTGCGCCTGTCCGACATGCCTGGCAGCCTGCCGGCCGCGCTCATTGCTATCGAGGACCGGCGCTTCCGCAGCCATTGGGGGCTGGACGTGGTGGGGCTCGCGCGCGCCGCCTGGGTGAACCTCACCACCGGCCGCGTCGCGCAGGGTGGGTCCACCATCACGCAGCAACTGGCCAAGAACCTGTTCCTGACGCCCGCCCGCAGCTTCCGCCGCAAGGTGCAGGAGGCGTTGCTGGCGCTGTGGCTGGAGCGCCGCTTCACCAAGGACGAGATCCTCGAGATCTACCTCAACCGCGTCTATCTCGGCGCCGGCGCCTATGGGGTGGATGCGGCGGCGCGGCTGTATTTCGGCATCTCCGCGCGGCGGCTGGAACCCTGGCAATCCGCGATCCTGGCCGGACTGCCGCGGGCACCCTCCCGGCTCAATCCGCGCGTCAATCCGGGCGGTGCGGTGGCGCGGGGTGTCGAGGTGCTCGACGCCATGGCCGAAACCGGGGCGATCCGTCCCGGCAGCGTCGCGGCACTGTCGGAAGCGATGGCCTTCCCGCGGCCTCCCTCGCGTGAGGCTGGCTGGTTTGCCGACTGGGCGCAGGATGACCTGGCGGCGCGCTTCCCCGGCAGCGCGGACCTGGTGCT
>JAZKFA010000140.1:0-6735 GCA_040386655.1 Pseudomonadota bacterium | reverse complement strand
TGGTGGATACCAAAGCGCTGTGCGAAGCGCTTGAATCAGGTGCGATCGCCGGCGCCGGCCTCGACGTCTACGAGACCGAGCCGGTGGTGCCCGAGCGCCTGCGCGTGGCGCCGAACACCGTGCTCAGCCCGCATGTCGCGGCCTTGTCGCGGGCGGCCCAGACCGCACAGCAGCAGGTGGTACTGGACAATATCGAGGCCTTCCTCGCGGGACGGCCGCTGCGCTGCCTGGTGCCCTAGCGTCAGCCCTGGCGCCTGGCGGCGAAGCGGACGGCTTCCTCGGCGGCGCGGAACAGGGCGCGCGCCTTCTGCTGCGTCTCCTCGAATTCCGCCTGCGGGTCGGAATCGGCGACCACGCCGGCACCGGCCTGAACATGCATGATGCCGTCCTTCACGAGCGCGGTGCGCAGCCCGATGCAGGTATCCATGCCGCCATCGGCCGCGAAGTAGCCGAAGCCGCCGGCATAGATGCCGCGCCGTGAGGGCTCCAGCTCCTCGATGACTTCCATCGCGCGGATCTTGGGTGCGCCGGTCAGGGTGCCGGCGGGGAAACCCGCGATGAAGGCGTCCACGGAATCGAGTCCCTTGCGCAGCTTGCCCTGCACCTCGGAGCTGATGTGCATCACCTGCGAATAGCGCTCGATCTGGAATTGCGCGGTGACCCGCACGGACCCGATCTCGGCCACGCGGCCCACATCGTTGCGGCCGAGGTCGAGCAGCATCAGGTGCTCCGCACGCTCCTTCGGGTCGGCGAGCAGCTCGGCCTCCAGCGCGCGGTCCTCCTCGGGCGTGGCACCGCGACGGCGCGTGCCCGCGAGCGGACGCACGGTCACCATCCCGTCGCGCAGCCGCACCAGGATCTCCGGCGATGCGCCGACGGCGGCGAAGCCCGCGAAGTCGAAGTGGAACAGGAAGGGCGCGGGGTTGATCCGCCGCAGCGCGCGGTAGAGCGAAAACGACGGCAGCCCGAACGGGATCGCGAAGCGCTGTGAGGGCACGATCTGGAAGGCATCGCCGGCGCGGATGTAGTCTTTCGCGCGCTCGACGGCCGCGATGAACCCGGCTTGCGTGAAGTTCGAGGTCGGAGGCGGCGGGGCAGGCAGGTCGGCCGGGGGCGCCCCGCGCGGCACCGGTCGGTCGAGCGCGGCCTCCGCCTCATCCAGCCGCGCGTTGGCCGTCTCCCAGGCGCTGGCGGGGTCGCCGCCCGCCTCGGGCCAGACGGGCGCGCAGAGCGTCAGCGTGTCGCGGACATGATCGAACACCGCGATGAGCGTCGGGCGCATCAGCACCGCTTCGGGGATGCCGAGCACGTCGGGGTTCTTGGCGGGCAGCTTTTCCATCAGCCGCACCATGTCGTAGCCGAGATAGCCGTACAGCCCGGCCCCAATCGGCGGCAGGCCCGGCGGCAGCGCCATGCGGCCGAGTGCGATCACCGCGCGCAGGCTGTCCATCGCCGGCTCCTCGGCGGGCACGAAGGCCTGCGGGGCGGACAGCGCGTTCTTGTTGATCTCGGCGCGGCCCTCACGGCAGCGCCACACCACGTCCGGTGCCAGGCCGATCGCGGAATAGCGGCCGCGTGCGGCACCGCCTTCGACACTCTCGAGCAGGAAGGCATAGGGCTTCCCGTCGGCGAGCTTGAGGTAAGCGCCGACCGGCGTCTCCAGATCGGCCACCCGCTCGCGTGCGACGACATGGCCGCCGCCGGCGGCGAGCGCTGCGGCGAAGGCCGCGTATTCGCCGCTCATCGCCCGAGGCTTTCGAGCAGGGTCTGGTTCACGCGCACGGTGGCGCGTGTGCGCAGCGCCGTCTGGAACTGCGCCTCCAGATCATCGGCGATGGAGCGCTGTACCTCCGTGCGCATGCGCGTCAGCGCCTCGGCCTCGGCGGTGAGGTCGGGCACTGTGATGGTCACGACCTGGCCGACCGCGTAGCCATCCCGCGTGGCGGCCATGGTTGCTTCGCCGGCGGCGAGTTCGAACAGCGGGGCGAGCAGTTCGGCGGGAACCGGGCTGTCCCGCCCGGGCTCGCGGCCGAAGGGACCGACGCGGCCGGCGGTGGCATTGGCCGCCGCCGCCGCCTCGGCGAAGGGCGTGCCGGCGCGCAGCGCGGTCAGCATCGCGGTCGCGGCTTCTTCCTGGGCGCGCTTCTGCGCGTCCAGGCGCCAGGCCTCCCGCACCTCGGCCTCGACGCTTTCATAGGGCTTCAGCGCGGGCGAGATGATCTCGCGCAGCTCGATGCCGATGAAGCCGTCGACGGCCTCGTTCAGCCGCGCGGCGTCGCCGGCATTGGCGGCGAAGATCAGCCGCAGAGTCTCGGCGCGCTGCACGGGGCGGACGGGAAGCGTGACCTCGGCGCCGGCGATGTCGCGGCCCTGCGCATCCGTGCGCACCACGGCGTAGGCCAGGCGATTGTCGCGCGCGACCTCCTCCAGCGTTGCGCCACCGGCGAGTTGGTCCTCGTATCGGGTCGCCCGTTCGAAGGCGAGGTCGAGCGCCTTCTCCGTCGCCAGCTCCAGGCGCAGCGTATCGCGCACCTCCGCGAGCGGGCGCGTGCTGCCGGGAGTGATCCGCTCGGCGCGGAAGACGTGCCAGCCGAACGGGCTCTGCACGGGGGCGGAGACCGCACCCTGTTCCAGCGCAAAGGCGGCCTCGGCGAGGCTGGGCAGCGGCAGCCCCGCGCGGTCGGTCTCGGGCAGCGCGACGGCTTGGCCCTGGGCCGCGGTGGCCGCGGCCTCGATGGCAGCCCACTCCGCACCCGCGCGCCATTGCTCCGCGATGAGAAGGGCAGCGGCCTGGTCGCGCAGCAGGACCTGCTGCAGCACGCGGCGCTCGGGGGTCTCGAACTGCGCACGGCGCGCCTCATAGGCGGCGCCTATGTCGGCATCGGCGACCTGAACCTCGGGGGCCAGCATCTCGGCGGTCAGCATCGCGACCACGGCCTCGCGCAGGGCAGGGGTGGAGAACTGGGCACCGTTGTTCTCATGGAAGCGGCGCAGCTGGGCCTCGGTGGGCTCGGCCGGGGCAGCCGCGGCCGCAGTGGGGAAGCGCGCGACGTCGGCGGTGCGGCGTTCCTGCAGAAAGCGGGTGAGCGGCTCGGCCATGGCTGAGGGCGCGATCGCACCGCCGCGCACCGCACCCGCAATCTGCTGGCGCGCGAGGTCGGCGCGCATCAACGTCAGGAACTGCTGCTCGGTCAGGTCGTTGGTGCGGAGGAAGTTGAACAGCACGTCGCGCGAAAACCGCCCATCCACGCCCTGGAACTGCGGGATGGCGAAGACCGCGGAGGTCACGGCAGCATCCGGCACCACCACGCCCAGCCGGCTCGCCTCGCTGCGCAGAACCCGGTCCATCACCAGGCCCTCGACCGCCTGGGCGGCCAGCGCCTTACGGATTTCCTCATTGCCCTGGAAACTCGGGCCGAGCTGGCGCGTGATGCGGGTGATCTCGCGCCGTGACGCCGCCTGTGCCTCCTCGATCGGGATGGGCTGGCCATCGACGCGTGCGAGTGCGGAATCTCGTCCGAAATTGCGCACCACGTCCTCGATCCCCCAGATGGCGAAGGAGCCGATGAGCAGGACGAACAGCAGCTTGGCGAACCAAGTGCCGGCAAGTTTGCGAAGCGCGGTGAGCATGGGTATCCAGACTGAAAACGGGGCCGGACCATAGGCGATGCCCCCTTTATTGCCAAACCTAGATGCGCGTCGTAAGCGCGCCACGAAACCGGAGAGCGCGCCATGACCCCTGGGATCCGCCCGCTGATCGCGGGCAACTGGAAGATGAACGGCACCATCCGCGAGGCCATCGCGCTCGCGGAGGGGATCGGCGCCAACGCCCCGCGCGGCGAGGCAGACCCGGACCTGGTGGTCTTCCCGCCCTTCCCACATCTGCACGCGGTCGGCTCAACCCTGATGGGCCATGGCGTTGCGATGGGCGCCCAGGATTGCCATGCGGAGCCCAAGGGTGCGCATACCGGCGATGTATCCGCGCCGATGCTGCGCGACATCGGCTGCGCCTACGTCTTGTGCGGCCATTCCGAGCGGCGGCTGAACCACCATGAATCCGACGCCGACGTGCGCGACAAGGCCGCGGCCGCCATCATGGCCGGGCTGGTCCCGGTGATCTGCGTGGGCGAGACGATGGCCCAGAAGGCCGCGGGACAGTCCGAGAGCGTCATTCAGCGCCAGCTGCAGAACTCCCTGCCGGACCGCTTCTCCACCGCGCGCGGCGTCGTCGCCTACGAACCCGACTGGGCCATCGGGACCGGCAAGACGCCGTCTGAGGAGGATATCACCACCATCCATGCCCTGCTTCGGCGCCTGGCACCGGCGGGGACGCGGCTGCTCTACGGGGGGTCGGTGAAGTCGGGCAATGCGCCGGTGATCCTGGCGCTTCCCAATGTGGACGGCGTGCTGGTGGGTGGGGCCAGCCTGGCGGCGGCGGAGTTCCTTGCGATCGCGGCGGCTGCGCGCTGAACGCGTGGAATACGTCGACCTTGGTGGCAGTGAGGACAGTTGGTCTTACCGCTTCTCTCAGCCAAGCAACCTTAATTGAAGCCGCCGACCGCCACCGGGCCTGTGATCCAAGGGCTGGCCAATCGTTGGGCTTCCGACCTAAGCTTCCCGTGCGGCGATGCTGTCGCTCAAGCGGGAGAGCTGTCTTGTTGGGAAAAACTGGAAGCACACCAAAGGACAGCGACACTTGGTGCGCCGGCCTGTGGGACTTCGGCAAGCTCAACAATACCCAGACCGGCCGCCAGGGCGAGCTGCAGCTGCACGGCACCATCACGAAGGCGGCGGCCATTCCGGGGATCGGCTTCCATATCTCCGCATATGCGCTGGGCAGCGGTGGCTATGTGCTGAACGACTGGAACCCGGCCAATGCGATCGCACGACGTTACTACAAGCCCACCGGCCTCGCGACCGGCGCCTACATGAACAAAACGGGCGCGATCAACAAGATGCCTGGGACCATCGGGCAGATGGCCGCCCTGAATACCATGGTCGCCGAGACCTGGGCGTACTTCCTGACAATCTATCCCGAATACAAGGCTCCGGTCGTGTTCCATATGAGGTCCAGTGATTTTCCCCCCCTGGGAAGCTGAGGCCACGCCACCCCTACCCAGCCGCGGCGGGGGCGGCTAGAAGCTCCCGCCATGGCCACCTTCCTGCTCATCCTTCATCTCTTCGTCACCCTGTCGCTGATCGGCGTCGTCCTGCTTCAGCGCAGCGAGGGCGGCGGTCTCGGCGTCGGCTCCTCGCAGGGGATGGGCGGGTTCATGAGCGGGCGCGGCACCGCGAACCTGCTCACCCGCACCACCGCGATCCTGGGGACGCTGTTCTTCATCCTCTCGATCGCCCTGGCCCTGGTGAACCGCGGCAGCGTCCAGCAGCGCTCCATCCTCGATTCGCCTCCCCCCGCCGCAGCACCCGCGGCGCCGGCGCTGCCGAGCCTGCCGGCCGTTCCGACGAATTAATCAATCGGCCGCAAGGCCTTCGGCGCGCATGGAAGCACCCCGCCAGATGCGGGTGGCGCCCACGCGCGCTTCCCGCTAGGAGGAACGCCCATGACGCGGTTCGTATTCATCACCGGCGGCGTGGTCTCCTCCCTCGGCAAGGGCATCGCCTCGGCGTCGCTCGGCGCGCTGCTCCAGGCACGCGGCCATAAGGTGCGGCTGCGAAAGCTCGATCCCTACCTCAACGTCGATCCCGGGACGATGTCGCCCTACCAGCATGGCGAGGTCTTCGTCACCGACGACGGGGCCGAGACCGACCTCGACCTTGGCCATTACGAGCGCTTCACCGGCGTCCATGCTGCCAAGGGCGACAACTGGACCACCGGGCGCATCTATTCCGACGTGATCGCCGCCGAGCGCCGCGGCGACTATCTCGGCGGCACCGTCCAGGTCATTCCCCACATCACCGACAAGATCAAGGAAGTCGTTCAGGCCGATACCGACGGCTACGACTTCATCCTCGTCGAGGTCGGCGGCACCGTCGGCGACATCGAATCGCTGCCCTTCCTCGAAGCGCTCCGCCAGCTCGCCAATGAGCTCGGCCACCAGCGCTCGATCTTCATCCACCTGACGCTGGTGCCCTACATCCCCGCCGCTGGGGAGCTGAAGACCAAGCCTACCCAGCATTCGGTGAAGGAACTTCTCGGCCTGGGCATCCAGCCGCAGATCCTGCTCTGCCGCTGCGACCGCCCGATCCCGGAGAATGAGCGGCGCAAGATCGCGCTGTTCTGCAATGTTCGGCCCGAGAGCGTGATTCCCGCCCTCGACGCGTCGTCCATCTACGAGGTGCCGCTCCGCTACCATGACGAGGGGCTGGACCGCGAAGTGCTGCGCCATTTCGGCCTCTCCGTGTACGGTGAGCCGGACATGTCGCGCTGGAACCGCATTCTGGGTGCGATCCACGCGCCCGAGGGCGAGGTGAACATCGCCGTCGTGGGCAAGTACACGAACCTGCTCGACAGCTATAAGTCGCTCGCCGAGGCCCTGACCCATGGCGGCATCGCCCACCGCGTGAAGGTCAACCTGCGTTGGGTCGACAGCCAGACCTTCGAGCATGGCGACCGCGCCGCCGTCGACGGGCTCGAGGGCGTGCACGGCATCCTCGTCCCCGGTGGCTTCGGTGAGCGCGGCTCCGAAGGCAAGATCGAAGCGGTGCGCTTCGCCCGTGAACGCAAGATCCCCTTCTTCGGCATCTGCTTCGGCATGCAGATGGCGGTGATCGAGG
>JAZKFA010000139.1:0-14669 GCA_040386655.1 Pseudomonadota bacterium | reverse complement strand
AGGCTGTCGAGCCCGTGCGAGTAGTTGCGCGCGATCTCGCGCAGCGTGCGCCCCTGGGAGAGGAACTGCTTCAGCGTGCCCTGCTGGCCATTGGTGGTCAGCTCCGCGATCGGCGCGTCGAGGTCGAACTGCGAGAAGTCGATATCGGTGAGGCTCGCCATGCCCGCGAGGATGATCTCGGGCGAGGCCTCCTTCGCGGCCAGGCGACGGGCGAAGCGCTCGCGCGCCTCCGCCTCGGTCTCGCCCAGTGTGGGGGTGACCATGAACATCACCTTGCAGCTGTCGGGGTCGCGGCCCTCGGCGGCGACGCGCGCGCGCATGTCGGCGCGGAAGGCCTTCATCTCGGGGATGCGGTTGGAGGCGGCGAGCACGACGTCGATATTCTTCGCGGCGAAGGCGCGGCCCTGCGGCGACCCGCCGGCCTGCATCAGCACGGGCCGGCCCTGCGGCGGGCGGGCGGTGTTCAGCGGCCCGCGGCTGGCGAAGAAGCGGCCCTTGAAGTCCACGCTGTGGACCTTCGTGTGGTCGACGAAAGCGCCGCGCTCGGCATCCATCACCACTGCGTCGGCGTCCCAGGATTCCCATAGCTTCGTCACGACCTCGACGAACTCGGCCGCCATCTCATAGCGGGTGTCGTGTTCGAGATGCTCGTCCAGGCCGAAATTCTGCGCGGCTCGGGCGGCAGTCGACGTGACGAAGTTGCAGCCCACGCGCCCGTCGGACATCAGGTCCAGCGTCGCCATCAGCCGCGCCAGCAGGTAGGGCGGGTAGAAGCTGGTGGAAATGGTGGGCACCACGCCAAGCCGCGTGGTCGCCTGGGTCAGCAGCGGGACCAGCGGCAGCGGGTCGTTCTTCGGCGCCCGCAATGCGCGCGCCAGGTAGAACTCGCGCGAGCCGCCGTAGTTATCCGGCACGAAGACGCTGTCCTCCATCATCAGGAAGTCGAAGCAGGCGCGTTCGATGGCGCGCGCGAGGTCGATCTGGAGGTCGGGCTTGGCCCAGTCCCGCGCGGAGGTGCCGCCCCAGGCCTGGTTCCAGCCATGCACGCCCCAGGCATTGCCCAGGAACCAACCGAGGTGAAAGGGGCGCGTCATCGCGCGCGGTGTCCGGCGTGGCTCATCATGCCCAGAGCGTAGCGGCGCGTGATCGGGCAGCCAGGGGGCAAATGCCATTCGCGGCGGCAAATTCCAGGCGGCGGCGGCGTGTTTGCCCGCTCAGTGAGCAGAGGCTGCTGCACGTGGCCGGTTTTCCGGCACCGGCGAGGGTCACACCCGCACCCTCGCTGGCTAGGCTCGGCACTTCAGAGGAGGCTCCCGATGTCCCCACCCTACACGCGTGACCTGATCGGGTACGGCGCCAGCCCGCCGCATCCGCGATGGCCAGGCGATGCCCGCATCGCGGTAAATTTCGTCATGAATTACGAGGAGGGGTCCGAATACTCCTTCATGGACAATGACGGACGGTCCGAGACCAGCACCGCCGAGGCCCCCGTCTCCCCGGTGCCGGCTGGCCAGCGCGACGTGGCCGGCGAAGGCATGTTCGAATTCGGCTCCCGCGTCGGCTTCTGGCGCGTGATGCGCATCTTCGCGGAGCGCGGCCTGCCGATGACCATCTTCGCCTGCGCCCTGGCACTCGAGCGCCACCCGCCGGCGGCCGCCGCCATCCGTGAGGCCGGCCACGACATCTGCTGCCATGGCTGGCGCTGGATCGAACACTACAAGCTGACGAAGGAGCAGGAGCGCGAGCACATCCGCATGGCGATCGAGAGCCTGACGAAGACCATCGGCTCCCGCCCGCTCGGCTGGTACTGCCGCTACGGACCATCCGTGAACACGCGCGCCCTGGTCACCGAGGAAGGCGGCTTCCTCTACGACTCCGACGCCTACAATGACGAGCTTCCTTACTGGGTGCTGCAGGATGGCGTGCCTCGGCTGGTGGTCCCGTATTCGCTCGTCACCAATGACAGCAAGTTCGGCCGCGGTGTTTTCGCCACCTCCGACGACTATTTCACCTTCCTGCGCGACCAGTTCGACATGCTCTACGCCGAGGGCGCGACGGCGCCCAAGATGATGTCCTGCGGACTGCACCTGCGCACCATCGGCCACCCCGCGCGCGCGGTCGGCCTCGCGCGCTTCCTCGACTACATCAAGGGCCATGACCGTGTCTGGGTGCCGCGCCGGATCGAGATCGCGGAGCACTGGCTCAAGACCTTCCCCTACCAGCCGGGCATGGAACAGATCACGCGGGTGAGCGCATGACCCGCACCCTTCCGCTCGAACCGCTGACCCCGGAAGCTTTCGCGCCCTTCGGCGACGTTGTCGAACCGCCTGCGTCGGGCGACCGGATGTCGCTGGTCGAGAGCATCGGCGGCATCGAGCATGCCGGCACGGCGCGACTGTCCTTCAACAATGCCGCGCCGTACCCGCTGCCGCTGACTGCGACCGAGATGGAGCGGCACAACCGCAGCTCGCAATGCTTCGTGCCGATGGATGTGGCGCGGTGGGTGCTGCTCGTCGCCCCCGATGCCGGTGGCGTCCCCGATGCCGCGAAGCTGCGCGCCTTCGTCGCCACCGGCGACCAGGCGGTGAACTACCGCATCGGCACCTGGCACCACCCGTTGCGGGTGCTCGACCGGCCGGGCCGCTTCGCCGTGCTCATGTGGACAACCGGGCAGAAGCCCGAGGATGAGGAATGGTCCACGCTGCCCGAGCCCGTGCTCGTGTCTTGATCCACTTCTGAAAGCATTGCCGCGGCCGGAACCAGCGCGCCGCTCAGGTGTTCGATGCTCACGGGGCTCACCAGGCGAGCCCTGATGGAGCATGCCCATGGCACAGAGTTCCCCTCGCCCTGACCCGGCGCGGCGCGCATGCCGCTGACGCCATGGGCCTGCGGCCATTGCGGATTCTGGCAGCGGCATTTCAAGCCGACCGGCTGCCCGGTCTGCGAGGACACGCGCAACGACCTGCCGGCGGATGGCTGGCAATTCTTCACCGAGTCCGAGGTCGCCGCCCGGCTCGAAGGCCACTGGCACGCGCTTCCCCGCGACATGGTGGCGTTCTCCACCAGCCCCGCCTTCGGCCTGAACGGCACCGGATGGCTGCTGCTGCACCCCGACGGCAACACCGCCTTCGAGGCCGCGCCCTACTACACGCCCGCCATGCTGGAGGAGATCCGCAGGCTCGGCGGCATCCGCTTCCTCGCGGCCTCGCATTGCCATGGCTACGGCGCCCTGTGGCAGCTCCAGGACGTGTTCGAGCCGGAGATCCTCGCGATACAGAAAGATGATTTGCGCATGACCAAGGCCTTCCGCGTCACCTGGCCCTATGACGACACGCTTGAACTGCGCCATGGCCAGGTGCTGCACCATGTCGGTGGGCATTACGAGGGCCAGGCCGCGCTGCATGATGCCGCGCGTCGCATCCTGTTCTGCGGCGACGCCTTCAAGGTCGATCAGGATGCCGCGGGCAACAACCTCGCGGTCTCCTCACACAAGGCCTTCCACAAGGATATACCGCTCTCACCCGGGGAAGTGCGCCGCTACCGCGACGTCATCGCGCCGCTCGATTTCGACACGATCTGCACACCCTTCGAACACGCGCCCGGCATCACCACCGCGATGGCGGTCGCCTTGCTCGAGGACCAACTCGCCCGCAGGCCCGGAGTGCGCCGCGTGCCCGTCGACACGCTGCGCGCGATGGCGGAGGCCGCGCGATGACGCTGGCATCCGTGGCGGCGGCCTTCCGTGAGTGTCTGCGCGACGAGGGCGACCTCACCGTGTTCCGCATCGATGCGCTGGACCGCACCGGCGTGCCTGTGGTGCAGGCGAACCTCATCGCGCCTGGCAAGCCCGCGACGACCGGGTATGGCTACGGCTTCGACCCCGTCCAGGCCGAGGTCGGCGCACTCGGCGAGCTGTGCGAGGAGGTGCATGTCGAACGCCAGGTTGCCCGCATCACGCCCATCCGCGGCAGCTACGCGGCATTATCCGCCCAACGCCCGACCATCGATCCGCTGACGCTCTGCCTGCCCGCCGGCAGCCATTACAGCCCGGAGATGGAACTCGACTGGATGGAGGCGCGGCGCTGGCCCGATGGCGAGATCACCCTGCTGCCGGTCGAATGGGTCGCGGCCTATCCCTACCAGATGGCGCATGGCCCGGCGCGGCTGATCACGCCCATCACCAGCGGGCTAGGCGCGGGGATGGATCTCGAGCACGCCATCGCCCACGGCATCATGGAGGGGCTGCAGCGCGACGGGAACGTCACCGGGTTCCGCGCGCTCGATCAGGGCCATGTGGTAGACCCCGACCAGGTGCCCGAGCCGGAAACGCGTGACCTGCTGGCGCATCTGCGCGCGCTTGGCATCGATGTGACCGTCAAGCTCGCCACGACGGAATTCGGCATCCCCAACCTCTATGTCGTCGGTCCCGACCAGGGCGTTCCCGCGGTGCCGATACAGGTGACCTCTTGCGGCGAGGCGGCGCATCCGGACCGGGACCGCGCCCTTCGCAAGGCGTTGCTGGAATTCTGCGGATCACGCGCGCGCAAGGCTGCGACGCACGGCCCGATTGAGCTGCTGCTGCGCCACCTCCCCCAAAACTACACCGCGCCGCAGCTGGCCCTTCTCGACGTCGATGAGGAGGAACCGCGCGCGCTGCAGGCGATGGCGGACTGGCTCGACGACGACGCTGCCGCGATGAAGACGCGGCTTGCGGCGAGCGTGTTCTCGGAACGCTCGCGCCAGCCGCTGTCGGGCCTGCCCACGACCATTGTCGGGACCTCCGTCGCGACGCTCGACTTGCTGACGCAGCGCCTCGCGGGCGAGGGGCTGTCGGTGTTCTACGTCGACTGCTCCCCGCCCGGTCATCCCGTTCGCGTGGTGAAGGTCGTGGTCCCGGGGCTGGAGATCGAGACGATGAGCTATCATCGCATCGGCTGGCGCGGCGTGCGCCGGCTGCGCGAACGCCATGACCCGCTCATCGCCGATGCCCCGCGCGATGGGGCGAAGCGCGTGTTGCTGCGCCCCGAAGACGAGGCACGGGCCGGCGGGCCGGCGTGGTTCGACGCCGCCCTCGCGGACCGGCTGGTGGGCGGCCTGTATCCGCTGTACCGCGAGCCCGGCACCTTCTCCGCCCAGCGGGAGCGGCTTCGGCGCAAGGGCGAGCCGGTCCCGCGATGATACCGGGTTGATACGTCCGGGCGGGCCGCTGCTGGCCTTGGCGCGCTGGCGCCTGTCGCTGGTCGCGAGCCTATACTTCTACCAGGGCGTCGTCGCGGGCTTCGCGCTGACCGCGCTGCCCAACCACGCAGCCGGCCTCGGCGCAGGTGCGGCCGAACTCGGCGCCTACGCCGCTGCCATCGGGCTGCCGTGGATCCTGCAGCCCCTTTGGGGGCCTGTGGTGGACCGGTTCGGCGGCATGCGCATGGGCCGGCGGCGCTTCTGGGTGCTCGCCGCGCTTTCAGGCTCGCTGCTGGCGCTGGCCTGTCTGCCGTGGCTGGGGGAGGCCAGCCCGGGCGCGCTTCCCGCCATCGCAGCCGTCTTCACGCTGCACAGCGCCTGCGCCGCGTTGATGGACACCGCGACGGACGCGATGATCATCGACCACACGCCCGACCATGAGATGGGTGCTGCGACGGCCTGCACTCGGGCCGGCCTGGTCACCGGCCTGGCCCTCGGCGCCATCATCTTCGCCTGGGTGCTGCCCCGCGCGAGCCTGGCCCAAGCCGCTTCCGTGCTGATCGGTCTCGGCGTCCTCACCGTCGGCATGCTGCTGGTCGTTCGCGAGCAGCCCCGCGACGCGCGGTTCTCCCTCCGCTGGCGCGCGCGGGCGGAGGGGCCGGGCTTCGGCGCGCTCATGGCGGAGCTCGGGCGCGAGATGGGTCGGCCGGTGAACCTCGCGCTACTGCTGTTCTGCCTGCTGCAGGATTTCATGGGCGCCGTGTTCCGCCTGCCGCTTGGCGTGCACCTGATCCAGCAGCAGGGCTGGACGGCGGGCGCGTTGTCCACGGCGCAGGGCAGCATCGGACTGGTCGCGGGAACGCTCGGCGCCTGGCTGGTTGGCCGCTGGACCGACCGCACCGGCCCTGCCTGGACGCTCCAGTGGCTGCTGGGCGCCAGCGCGATGGCGCATGCGGTGTCGGCGATGCTGCTCTGGCTGCAAACGGGCTGGGCAGGGCCAGCGGCGCTGTCCCTTTCGGGCATCACATCCGCGTTGTGCTTCGTGGCCCTAGCGCCAGCCGTGATGCAGGCCAGCCGCGGACCGGTCGCGGCCAGCCGCTTCGCCCTCTACATGGCGGCCCTCAATCTTGGCGACGTCCTCGGTTCAGGCGTGGCGGGAGCGGCTGCGACACTCGGCGTTGGCCGCATCGCGCTGCTCGTTGCCGCAGGATATGGCCTGCTTGCCTTGGCCAGCGGCCGCATGGTGCGCCTGTTTCAGCAGTAGCGCGCTGAGTTTCAGCATCGCGCAGAAATATGATGCGACATCCTTGCCTTGCGAGGTGCCGTTACACGACCACGTCGATGCCCACGGCCCGCTTCGTAGTCAAAGCGCGGATTGTTCGATGCTATTGCTGAATAACATCAGGGTTACTCGTTGCGTGTTCTTAAGAAAAAGAGGAAGCGTCCAATGAACGTCATGGCGAAGCGCCGAAAAGTCGGCGTTGCGGTCATCGGCATGGGTGGCGCGGTCGCCACCACCGCCGCCGCGGGGCTGGAGATCCTTCGCCTCGGCGCAAACCGGATGGACGGGCTGCCGCTCGCGCATCTCTCGGTGCCGCGCCTGGTTCAGTACGAGGACCTGTCCCTGCGCGGATGGGATTTGAACGCGCAGACGCTGGCCGATGCCGCCGTCGAGCATCGCGTCCTGCCCTCCGACCAGATGACGAGCGTGGAGCCGGCGCTCTCCGCGATTCGCCCCTGGCCCGGCGTCGCGAGTGCGGCATATTGCCGCCGCATCGAGGGCGCGAACATGCACCGCGCGAGCAGCCACCGCGCCGCCGTCGAGGCCATCGCCGAAGACCTCCGCCGCTTCCGCGACGATGGCGGCTTCGACGGCATCGTGGTGATCAACCTGGCCTCGACGGAACGCACCCCGGACGCGAGCGAGTCCTGGGCCTCGCCCGAGGCGTTCGAGCGTGGACTCGACGCCGATGACGCGGCCATCGGACCGGCGATGCTCTACGCCTATGCCGCCATTGCGGCAGGCGTTCCCTACGGCAATTTCACCCCCTCGACGGCGGCGGATGTGCCGGCGCTGGTGGCCCTGGCTGAACGCAAGGGCGTCCCCCTAGCCGGCAAGGATGGGAAGACCGGGCAGACGCTGATCAAGACCGTGCTGGCGCCCGCTTTCAAGGCGCGCGCGCTGCACGTCGACGGATGGTTCTCGACCAATATCCTGGGTAATCGCGACGGAGAGGCGCTGCAGGACCCCGACAGCCTGCGCTCCAAGCTCGACACCAAGGGCAGCGTGCTCGACTCCATCCTCGGCTACCCCGTCGAGGACCACCTGGTCGACATCCGCTACTACCGCCCGCGCGGCGACGACAAGGAAGCCTGGGACAATATCGACCTCACCGGCTTCCTCGGTCAGCGCATGCAGATCAAGGTCAACTTCCTGTGCAAGGACAGCGTGCTCGCCGCACCGCTGGTCCTCGAGATCGCGCGTGTGCTCGACCTCGCGCAGCAGCGCGGCGAAGCCGGTCCGCAGGAGCAGCTGTCCTTGTTCTTCAAGGCGCCGATGACCGCGCGCGGCCAGGCGCCCGAGCATGCCTTCCCGGCGCAGGAACGCATGCTGCACGAGTGGCTGATGGCGGATGCGCCGGCGTGATCCTGCCATCCCCCCGATGGGTACCGCTGCTGCGTGAATTGGGCGACCTCAAGCGCGTGCGCTCCGCGAATGAGGCGGGATCGGTGGCGGAGCGGCTGTTCGCGCAGGCTTGGCGTCGCCTGGTGGCGGGTGAAGAGACGGGTTCTGTCGCGCGCGACATCGCCACGCGAGCGCTGGTGGCGACACGGCTCGGCGATCTCGACGGCGCCAGCCTCCGCGTCGCCGGCGTGCCGGACGAAGCCGTGCGCATCATCGTCACGCGCGCCTTCGACGACGCCACGGCGATCCTTGATCCGTCGGCGCGCCAATGGCTACGCGGCCGTTCGGAGCATGTGCAACTCGACGAGGATGCGGACCCCGGCTCGGCGATGCCGGCACCGGATTTCGTCACGCGCCTGGCACGCCAGCCACGCGCGGGTGCGACCGCGCCGGGCCGGCCAAGGCTGATGCTGGAGCCTCCGGAGAATCATGCCGAGCATTGCCTCTGCGTTTCCGTTGCCGCGGTGCTGCTGGCGCCAGAGGCCGGCGCGCTTCCAGGCGAGGTCTTTCTCGCCTCGCTCGCGCATCATCTGCACAACGCGCTGCTCGCCGATAGCGGCTTCGCCGGCGAGACGTTGCTGGGCGAGTGGCTTGCCCCGGCAATCTCCGGTGCCACGGAGCTGGCGCTGGGTGAGCTGGCCCCATCGCTCGGCAGCCGCGTGGCGGAGGCGTGCCGCATTCTGCCCGATGTGGACACCGCGGAGGGCCGCGCCTTCCACGCCGCCGATACGCTCGACCGCGTGCTGCAGATGGAACACCACCTGCGCGCCGCCAGCACGAGCATGGCCTTCGTGCAGAACGAGATGGCGCTGATCCATGCCGGCCCCATCAAGCCATTCCAGGATGCGCTGCTCGACCGCATGGGGCTCGCCGCGTGATTGCCGACACCGCATATTCGGTGCGCGACGACGATGGTCGCCGCTGGCCGGCGCCGGACGGCATCGCCTTCCTGCGCGCCGGGCGCGAGGCGCTGGCAGACGCCGCGCTGGAGCGGCTCGATGCCGGGGACCGCATCGGTGCGCTGGTGCTACTTCTCGCCGACCAGGACGACTGGTGGCAGGGCCCCACCGCGGATCCCGCAGCGCTGCGGGAGCTGGTTGCGCGCCAGGCGACGCTCACCTTGCGCGAGGCGATGGCGCTGCTTTCCTGGGGGCCGGTCGCGGATTACTTCGCGCATCGCTGGTCGGATCCCACCTTCCTCGCGGGCCTCGCGCTGGTGGAGGCACATTGCCCGGCGCCCACGACAGTTTTTGAGCTCGCCTGCGGCATCGGCCATCACCTTCGCGAGCTGGCGCTGCGCGGGGCGGAGGTGACCGGCGCGGATGTGGTCTTCGCCAAGCTCTGGGTCGCGCGGCACTGGGTGGTGCCCGGCGCGCGGCTCGTCTGCGTTGATGCGGCGCAGGATTGGCCGGTCCAGGATGGCGCCTTCGACCTGGTCGCGTGCCAGGATGCCTTTTATTTCCTCGAACCGAAGCGCGCGATTCGCGCGAAGCTGCAACGCCTGCTCGGGCCAGCGGGCGTGCTCGCGATCGGGCATGTGCACAATCGCGACTGGCCCAATTTCTCTGCGGGCAGCGCGATGTCGGCCGATGATGCGCTCGCGATGTTCCCAGGCGCGGTGTTCTATGACGATGCCGAGCTGACCGAGGCGTTGGCGGTGGGCCGCGCACCGCGACCGGCAGCACCCGATGCCTTGGCCGGCGCGGAAGCTTTCGCCATCGTCACCGGCCCCGGATTGGGGCCGGCGCGCGCGGTCGAAGGCGGCCTTGCCTTGCCGCCGCCGGGCGCAAGCCTCTTGCGCAATCCGCTCTATGGTTCCAGCCGTCGGCGCGTCTGGCCGAGCGAGCGCTACGGCCGGGAATACGGCCCGCGCGCAACCTACCCGGAGATGACTGCGGCGCCACCTTACGCCTTACTCGACAGCACGCCTTCGCTCCGCGCCCAGGCGCGCCGGCGCGAATTGGTTGCCCTGCCGGAGCGATGGTGATGGCGCCAGGTTTCGGCTGGGGCGTGCTGGGGTTTGGCTGGGTCGCGCGGGATTTCGCGGCACCCGCGATGCTCGCCTCCGGTGGACGCCTCGCCGCAATCGCCGATCCGGACCCGAAGGCACGCCAGGCCGGGGCCGCACTCGGCGCGCGCGCACATGCGGACCTCGTTTCCATGCTCGACGATCCCGGCGTGGATGCAATGTATGTCGCGACGCCCAACCACCTCCATCGTGCCGGCGTCGAGGCCGCCGCGGCGGCGGGCAAACCGGTGCTGTGCGAGAAGCCGATGGCGGCGACGCTGTCCGACGCGGAGGCGATGGGCAAGGCGGTCGCGCGCGCCGGCATCCGCTACGGCACCGCCTTCGACCAGCGCCACCATCCCGCCCATGCCGCGATGCGCGAGGCGATCGCCGCCGGCGCAATCGGCCACGTGACCGCCATCCGCATCGTCTATGCCTGCTGGGTCGATGCGGGCTTCGCGGCCGACAACTGGCGCGCAGACCCCGCGCGTGCCGGCGGCGGCGCGATGATGGATCTGGCACCACATGGACTGGACCTGATCGACTTCCTCGCCGGCCAGCCTCTCACCGAGGTGGCCGCACTCACCCAGCGGCGCTTGCAGGACTACGCGGTGGATGACGGCGCGATGCTCATCGGCCGCACCGCGGGTGGCGTGCTGGCGAGCCTGCACATTGCCTACAACTGCCCCGAGGGCCTGCCGCGGCGGCGGCTGGAGGTGGTCGGCAGCACCGGCCAGCTGCTCGCCGAGAACACCATGGGGCAGGTCGCGGGCGGCGACGTCTGGCACATCGATGGTGCGACCGGCGTGCGCACGGCGATGCCGGTTCAGGATGCCACGATATCCCCTTTCACCCGCCAGATGGCGGCCTTCGCGCGGCATGTGCGTGCCGGCCCCGAACCCGCCTTCGACCTGGTGCGCGACCTTCACACCATGCGCCTGCTGCACCAAGCCTATGGAGGTGCCACGCCATGACGCTGCGCTATGCCTACAACACCAACGGCACGGCGAATCATCGCCTGGACGACGCCATCGGACTGATCGCCGATGCCGGCTACGCGGGCGTCGCCTTGACGCTCGACCATCATCATCTGGACCCGATGGCGGAGGGCTGGGAGGGGCGCGCGGAAGCCCTCGCGCGCCGCCTGCGGGCCGATGGGATGGGCTGCGTCATCGAGACCGGCGCGCGCTATCTGCTCGACCCCCGCCGCAAGCATGAACCGACGCTGCTCTCGCCAACCGCGGAGGCACGCGCAGGCCGGGTCGCCTTCCTCAACCGCGCGACCGATATCGGCGCGATCCTGCAGGCCGAGGCGATGTCCTTCTGGGCCGGCGTGCCGCTGCCCGGCGTGGACCGCGCCGATGCCTCCGGCTGGCTCGCCGAAGGCGTGGCCGCCGTGCTGGACCACGCGCGATCGCAAGGCGTGGTCGCCGCGCTGGAACCCGAGCCGGGCATGCTGGTCGAGACGCTCGATGATTGGGCGAATCTCCACCGACGATTGCCGCAACTGCGCCTCGCGCTCGACCTTGGCCATTGCCTGGTGACGCAGGAGCGCGAACCGGCCGCGGCCGTCGCGGAATTCGCCGACCACATCGGCACCGTCGCGATCGAAGACATGCGCCGAGGCGACCACACCCACCTTCCCTTCGGAGAGGGCGACATGGACATCCCCGCCTGCCTGGACGCGCTGGAGGCGATCGGCTTCCAGGGCCTCGTCTGCGTCGAGCTCTCGCGCGAAAGCCACCGTGCGCATTCGATGGTGCCCGACGCCATCGCCTGGCTCGGGGCATGCCGGTCATGAGGGTGCTGTTCTGCTCCCGCCGCTTCTTCCCGGCGATCAGCGGCATGAGCGTCTACGCCGCGAACCTGCTGCAGGAGTTGGTCGGCGCCGGGCATGACGTGACGATGGTCAGCCAGTATCGCGGCGATCCCGCCGGCACGCGCATCTATGGCGGCGGCCCTCCGCCAGACGTCGAGGGCGTGAGGGTGCTCGGGCGCCGCTCGCTCGGCGAGGAAGTCGCGCCTGCGGATTTCGAACGCGACGTCGCGGACATGCTGGACACGATCCTGGCCGAGCACGCGCAGTCGCCGTTTGACGTGCTGCACGCGCAGTACGGCTACCCCAATGGCTGGACGGTGCTGGTGGCGGCGCAGCGCCTGGGCATTCCCGCCGTGGTGTCCATCCAGGGCGGCGACGGTCACTGGGTGGGATCGTGCTGCGAGACCCATCGCCAGGCGATGCTGCGTGTCGTCGAGCACGCGGACGCGCTGCTGATCGGCTGCGAGAGCTTCGCCGGCGAAGTGGTGGAACGTCTCGGCGTTTCGCGGGATCGCTTCACCATTGTCCCCGGTGCGGTGGACGTTACGCGCTTCCGCCCCGTGCAGGCGCCAGGCGCGGCGGCCGCCATTCCGCGGCTGCTCTATCACGGCCGCGTCGACCGGCGGAAAGGCGCCCTCGACTTCCTCCAGGCATTGCGGCTGCTGCGCGACGAGGGCGTCCCGTTCGAGGCGATCGTCTCGGGAATCGGGCCAGACCATGACGCGTCGCAGGCCATGGCCGCGGAACTCGGCCTCGCGGTGCGCTTCACCGGCCACGCAGCCTATGAGGACGCACCGGCGGTCTACGCGATGGGCGACATCTTCGTCTCGCCGACCTACGCAGAGGGATTCTCCAACACAATCCTCGAAGCCATGGCGTCGGGGCTTCCGTGCCTGTCGTGCCACGCGGTCGGCGTGATGGATTGCCTGCGCGATGGCGAGAACGGTCTGCTCATCGAGCCCGGCGACGTCCCTGCCCAGGCCGCCGCGCTGCGCCGCCTGGTCGAGGACCCTGCCCTCCGCACGCGCCTCGCCGAGGCCGCGCTCGAGGAGTGCCGGCGGACCTATTCCTGGTCCGCCGTCGGTCGCCAGATCATGGACGTGTATGCCCAGTTGCGCGGCACCGCACCGCGCGCGGCGGGGATGGACACGGTGCTGCCGCATGATGCGGGGTGCCGCTTCCGCGCCACGCCCCACCTGTTGTAATGCCGCACGCGCTCGCTCTGTCGCCGCATCTGGATGACGCCGTATTTTCCTGCGGCGGTACGCTGGCGCGGCTGGTGCAGGCGGGTTGGTCGGTGACGCTGTGCACCATCTTCACCCGCTCCGTGCCTGCGCCGACCGGCTTCGCGCTGGCCTGCCAGACAGACAAGGGCCTGCCGCCCGACGCGGATTACATGGCGCTGCGCCGCGCTGAGGATGCCGAGGCCTGCACCGTCCTGGGCGTGGAGCCGCTCTGGCTCGATTGGCCGGAGGCGCCACATCGCGGCTATCACGATGCCGCCGCGCTGTTCGGGCCTCCCCATGCCGCCGACCCCGCGCATGGCCTCGCCGCCACGCTGCCGGATCTGCGGGCCGACCTGGTGCTCGCCCCGCAGGCGATCGGCGGGCATGTCGATCACGTGCTGCTGGCCGCGGCCTTGATACAGCAGCGACGCATAGCGCTGTGGTGGGCCGATTTTCCCTATGCCGCCCGCACGACCGGACGGCAGCCCTTCGCGGCTGCCATGGCCGACCTGCCCGAATGGCGGCTTCATGGCGACGCCGGCGTGCGGCTCGCTGCCTGCGCGGCCTATCGCACCCAGCTCGGCTACCAGTTCGGCGGACAGCCAGGTCTCAAGGCCGCGCTGAACGCCGCGGGACCGGTCGAATGCTTCCGCGGTGATGCCGGCCTCCCCATCCCGCGCGAGTTGGTCGCATGAGCGTCGCGGCGGTGCTGGTCACGGGCGGTGCGGGCTATATCGGCAGCCACGTGGTGCTCGCGCTGCGCGATGCCGGCTGGCCCGTGGTGGTGCTCGATGATCTCTCGACCGGCGTGGCGGAGGCGGTGCCCGACGACGTTCCCCTGGTGCGGGGGTCCACCGGCGACACCTCCCTGGTGCGGTGCACGCTGCGGCGGCATCGCGTGCGGGCTGTGATTCACCTCGCCGCGTCCCTCATCGTCGGAGAAAGTGTCGCCGAGCCGCTGGGCTATTGGCGCAACAATGTCGCCAACACGCTGAGCCTTGCGGATGCCTGCGTGGCGGAGGGCGTCGGCCAGCTGGTGTTTTCCTCCACTGCCGCCGTCTATGGCATCGCCGATGGGGCACCGGTGGGCGAGGAGATGCCGTGCAACCCCATCAACCCCTATGGCGCGAGCAAGCTCGCGGCCGAGCGGCTGCTGTTTGATGCCGCGGCCGCGCACGGCCTGGCGGTCGTGGCGCTGCGCTACTTCAACGTGGCGGGAGCGGATGCGGCAATGCGCACCGGTCCGCGCAACCGCAACGCCACCCACCTCATCAAGGTGGCGTGTGAGGCCGCACTCGGCCGGCGCGAGGCCGTTGCCGTGTTCGGCCAGGATTACAACACGCCCGACGGCACCGGCGTGCGCGACTACATCCATGTCAGCGACCTCGCGCAGGCGCATGTCGCCGCGCTGCGCTATCTCGGCGCCGGCGGCGGCAGCCAGGTGCTGAATTGCGGCTATGGTCACGGCCATTCGGTGGTGCAGGTGGTGCGTGCGATCGAGCGCGCGGCGCGCCGCCCGGTCCGGATGCGGGCCGAAGCGCGCCGGCCGGGCGATCCGCCGAGCTTGGTGGCCGCCAATTTCCGCATTCGGGCCGTATTGAAGTGGCAGCCGAAATTCGATGATCTCGAGGAGATCGTTGCCTCTGCCCTTGCCTGGGAGCGGGTCCTGGATGCGCCGTCCAGCCGCCGCCCGGCAAGGTCGGGTGCGGCGCGGCAATCAGCCTGACGATCCGCAATGCGACGATAGTTTGG
>JAZKFA010000138.1:0-1605 GCA_040386655.1 Pseudomonadota bacterium | reverse complement strand
CCGCACGACGGCCGCAGCGCGCACCTCGGGACACACACGGGCAACGCCCACGTCGTGGGCATCCCCGGGTGGCCGGATTTCGCCGCCTCAACGGCATCGATCGCGAGTGCGCGAATGCAGTCGGCCATGCGCCGCGCCTCGCTGCCCGGCCGCGCGAGGATGGCGGCCTGCTGCGCGAGCGCCGGGTTTTTTGCGGGTGCGATGGCCGCGTTCGGCGTGGGCGAGTCGGGTTCAATGCTGGCCAAGGGGCGGTAAACCTCGGGCTGTAGGGGGTGGCCGCCGCTATAGAACCCCTCCGGCGCCCCGGCAACTCGCGCCTCTGCGGCGGGCGGGAAGGGATAAGTATACGTGGCCTCGCGGTTCGCGCCTGGTTTAACCTCCGCGCATCGAGCGGAGGGCCTGGCCATGAACTGGCGCGCACCACTTCTTGGATTGCTCCTGGCGATCGCCTGCGCCGGTGGCGCGCAGGCCTGGCCGGACAGGCCGGTCACCCTTCTCATCCCCTTCGGCGCCGGCGCCTCGCCCGATGTGATCGGCCGGCTTCTGGCCGAACGTCTCGCCGCGCGCTGGGGGCAGCCGGTGGTGGTGCAGAACCTCCCCGGCGCATCGGCGACCATCGGCGTGGACCGCGTCGCACGCGCCGCACCCGATGGCCACACGATCGGGCTGACCGGCGACGGCGCGATGGTGGTGCGCGTGAGCATGGACCCGCCGCTGCCTTATGACCCCTTGCGCGATCTCGCGCCCATCAGCCTGCTGGTGCGTACGCGCAACCTGCTGGTCGTGAACACCTCCGTGCCGGCGACGACCCTGGCGGAGCTGGTGGCCGTGGCACGCGCGCGGCCCGGGCAGCTCGCCTATGGCCATTCCGGGGTGGGGTTTTCCACCCACCTCGCGATGGAGATGCTCAAGCGCGCCGCCGGGCTCGACATCACCGCCGTGCCCTACGCCAATGAGGGTGCAATGTTCACCGACCTTTTGCAGGGTCGCGTGCAGGTGATGGTGGGCAGTGGCCCCGGCATCCTGGAACGTGCGCGGTCGGGCCAGGTGCGCGCGATCGCCGTGACCTCCGCCGACCGGGCGCCGAGCCTGCCCGATGTGCCGACGGTGGCGGAATCAGGCTTTCCGGGCTTCGAGGCGGTGGCCTGGTTCGCCCTGGTGGCGCCCGCCCGCACGCCGCCCGCCATTGTGGCGCAGATCCAGCGCGACGCGGCGGCCGCGATGGCCGAGCCCGCGCTCCGTGCCCGCTACGAGGAGCTGGGCCTCGTCATCGCCGGCACCACGCCGGCGGAATTCGCGGCCCTGCTGCCGGGTGAGATCGCGCGGATGGCGGCGGTGCTGGAACCACTCGGCCTCCGCGCGCGCTGAACGCCCGCGCCTCACGCAGGGATGAGCCATCGCCGCACGCTGGGGACCGACGGTGGTGCGCCGCTGCCCGCTATCCGGCCGCTGCTGACGAACTCCGGTGTAGAGCCCGATGGCGGGTGTTTGAAATGGTCGAAGACCCGAGCGATTTCATCGCAGCGGCGAAGACCCGCCAGCAGAAGCGTGTGCCGATGCTGCGCCCGGTGCCGTAAGCCGATGTCGTAAGCCCTATGAGCGAAG
>JAZKFA010000137.1:0-9235 GCA_040386655.1 Pseudomonadota bacterium | reverse complement strand
GGACGCCGCGCAAGACCGACTACAATTCCGGCGTGCTGTGGAAGTACGCGCAGACGGTGGGCCCCGCCTATCTCGGTGCCGTGACGCATCCGGGCGGCGCCGCGGAGACGCACGTCTACGCGGATATCTGAGCGAGAGCGGCGGCCATGCAGGAGGGTCGCTGTAGCCGGCGTTCCATCGTTGGAGCGCCTGCGAAGGGCGGCTTTCCCGCGAGCCAGGCGGCCGTAGGCCGCGCGTCACGCCATCTGGCTCGACGCCCCCAGGCGGACCCCATCGCGACGCGCTCTCCACGCGTTGCGCAACTTGCGTTACGTAGATGCGTTATCGGATCGCTTCAACAATCGAAGGAACGATCCACATGCGTCTTCACATCGCCGCCGCCATCATCGTCGCCGCGGCTCCCCTGTCCGGCTGCTATGTCGAGCGGCGCGTGTCCGATCCGCAGCCGGTCGTGATCCAGCAGCCCCAGGCCCAGACCCCGGCGCCGGGCACGACCACCTACATCACGCCCGGCCAGCCCTCGTCGACGGTCGTGGTCGAGCCCTCGCGTCGCTACTGACGCACGGCGCCGCCGCGCCTTATCAAGTCGCGGCTAAGCCGAGCCTCTACTGAAGCTCGACGAGCAGCGGGGTGTGGTCGGAAGGCTGCTCCTCGCTGCGCGGCGAGGTATCCACGCGGCAATCATGCAGGCGCTCGGCGAGTTCCGGTGACAGCAGCGCGTGGTCGATGCGCAGGCCCCGGTTCTGCTCGAAGGCGGGGCCGTAATCCCAGTAGGTGTACATCACCTCGGTGGGGTGCAGCGCGCGCAGCGCGTCGGTCAGGCCAAGGTGCTCCAGCGCGCGCCAGGCGGCGCGTGATTCGGGCCGGCAGAGCGCGTCCGTCGGCGGCAGCGTGCCGCGTGCGAGGTCGCGCTCCGTCGGGCAAACGTTGAAGTCGCCCAGGACAGCGAAGGGCGTGAAGCGGTCCAGCCGCTCGGCCGCCACGCGACGCAGGCGCTCCATCCAGCGCAGCTTGTAGGCATAGCCCTCCTCGCCACCGGAATTGCCGTTGGGCAGGTAGATGCCGGCGACGTTCATCCCCCCCGCCGCGACCTCGATGTAGCGCGCGTGCGTGTCCTCGTCCTCGCCGGGCAGCGCTTCGCCCACGACCTCGAAGGGAATGCGCGACAGCACGGCGACGCCATTGCGCCCGCCGGACTGGCCGACCGCGTGGCAGCGATAGCCGAGCGCCTCGAATTCCATCGTCGGCACCTGTTCGGCCGTGCAGCGAGTCTCTTGGAGGAACAGCAGGTCGGGCTCAGCGCGGCGGAGGAATCGCGCGACGTGGCCGGCCCTCTGGCGGATGGAATTCACGTTGAACGTGGCAAGCTTCATGGGAACCTTCGGGAACGCGTCAACGCCGCCTTAACCATACGCGCAATAAGCTTCGGGGCCAGCATCCGGAGTGGCCCCATGTTGCCCGACACGCCGCCGGTCCCGGGCCATCCCCGCGGATTTCGCCTGCTGCAAGCAGCATTTCTCGGCCTCTTCGCCCTCGGCGCCGGCGCGGCGCCCGCCAAGGGGCAGACGTCGCCGCCCGTCACGCAGATCGAGATCGCCAGCACCTTCCCGCCCTCCCTGCCCATGCTGGGGGAGGGCATGCGCCGGCTGATCGATCGGGTGCGGGTTGCCTCGGGCGGCACGCTGGCCATGCGGCTGCACGAACCCGGCGTGCTGGTTCCTGGGGCTGAGACGGTGAACGCCGTCGCGCGCGGGCAGGTCGATGCGGCCTGGGCCGGCGCCGGCTGGTTCGCCGGCGGCGACAGCGCCTTCAACCTCTTCTCGACCGTGCCCTTCGGCCCGGCGGCCGGCGAGTACATCGCCTGGCTCTATCATGGCGGCGGACTCGAGCTGGCGCGGGAGATGTTCCATGCGCGCGGCGTTCACAACATCCCCTGCGCCCTGCTGCCGCCGGAGGCATCGGGCTGGTTCCGCCAGGAGATCACCGACGTCGCGCAGCTGCGCGGCATGCGAATCCGCTTCTTCGGCCTCGGCGCGCGGGTGATGCAGCGCCTGGGCGCGACCACGGTGCAGCTGCCGCCGGGAGAGATCGCGACCGCCCTTGCCGCCGGTACCATCGATGCGGCGGAATTCTCGGTCCCGAGCATGGACCTGCCGCTCGGCCTGCATCGCCACGCGCTGTACTATTACTTCCCGGCCTGGCACCAGCAGGCGACCCTGTTCGACCTCTATATCCATCTCGACCGCTGGCGCGCGATGCCCGAACAGCACCGCGCCATCATCGAGCTCGCCTGCTCGGACCTGATGCGCGACATGCTGGCGCGCGGCGAGGCCGAGCAGGGCAGCGCGCTGCGCGAGTTGCGCGAACATGGGGTGGAGCTGCGTCGCTGGTCGCCGGAAATCCTCGTCGCTTTCGAGGATGCCTGGAACGCCGTGGTCGCCGAGGAGGCGGAAGCGAGCCCCAACTTCACGCGTGTCTACCGCTCCTATGAAGCATTCCGCGCCAGCTATGCGATCTGGCGCCGCCTGAATCACCTCCAGTAGATGCGCCTGCCCGTGACCCTCGGCGGCCGGTTATCGGCGGTGCTCGCACTTGCCTTCGGCGTCATCGTCGTGGGGGCTTTGCTCGGCTTCCTGCGCGTCCACGATGCCTCGGTGCAAGCGCAGCGTCTGCAGGTGCAGTGGACCCCGCGCGTCGAGGTGCTGCGTGAGCTGCGGCTGAATGTCGAGCGCGCGGTTCTGTCCGGCACGCGCGCGCTGCAGACCACGAATTTCCGCCACCTGGCCGAAATCGCCACCGAACGCCGCGCCACGGAGGCCGCGATCGACGCGCTGCTGGAACGCTACGCCGCCGCCGCCGAGACCGGGAGGGAGCGCGAGCTGCTGGGCTGGTTCACCGCGGCCTGGAGCGCCTGGCGCGACGGCTACACGGCCATGCAGCGCCACCTGGAGACGGGCGATGGCCGCCAGGCGACACGCGCCTTCGAGGCGGCGCGAATCCAGGCGCACCAGCCCGCGGTCGAGGCGCTGCTTTCCCTGATCACCCTGGCCGAAGCCGCCAGTGCCGAGGCGGGGGAGATGGCCGAGAGCGTCTTCCACGGCGCCCTGATGCTCGCGGTTGCCGCGGTCCTGGCCGGCGCGCTCCTCGCAGCCGGCGTGATCCTGTGGGTCAGGCGGCACGTGGCCGTCCCGCTCACCGAGCTGTCGCGCACGCTCGATCGGCTCGCCGCGGGCGAGCTCGACGTGGACATGGCGAAGGTCCGGCGGGCCGATGAGATCGGCGCGCTCGCGGCCGCGGTCACGAGCTATCGCGACAGCCTGGTGAGCGGCCGCGCATTGGCCAGCGCGGCCGAGCAGCAGCGCGAGAGGCTGCGCATTGCCGTCGCGAACATGCCACTCGGTCTGTGCATGACGGATGTAGAGGGCGCGGTCGTCGTCTCGAACCAGCGCTTCGCCGACACCTACGGCCTCGACCCGGAGAGCCTGCGGCCGGGCGTGCCGCTGCCCCCGTTGGGTGGGCATGCAGGCGGCGCGGATGCGACCATGACGCGACGCGCGGGCTCACAGATTGTCACGCTCGAGAACGACCGCATCGTGCGCGTGGTCGAGCAGGCGCTGCCCGATGGCGGCTGGGTCGCGATCCATGAGGACATCACCGCCCAGCGCGCCGCCGAGGCGCGCATCGCGCACATGGCCCACCACGACGCGCTGACCGGCCTGCCCAACCGCGTGCGCCTGCGCGACCGGCTGGAGCGCGCCTTCGCCCGCTCGAAGCAGGGCCGCCCCGCGGCGCTGCTCTACCTCGATCTCGACCGCTTCAAGGCGGTGAACGACACCCTCGGCCACCCCGTGGGCGATGCGTTGCTGCAGGCCGTCACCGGGCGCCTGCTCCATCAGGCGCGCGCGGGCGACCTCGTCGCCAGGCTCGGCGGGGATGAATTCGCCGTGCTAATGGCCGCCGGCGGCGGGCGGGAGGAGGCGGCATCGCTCGCGCTGCGCATCGTAGCCGCGCTCAGCGAGCCCTATCAGATCCAGGACCAGCAGCTGGTCATCGGCGCCAGCGTCGGCATCGCGCTGCTGCCCGAGGATGGCGAGGACCCGGACACGCTGCTGCGCCATGCCGACCTGGCGCTGTACTGCGCCAAGGCCGAGGGCCGCGGCACCTGGCGCTTCTTCGACCGGGGCATGACGCTGCGCGCGCAAGCCCGCCGCGTGATGGAACTTGAACTGCGCCATGCCCTGGCCGCCGGCGAGTTCGAGCTTTGGTATCAGCCCATGGTGCGCCTGCCCGGCCGCGCCCTGCGTGGGTTCGAGGCGATGCTGCGCTGGTCCCACCCCCAACGCGGGATGCTGCAATCCGAGGAGTTCCTGGGCCTTGCCGAGGAGGTGGGTCTGATGGTGCCGATCGGCGACTGGGTGCTTCGCCAGGCCTGCCGCGACGCCGCCGGCTGGCCCGGGGCGCTGCCGGTCTCGGTCAACATCGTGGCTGCCCAATGTGCCCTGGGGACGCTGGTGGCGGTGGTGGACGATGCGCTGGCGCAATCCGGGCTCCCGGCAAGCCGGCTGAAGATCGAGATCACGGAGGCGACGGTGCCTGGCGACGCGCCCGTCGTGGCCGAGAACCTGCGCAGCCTGAAAGCGCGTGGCATCGGCCTTGCCATGGATGATTTCGGGACCGGCTTTGCCTCCATCGGCCAGCTGCGCCGCTTCCCCTTCGACACCGTCAAGATCGACTGCGCCTCGGCAGGTGCTGCCGAGGAGGGCAGCGCCGGGACGGAGGCTGTGCGCGCCATCGCCGCGCTATGCCAGAGCCTGGGCCTGGCCGTTGCCGCAGGGGCGGTGGAGACGGAAGCCCAGCTCGCCGCCATCGCGGAGATCTGCACCATCGGTCAGGGAGCGCTGTTCGGCGCCCCGCTGCCGGCCGCGGAGGTGCGTCGGCTGCTGGCCAGCCGTCACGGCGCGCATTTGAAGGTCGTCGCTGCCTGAAAAGCCGCAGGCCTCAGCCCAGCGCGAAGGACGTCCCGCAGCCGCAGGCGGAGACCGCCTGGGGGTTGCGCACCACGAAATGCGCGCCGATCAGCGCCTCGTTCCAATCGAGCTCCGACCCCGCCAGCAGGTCGAGCGAGACGGGGTCCACGAAGACCCGCGCGGATTCGCCTTCCACGACCATGTCGTCCGCGGCGGGGGCTTCCTCGATCGCGAAGCGATACTGGAAGCCGGAGCATCCGCCGGCATCGACCGCGAGCCGCAGCCCGGCGCCGGGCTTGCCCTCGCGCGTGGCGATCTCGGCCACCTGCGCCGCGGCGCGGGGGGTGATCTGGAAGCGGGGTGTAGCGGTTCCGTCGGGCATGGGGCGAACTCCTGAACTCCCAAGATAGGGCAGGGAGGCGCGTATTCCCAGGGGCGCGGTTGGGTGGTGCGGTTGCCCCTGCCGGGTGTGGGGTGCTACGCGGCGCCATGTCCAGCCAGCGCGTCCCTTGGGCGACGAGCCCCGATGCCTCGCGCGGCCGGCTCTACGCCGAGCCGGCGGGGGATACGCGCTCGCCCTACCAGCGCGACCGCGACCGCATCATCCACGCGACCGCCTTCCGCCGGCTGCAATACAAGACCCAGGTCTTCGTCTTCCATGAGGGCGATCATTTCCGCACGCGGCTGACGCACAGCCTGGAAGTGGCACAGATCGCGCGCTCGCTCGCACGCCTGCTCGGCCTGGACGAGGATCTTGCCGAGGCATTGGCCCTTGCCCATGACCTCGGCCACCCACCCTTCGGGCACGCCGGCGAGGATGCGCTGAACGCGATGATGAAGCCCTATGGCGGCTTCGATCACAACGCCCAGTCGCTGCGCGCGGTCACCCTGCTGGAGACCCGCTATGCCGCCTTCGACGGGTTGAATTTGAGCTGGGAGACGCTGGAGGGCCTGGCCAAGCACAATGGCCCGCTGCGCCGGCCGCCGCCCTACATCGCCGAATACGACATCCGCCAAACGCTCGACCTCGGCAGCTTCGCCTCCGCCGAGGCGCAGGTCGCGGCCATCGCCGACGACATCGCCTACAACAACCACGACCTCGATGACGGGCTTCGCGCGCGCTTCTTCACCCTCGATGAGGTCGCCGCCCTGCCACTGCTGGGCGAGGCGCTGTCCGACGCCCGCGCCGCGGTCGGCGAGGTGTCGCCCGAGCGCCTGGCGCCCGAGATGATCCGCCGCGTCATCAACCGCATGGTCAACGACGTCGCCGCCGAGACGCGCCGGCGCATCGCGGCGCTCGCCCCGGATTCCGTCGACGATATCCGCGCCGCGCCCGCGCCCGTCGTCGCCTTCTCCGAAGCGATGGCGCTGGCGAACCTGTCGGTCCGCGAATTCCTGTTCAAGCGCATGTATCGGCAGTGGCGGGTCAACCGCTCCATGGCGAAGTCGCGCCGGGTTTTGCAGGTGGTCTTCTCCCTTCTGCACGGCGCGCCGGCGCTGCTGCCGCCCTGGTGGCAGGCCCGCGCCGGCGAGGCCGGCAGTGCCGCCGCCGCACTCGCCGTGTGCGACTACATCGCCGGCATGACCGACCGCTTCGCGCTGGAAGAACACCGGCGCCTGACCGACCCCGACATCCCCGGCTGACGCAGGCATCGCCCGTTCCAGCCGCCCCTCACTGATCGAGACCATGACCGAGCCCCATATCTTCGCCGCCATCCACGCCGAAATCCTCGCCGCCATGCGCGCGCTGCATCCTGCCCTGGGCGAGGACGCGCTCGCGCGCATCGTCGTCGAGCCGCCGCGCGATGCCACGCATGGCGACATGGCGACCAACGCCGCGCTGGTCAGTGCAAAGCCGCTGCGCCTGGCCCCGCAGGCCATCGCGCAGGGGCTCGCCGCGCGCCTGGCTGGCACGGCGATGATCCGCGAGGCCGCCCCCGCCGGGCCGGGCTTCGTCAACATCCGCCTCGATGAGGATTGGCTGCGCGCGCGGCTGCCGGCGGTGCTGCTGGCGGGCGACGCCTATGGCCAGGGCAGCATCGGAGCCGGGCAGCGGGTGGATGTGGAGTACGTCTCTGCCAATCCGACCGGGCCGATGCATGTGGGCCATTGCCGCGGCGCAGTGGTGGGCGATGCGCTGGCGAACCTGCTCGCCAAGGCGGGCTTCGCGGTGACGAAGGAGTACTACATCAACGATGCCGGGGCGCAGGTGCAGGCGCTCGCTTATGCCGCCTACTTTCGCTACCTCCAGGCGCTCGGTACGACCATGACCGAGGATGAATATGCCCAGCTCATCCCCGGCGGCCTGCAATACCGCGGCGACTATTTGGTGCCCGTCGGCCAGGCGCTCGCGATCGCGCATGGCGCCGCCTTCGCCCGCCCGGACGCGCAGCACGGCATCGGCACGGAGGGTGCGGATCTCTGGCTCGCTCCCGTGCGCGCCTTCACCATCGAGCGCATGATGGACTCCATCCGCGAGGACCTCGCGGCCCTCGGCGTCACCATGGATGTCTTCATCTCCGAAGCCGCGCTGATCGAGCGCCAGGCCGTCACCCAGGCCATCGCCACGCTCGACGCCAAGGGCCTCGTCTACCAGGGCATCCTCGAGCCGCCGAAGGGCAAAACGCCCGAGGATTGGGAGCCGCGCGAGCAGACCCTGTTCCGCAGCTCCCAGTTCGGCGACGACACCGACCGTCCCCTGCGCAAATCCGACGGCTCCGGCACCTACTTCGCCAACGACATCGCGAACCACGCCGACAAGATCGCGCGCGGCTTCAACGCGCTGGTCCATGTCTGGGGCGCGGACCATGGCGGCTACGTCAAGCGCATGCAGGCCGTGGTCAAGGCGCTCAGCGACGGCGCCGTCAGCATCGACATCGTGCTCTGCCAGATCGTCCAGGTCGTGAAGAACGGCGAGCCCGTGCGCATGTCCAAGCGGGCCGGCACCTACGTCACGCTGCGCGACCTCATCGACGAGGTCGGCAAGGACGCGGTCCGCTTCACCATGCTCACGCGCAAATCCGACGCGCAGATGGAATTCGACCTCGACAAGGTCATCGAGCAATCGCGCGACAACCCCGTCTTCTACGTCCAGTACGCCCATGCGCGCTGCCGCTCCGTCCTGCGCCAGAAGCCGGATCTCACCGCGGACGTCCTGGCCTCCGCCGCGCTCGACAGCCTCACCGACCCCGCCGAACTCACGCTGCTGCGGCGGATTCTCTCATTCCCCCGCATGATCGAATCGGCCGCAGAAGCGCGCGAGCCGCACCGCGTGGCCTTCTATCTCGCTGATCTGGCATCGGATTTTCACGGCCTGTGGAATCGCGGCCGCGAGGATGCGACACTCCGCTTCATTCGCGAGGATGAGCCGGCGGCAACGCTCGCCCGCCTCGCGCTGGTGGCGGCCACGGCCAGCGTGATCCGCGCGGGCCTCGCCGTGATGGGGGTGACCCCAGTCGAGGAAATGCGGTGAGCGACGTCACACCTTCCTACCGCCTGCGCTCCGAGCGCGACACCGGCGGCTCCTCCTGGCGGATGATCGCGATCGGCGGCGGGCTGCTCGCGGCCCTCGGCATCGGCGCCCTGGCCATGTGGGGCCTGTCGCGCGAAGGCAGCGGCGGCGTGCCCCTGATCGAGGCCGACCCGCGCCCCGTTCGCGTGCGCCCGACCGACCCCGGCGGGCTGCGCGTGCAGAACCAGGACGAACTCATCTTCGACCGCGACCGTCGCCCGTCCAACACCACCGCGCGCCTGGCCCCCGAAGCCGAAGGCCCGCGCCTGGACGCGCTGCGCCAGCAGGTCGCGCCACCACCCGCCCCGGCCGCCCCGCCCGCGCCCGCCGCCGCAGCACCGGCCGCACCCGTCGCCGCCGCACCGCCCGCCGTAGCCCCGGCTGCCGCGCGTCCCGCACCACCCGCCGCCACCGGCCGCATCCAGGTGCAGCTCGGCGCCTTGCCCAACGAAGACGCCGCCCGCGCCGAATGGGAACGCCTCGCCCGCCGCGCCCCCGAACTGCTGGGCGACCGACGCCCCTCCATCGCCCGCTTCGAACGCGAAGGACAATCACCCCTCTTCCGCCTGCGCACCGGAACCTTCGCGGACGCGGACACCGCCCGCACCTTCTGCGAATCCCTGCGCAGCAAAGGCGCGAACTGCACCGTGATCCGGCCCTGAGGGCGGTGGTGCGGGCAGGGAGGAAGGCGAGGGGCTCCGCCCCCCTTCGACGTACACGTCGAAGCCCCGCCGGGGATCGCGCCGATCCCCGGACC
>JAZKFA010000136.1:0-5042 GCA_040386655.1 Pseudomonadota bacterium | reverse complement strand
ATACGCCGTCGAGGAACATGCCGATCATGATCAGCACGATCATCAGCAGCCCGATCGTGCCGTATTCGCCCAGGCCGAGCCCCACCACCCAATCCGCCACCGGCTGGACGATCCCGAGCGTGCTGAGCGACCACGCGAAGACCGAGGCCAGGGCGACCACAATCATGATCACGGCCGACAACTCGCCGGCCTCGACCAGCATCTCATACAGGTCGCGGAGCGTCAGCGTGCGGTAGACGAAGAACCCGATGATGAGGCCGTAGGCCACCGCCATGACAGCCGCCTCAGTCGGCGTGAAGGCGCCGGTGCGCATGCCGCCGAGGATGACGACCGGCGCCATCAAGCCCCAGAACGCCTCCTTGAAGGTCGTCCAGATCGACAGCGCGTGGCGGGAGGGATTCTTGCCGCCGAAATTCATCACCAGCGAGATGATGACGATCGGAATGATGATGGCGAAGCCCGCGAGAATGCCCGGGAACATACCCGCCATGAAGATCGCCGGCACGCTCACGCCGGGCACCATCACCGCATAGATGATAAAGGCGATCGAGGGCGGGATGAGGATGTCGGTCGCCGCCGCGGCCGCAACCGTGCTCGCGATGAAGGAACGCGGGTAGCCATCGGCCACCATGGACTTCGTCACCACCTGCCCGACCGCGGCCGAGGTGGCGGGCCCCGAGCCCGAGATGCCACCAATCACCATCGCGACCAGCACCGCGACCGAGGCCAGCGCCCCGCGCCCGGCACCGACTATGGCGGTGGCGAACCGCACCAGCCGCAGCGCGACACCGGTGCGGTCGAACACCGAACCCACCAGCACGAACATCGGAATCGCGATCAGCGGATATTTCGCGATGCCCGAATATACGTTCGTCGGCATCGCCATGATCGACTGGTCGGCCAACTGGATCGCGAGCGCACCCGCCAGACCCAGGGCGACCGCGATCGGCACACCGCCAAACAGCAGGATGGTGAATGCCAGGAACAGGATGGTCCCGATCATGGGTCGATGCCCCTGAGGCAGCGGACCATGCGCAGCGCGGCACGGCCAATGACCACCAGCGACAGGATCGGCAGCCACATCGTGTAGAGGTATTGCGGGTGGCCGAGGCCCGAGGAGACGAACTCGTAATCCCACTCGTCATAGGCGAGCTTTGCGCCGTGGAGCGCGAGCAAACCGAAGCAGAGGATGGTGAGCGCCATCGCGACCGCCTCCGCGATCCGCTGGCCGCGTGGGGAGAGCTTCTCCACGAAGAAGGGGATGCGCACATGCGTGCCGCGACCCACCGCGAGCGCGGTGCCGAGCAAGGCCAGGCCGATCATCAGCGCCACCGAATATTCCTCGGTGAAGGCGAGCGAGACATTGGACAGATAGCGCGTCACCACGTTGGCCGCGGTAATCAGCGCGATGGCGGCCATGATGGCGGCGACGAGGAATTCCTCGACCTTCATGGCAGGCAGAAGGCCGGGGAAAGGAATTTCCCCGGGCCCCTTTCTTTTGTGTTTGGCACTTGGTGAGCGTCCTAGCGGACTGCGGCTTCGGCCTTGCGGACAAGCTCGGCGCCGATGGTCGCGGACCAGCGCTCATAGACCGGGCGCGTGACGCGGGCGAAGGCCTGCTTCTCCGCGTCCGTCAGCACCGTCACCTCGACGCCGCGCGCACGCAGGTCACGCATCGAGGCATCGTCGCCGCCATCAAGGCCGAGGCCCCGGCGCGTGAGCTCCGTCTGGAAGCGGCCGGCCTCGACGGCGCATTCGCGCACCAGCGCCTGGTCGGCGGGGGTGAAGCTGTTCATCACCGTGCGCGACAGTGCGAAGATCAGCGGGTCGTTGACGTAGTTCCACACCGTCAGGTGCTTCTGCGCCAAGGGGTCCATGCGCAGCGCGAGGAACAGGTTGATCGGGTTCTCCTGGCCATCCACCGCGCCCGTCGATAGCGCTGGCTGCAGGTCGGCGAAGCTCATCTGCACGGGGTTCGCGCCCATGGCGGTCAGGATCTCGTTGAAGATCGCGCCGGCGGCGAAGCGGATCTTCAGCCCGCGCATGTCATCGGGTGTGCGGATCGTGCGCTTGGAATTGCTGATCTCGCGGAAGCCATTCTCGCCCCAGGCGAGCGGGACAATCTCGCGGCGCTCGACCACGGAGAAGATGTCGCGCCCGACCTCGCCGCGGATCAGCGCGTCGAAGGCGCGGTGGTCGCGCATCAGGAAGGGCAGCTGGAACAGGCCGACCTCGCGCAGCTGGGGCGCGATGTTGATGGTCGAGAAGACGCCGAAGTCGATGACGCCCTGGCGCATCGCCAGCAGCTCCCGCGTCTGGTCGCCGCCGACCAGCTGGCTGCCGGGATAGACGCGGACATTGATGCGGCCGGAGGTGCGCTCGGTCACCAGCTCGGCCCATTTGAAGGCGCCCTCGGCGAAGGGGATGGGGCGGTTGCCCACAACGGTCATCTTGTACTCGCCGCGATAGGCCGTCTGCGCGCGGGCGATGTGCGGGGCGACGAGCGGCGCGGCCAGGGCGCCCAGGACCAGCGCGCGGCGGCGCGGTGCGATGATGCTCATGACGTGGTTTCTCTCCCTCAAATTTCGTTGCCTATAGCAGGGCGGAGAGAGCCTGTCGCGATGCTCGGCCGGAGGGACGCATGGTGCTCGGCCACTTCTGTGCGGACGCTGCCGCTCAAGGCAGAATGCATAAGGTTAGCTTGGCCAGCCTTGCGGGACTCTGACAGCCCGTGGATGCTGGTTTTATGAAGCTGATAGCGTTTTGCTTGGTGATGCTAATCCACTCGGTAGCATGTCTGGGCATATTGCGAGTGCTCCAGCAGCTGGTCGGTCCTCGCGAAGCTGCTTTGGCGACGTTCGGCATCTTCCTGCCGACGTTCATCTTCCTTACGTTTCTCTGCGCCGCTGAGGGCGGCCTAAGAAGACGGTTCCGCGAAGGTGTCTTCGGATTGCGCGTCGTGGCCGGCTACTTCGGGGGCATGGCAGCATTTGCGGCACCCTTCGCCATCTTTCCGCACCCGGCAACGCTTGTTGTCGGTGGTATTGCGGCCTTTTTTATCTTCAGATGGGCTTTGCCGGCTCGCTGACCGAGCTTCCGAGAGATTGTAGCGGTCTGTCTGCCATCAAGCTTCGGTCCGCGTTGTCGGGAACTGCTTGCAGGTTAGAATAGCTAGACTGGCGAAGCCTCGGCGGCGGTGAAGTGCTCGCGTTCGAGGAAATCCACCCGGGCGGCCAGGTCGTCCCGCCGGCAGAGCATGACCGCCGTGACGCCGATGCCGACCAGGCGCTTGCCTTCCCCGCGCCGGCGAATGGGCAGCGCCTGCGGCGTGGCGGCGTCGATCTCCACGCCCAGTGACTCGCCGGCGCCGGCTGCGATGTCGAGGAACACGGTCTGCCGTGCACTGGGCGCCAGCGTCAGGCCGGCCCAGGCGCCATCCTCGGCGCGCAGGCGAAGCGTGACGGGCACGGTTCCCGGCGGCGCCAAGAGGCCCAGGTACAACCGCAGCGGCTCCGCCACCGGTGCTGGCAGCGGCAGGCGCAGGCGCGCGCGGCCGGGCAGGGTCCAGCAGCCCCAATCCTCCAGCGGGTACCAGCCGAGCCCGTCGCGCAGCCAGTCGGCCAACGCCATCGCGCGATCCGGCTGGGCATGGCCGAGCAGGCGCAGAGGCATCCGCTCGGCAAGCGGGGCGGGCAGGCGGGTCTGCGGCGGCGGGTCGGCGCGGGCGAAGCCTGCGATGGCGGCCAGCACCTCCTGTGTGATCGCGCCCCAGTCGCGCAGCGTCACGTCGCGGGCGATGATCGCTTCTGCCGCCGTGCGGGCTTCGGGCGAGACGATCAGCGGCTCGACCTTGGCGATCAGGTCCGGCTCGCTCTGCGGGTCAAAAAAGATGCCGCCCGCGGAGCCGGCCTCGATCAGCGCGGAGTGGCGCGGGAGCACCACGGCGCGGCCATGGCCCAGGCTCTCCGTCACCGGCAGGCCCCAGCCCTCGTAGAAGGAGTTGTAGATCGAGAAGAGCGCGCGCCGGTACAGCGTCGCCAGCACCAGGTCGGAGATGCCGTGCAGGATGGTGACCTTTGCTGCCAGGGCAGGCGAGGCCTTCAGCAAATGCAGCGCCGGCTCCGCCAGCCATCCCGGTTTGCCCACGCAGACCAGTCTGGGAACCGCATCGGGCCCGTGCTTGCGCAGCAGGGTCAGCCATGCCTGGAACACCATCAGGTGGTTCTTGCGCGCCTCGATCGTGCCGACCACCAGCACGAAGGGCTCGCCATCCGGGATCGGCAGCGCCTGGCTGTCTGGGGCCGCCAGCGCCTCGGGCGCGGCGTCCAGGCGGATGGTCGCATTGGGCACCGCGGCACCCGGCAGCACGCGGTCCAGGATGCGCGTGGCATCCGCGGCCGTGCATTCGGAATTGGCGAGGAAGCCATCTGCATGCGCGGCGATGCCCGCGAACCACTGCGCGAACTCCGCCACCAGCGCGGGTGAGCAATGCTCGGGCAACAGCAGCGGGATGCAGTCATGGATGAAGGGGATGTAGCGTATGCCGAAGCGCCGCTGCGCGTGACGCACGCGGAGGAAGTAGTCCGCAATCCACCAGGACGTCCCGAGGTTCACCAGGCAGGCGCCGGGCGCGAAGGGGAAATCCGCGCCCTCGGCCAGCTGCCGCTGCGCTTCGTCCACCGCTTCCACCCAGACGGGGTCGCGGATATCCGCACCCAGCCGAGACAGGCGGTACAGCCGCAGGAACAGCGCCGCGCTGATCTCTCGCCAGAAGCCGCCCTTGGCGTCGAAGGCGGCCACCGCCGTGACGGTTCCCTCCGCCGGGTTGGTCAGTGCACGGCTGATGATGTTGAGCTGCACGCGCTGGATGCCCGTCGGCGCCCTGTTCGCCCGGAACCACGCGAACAGGTCCGAGGCATCGAACACGATCAGCAGCGTGGCCCCCGCGGCCCTCGGCCGCGCCGGCACGGCGTCGGCGAAGGGCGCGAGCGCGGTCAGCTCCGGCCCGGCGAAGGGGTTCTGCGGGTCCAACGCGAGCGCAT
>JAZKFA010000135.1:0-3890 GCA_040386655.1 Pseudomonadota bacterium | reverse complement strand
CTCGACCCCGACCTTGGCAAGGTCGTGCTCTACCCCTGAGCTACGCCCGCGCTCCTGACGTGGCGCCTCTCTACCATGATCGCGCGTGATTGCAAGTTGCTCCGTCGCCTCCCTGCCATATCGGATGCGCCGTGGTCCCATTCTCCCGATGCAATGCTTGATTTGCGGTCTCGCAGCCCCGACACTCTGCGACCCATGCTCCAACGCCCAACCAAGCGCCCGCAATTCTTCTACACCACAGCGCCCTTGCCCTGCCCCTATTTGGCCGGCCGGACGGAGCGGAAGGTGGTGACCGAGCTGTCAGGCGGCGACGCCGAGGCGCTGCATGACCGACTTTCGCGCGCAGGGTTCCGGCGAAGCCACAATATCGCCTATTCGCCGGTGTGCCCTGGCTGCCAGGCCTGCATTCCCATCCGCATCGTGACCGAGGCCTTCGTGCCTGACCGCACCCAGCGCCGGGTGCGCCGCGCCAACCTCGACCTCACCGGCCATGAATCGCCCGCGCGCGCTACGTCCGAGCAGTTCGCGCTGTTCCAGCGCTACCAGCGGGTGCGGCACGGCGATGGCGACATGGCCTCGATGGGTTTCTACGACTACCGCGCGATGGTGGAGGACACGCCGATCACCACGGGCATGGTGGAGTTCCGCGACGCCTCGGACCGCCTGGTGGGCGCCTGCCTGACCGATTGGCTCAGCGACGGGCTCTCCGCGGTCTATTCGTTCTACGACGTCGGCGCGGATGCGCGCTCGCTCGGCACCTACACCATCCTGTGGCTGGTCGCGCGCGCCCGCGCACTTGGGCTGCCCTATGTCTACCTGGGCTACTGGGTGCCGCAGAGCCGCAAGATGGCCTACAAGGAACGCTTCCGCCCCAGTGAGATCCTCACCGGCGGCGCCTGGCGACCGCTGGAGGCGACCACGCCCCAGCTCACCCGCGCGCTGCCCTGAAGCGGCCTACTTCCCGGTGGGCGAATAGACCACCGGCGGCGCGTTGACCGCGCGGGCAATGCGGACGCGGTCGGTGTAGCTCAGCGCCACGCGCTCGCCCACGCGCAGCCCCTGTTCGTTGGTCTGGATGACCGCCTGGTCCGGCGCGCCGTCATCGCTGCGGATGATGAACTCCACCGCTTGGCCACTGGTCACCCCTTCCTCGACCACGGTGCCCGCGACGCCGCCGAGCAGGGCGCCGGCAACGCCACCCACCGTACGCGCGCGCCAGTCACCGCCGATGGTCCCGCCGATCAGCCCGCCGCTGACCGCGCCGGCCGCGGTGCCCACGCCACTGCGCGTGCCTGCCACTTGCACCGGGCGCATCCCCACGACCGTGCCGTAGCGGACGCTGCCCTGGGTGCCCACGGCATAGGTGCTGACGGTGCTGTTCTGGTTCGCCGGCCCGCAGGCGAGAAGCGCCACGGGCAGCAGGAACACGGCGGCAAGGCGGAGGGAGAGGCGCAGGCGGATCATCGGGTCGCTCCGAATTCGCGGGATGGTTTCGCTATCGCGTCGATAGGTATACCCGCCCGCCGGGACGATGGGAATATTGCGGCGCGCTCTCGCGTGAACGTGCCTTCGTGTCGCCACGTTACAGCAAGATGCTTGACCTTCCAGCGAGCCATCCTTTACGGCTTGGGGCAGTTGCCTCGCGTGACGCATGAAGACGTGACGCAGCAAGGCTGCCCGCTGGACTTGGTCTCCGCGGCATCGGGGGATGTCCCCGGAGACCCGAGAGCGTCGCTTGCGTGCCGATCATGAGTGGGGGGCGGGCCCGAGGTTCGGCGCCGCCGTTGCAGGGGAGACGAGGGGATGCTGCCTTCCGAGAAGGCCTGCGCCCGGCGAGGGCGTTTCTGGCCCATGGCGGCTGTTGCCATGCTGGCTCTGCTCGGGGCCTGCGCGCAGCAGGCCGGACCGGTGACAACACGATCTTCCTCACGACCGGCCGGCTACGATCCGCCGGGACCGCCCGGCGATCCCTGGGGTCCCTACATCCGCGAGGCGTCGCGCCGCTACGACGTGCCGGAACGCTGGATCCGCGAAGTGATGCGCCAGGAGAGCGGCGGTCGCGTCTCCGCCACATCTCATGCAGGTGCGATGGGCCTGATGCAGGTGATGCCCGGCACCTACGCCGAGCTGCGCCGCCGCCACGACCTCGGCACCGATCCCTACCATCCCTATGACAGCATAATGGCCGGCACCGCCTACATCCGCGAGATGTACGACCTGTACGGCTCGCCGGCCTTCCTGGCCGCCTACAATGCCGGCCCGCGCCGGCTTGAGGATTACCTCTGGGCCAGCCGCGGCCTGCCGAACGAGACGCGCAACTACGTCGCCCGCATCGGCCCGCGCATCGAGGGCGCCTCGCCCACGCGCCGCGCACCGCCCGAGGTCTACGCGGCCGCCGAGATCCCGACGAGCATTCCAGCCGGCCCGCGCCGGATGGATTCCGCGACGATGCTCGCGCTGCGCGAACAGCGTCAGCAGCAGCGCGACAGCACGCCGACGATCATGGTGGCGCAGCTGCCGCCGGGCCCGGTGGTCCGGATGGACACGGTCGATACCCAGTCTCAGCCCAGCTACCAGGTCGCATCGCTCGCGCCTCTGCCGCCGCCCGGGTCGGTGATCCGCATGGACCCGATCCCCGATGGCAGCACCACCGAGGCGCTGCCGACGCCGCCCGCGTCTTCCACCTATGCGGAGCCTGCGCCGATGCCACGGCCTTCCGCGATCACGCCGCGTGGGTCTCGCGGGTCCGCCTTCGCGGCGTCCGCTGCGCCGCTGCCCGGCCCCGCGCCGCGCGGCAGCCGTGCACAAGCCTTCGCGGCGCTGGTGCCGCCGCCTCCGCCCGCCGCACCGGCTCCTGCCGCGCGTAGCCTCGGCCTGATCGGGTCGGCGCAGGCGAGCAGCCTGCCCGCCGCCGCACGCGGCGTTTCGGCACGACAGAACTGGGGCGTCCAGGTCGGCGCCTTCGCCTCCGAGAACGTGGCCCGCAGCGCGGCAAGCCAGGCGCGTGACCAGACCGCACTGCTTGGCAGCCGCACCGAGGTGCAGCCGGTCTCACAGGGGCAGACCCGGCTGTACCGGGCGCGCGTGACCGGCCTCTCCCGCGAGGCGGCCGAGCAGGTCTGCGCCCGTTCGCGTGCCCGCGACTGCACGGTGCTGTCGCCCTGAGGTGAATGGCCGGGGGCGGCGCCCCCGGCCCCTCCAGGCGGCGTGGAAGTTCGCGCCGCATTGCTGGTCCGCAGCCACTTGTCGGACGCGGTCCGCCCCACACCCCACCATCCAGCTCCAGCGCTCGCCTGGCGTCGCGGTTCTGTCGCGGGCGATCTGCGCTACCATCGCCTCCATCCTGAAGGAGGCGACCATGCGCGGCATGTCCCTGGCCACCCTGGCGCTCTGCGCCACCGTCTCTGGCGTCGCCCAGCGGCCCGCCGCCGCCCAGCCAGCGGAGGCGCGCCCGACCATGCTCCTGCGCGAGACCGTCACCGGCATGCCGCGCGGCGAGCGCCAGGAGATCCAGGTGCTGACCGCGACCATCGCGCCGGGCCAGGCCACCGTCTTCCACACCCATGCCTTCCCGGTCACGGTGCACGTCCTGGAAGGGTCGCCGATGTGGCGCGAGACGACTGGAAAAGAGGCGGCTGCAGAGCTGCGGCTGTCTGCCTTTCGGTGGCTAAAGGATCTGTTTGCAGTGCTGGAGGGAGAGAGGGAGCGGCCCGAGGCGAGACGGCTGGGAGCGTGCTGGTACTACACGGCAAGTGAAGCCAACTTTGACGAGGACTCTGAGAGCGCAGAGCTGCGCAGCGGAGAGGTGAGCAGATGAGGGGGAAAGAAACATTTGGGTGTGCTGATGTGCTTGACAGGAGGAAGAGGCCGGCATGGCAGTGACTGGCACG
>JAZKFA010000134.1:0-24403 GCA_040386655.1 Pseudomonadota bacterium | reverse complement strand
GAAGATGATGCCGCCCGTATCCGTCCATTCCAGCGCGAAGGCGCGCTGGAAATGGCTCAGCGTCAGCGTCCAGTCGCGGCCCCAGACGCGCACGAAGCCACCCGCCAGCGCCATGCCGTAGACCAGGATCGTCAGCGCCGCCCAGGGCAGCGCGATGGCGTAGGCGAGCCGCCGGATCGGCGCGGGCAGCGGGGTGGGCAATCCCGTATCGCCCTTGCCCGTCATCGAGACGTAGGACCGCTTGCCGACCACCACGCGCTGCAGCAGGAAGACCAGCAGCGCGAGCACCAGCATCACGCCCGCGAGCACGGCCGCGCGCCCGAAATCCTGCTGCGCGCCGACGACGGCGAAGAAGATCTCCGTCGACAGCACGCCGTAGCTGCCGCCGAGCACGATGGGGTTGCCGAAATCCGCCAGGCTCTCGACGAAGACGACCAGGAACGCATTGGCGATGCCGGGCAGCATCAGCGGCAGGGACACGGCACGGAAGGTGCGCATGCGGCTGGCGCGCAGCGTCTCCGATGCTTCCTCCATGGCCGGCGAGACGCCTTCGACAACGCCGATCAGCACGAGGAAGGCCGTGGGCGTGAAGGAGAAGACCTGCGCAAGCCACACGCCGCTGAGGCCATAGATCCAGCGTCCCAGCTGCCAGCCGAAGCCCGCCTCGACCAGTTGGTTCACCACCCCCGAGCGGCCGAAGATCAGGATCAGGCCCAAGCCGATGACGAAGGGCGGGGTGATGATCGGCAGCACCGTCAGCAGGCGCAGCGCGCGGCGCGCGGGGAACCGGCTGCGGGTGACCAGAAGTGCGAAGCACAGCCCCAGCATCGTGGCGGCGGTGGCGGTGGCGATGGCCAACACCAGCGTGTTCCAGAACACCCCGCAGCCCCCCGCGCCCACGACGCAGCCCAGGCCCCAGATCTTGGCGTCCAGCAGCCGCGCGCCCAGCGAGGCGACCACGCCGAGGTCTTCGCGCGGGACGAACATCTGGCCCAGCATCATGCCCACCGGCCATGCCGTGAACAGCACGATGGAGCTGACGAGCAGCCCCACCGCACCGGCCACGAAGCGGTCGCCCTTGAAGCGGCCGCGCAGTGCGAGCCCGTCGGTCAGCAGGAACAGGCAGCCGAGACACGCCAGCACCGCGCCCAGGCCGAAGCCGAACTGCCGGTCGTCGAGCGGCCCGAAGGTGGATTCCAGCAGCGGCCAGGACCAGCCCTGCACACCGATGGCCAGCCCCTGTGCAACGATGGCCAGCAACCCCAGCCCACCGCCCAGCAGCAGAAGCCCCGCATGGCGCAGCAGCACCCCTGGCAGCGCCAGCAGCAATGCCGCCATCACCGGCCAGAACCACCCCCGCCCATGCCAGAGCGCCTGGCCCAGGGCCGACGCCGCCTCGGGCTCCGGCGCCGTCAGGGCGAAGAGGCCGGCCAAGGTCAGCCCGTCCTGCTGCATATGCCAGGGCAGGATCGCCGCGCCGAGTGCGGCAACGAGCCAGATCGGCAGGCTGCCGCGCAGCCGCATCAGCGCGGCAGCGCGCCGATCTCGCGATCCCAGCGTTCGAGGATGCGCCGCCGCGTCGCCGCCTGCCCGAAGGTCAGGAAATCATAATCGATGAGGCGGATGCGGGTGAGGTCCGCGATGCGCGCATCCGGCGCCGCACCGGGATGCGCGGGCGAATGGAACTGGTTGGCGCGCGGGCCGATATCCATGGCCGCCGGCGTCAGGTACCAGTCGTAGAAGCGCCGCGCCTGGGCCACGTTGCGGGCGCCGCGGATGATGGACATGCAAGCCACTTCGTAGCTGGTGCCGTCCTCGGGGTAGCCGAACTCGACGGGAAATCCGGCCTGCTGCATGGAGATCGTCTCCATGTCGAAGCTCACCGCGAGCGCCGTCTCGCCGCGCGCAACGGCCTGCATGGGGGCAGCGCCAGAGCGCGTATAGGCGTTCACATTGGCATGCAGCCGGCGAAGATAGTCAAAGGCCCGCTCCTCATCCCAGAGCTGCACCAGGCCCGCGATGATCGTGTATGCGGTGCCGGAGGAGTTGGGGTTCGGCAACTGGATTTCGCCGCGATAGGCGGGGTTGAGCAGATCCGTCCATGTGCGGGGGATCGGCAGGTTGCGCCGTACCATCAGCTCGCGGTTCCACACGATCGCCATCGCACCCGAGGACACGCCAACGCAGCGCCCGTTGGACAGGGTGTGCATCCGCTGCGCCCAGCCGTGCAGGGCCGCCATGTTGGGCGAGGTGTAGGGTTGCAGCAGGTTGGCCTCGCCGGCCGTGAAGTGGATTTCGGACGCTCCGCCGAACCAGATATCAGTGCGCGGATTGGCCGCCTCGGCGCGGATCTGCGCCAGGATCTCGCCGGTGGACTTCCGCGCCATCGACACGCGGATGCCGGTCTCCCGCTGGAAGGCGGCAGCGATCGCCTCGCACCAATCCGCCTGGGGCGCGCAGAGCATGTTCAGGCTGCCCTGCGCCTGGGCGCGGCCGGTGATGCCGAGCGCCAGGATGGCGGCGAGCAGGAGCGTGCGGCGGATCATCGCGGCAGCGCTCCCACATCGCGGTCCCAGCGTTCGATCAGCCGCCGCCGCTCGGCACTGCGGCCGTAGCGGGCGAAGTCGTATTCGATCAGGCGGATGCGCGAGAGATCGGGCGCGTTGAGCGGCAGCGGCGCATCGCGGTTGGAGGGCGTCTGCAATTGCCCGCCGACCTCGAAGCCCAGCCGCTGCGCCGGCGCGGTCAGCGCCCAATCGTAGAAGCGCCTGGCCTGGGTGATGTTGCGCGCACCCCGGAGTATGGACATCGACCCTATCTCGAAGCCGGTGCCCTCGCAGGGGGTGGCGTAGGAGACGGGGAAGCCGGCGTTTCGCTCCGTCACGGCATCATGGACGAAGGAGAGGGACACGGCCGTCTCGCCGCGCGCCACCGCCTTGATCGGGCCGGTGCCGGTGCGGGCGTAGGAATTCACATTGGCATGCAGACGGCGGAGATACTCGAAGGCGGGTTCCTCGCCCATCAGCTGCACCAGCGTGGCGATGATGACATAGGCGGTGCCGGAGGAGTTGGGATTGGCTACCTGGATCTCGCCGCGAAAGCGGGCGTCCAGCAGGTCCGCCCAGCAGGCGGGCGGGGCGGCGCCGCGTCGGGCGAGCAATTCGGTGTTGAAGCCGAAGCCGACCACGCCGGCATAGATGCCCACCGCGCGGCGGCCGGATTGCTGCCACTGGGTCAGCGCCCAGGGCTGCAGGCTGGCATTGCCCGGGCTCTCATAGACCTGGGTCAGGTTCTCCTCGGCGGCGGCCAGGTGCGGGTCGCCGGTCCCACCGAACCAGACGTCGCCGCGCGGGTTCTGGCCCTCGGCGCGAATGGCGGCCAGGCTCTCGCCGCTGCCGCGCTGCGTCACGTTCACGCGGATGCCGCTGTCGCGCTGGAAGTTCGTCGCGATCGCCTGGCACCACTCGATCTGCACGGAGCAGTACAGGTTGAGGCTGCCCTGGGCGAAGGCGGGCGTCGCCGTCACCAGCAGCGCCAGCAAGAAAACCAGATTGCGCACCGTCGCCCCCCGCGTGTTTCCCGGAGGATAGGCACAGCGCCGGCCGGTGTCACTTGCGCGTCACGATGCCCGGCGTGCCGTGGCGGGATCAGTCGTTCAGCGGGATATCGACATCCAGCAACGGCGCATGCTGCTGCGCGCCGTAGACGTCGGTGTCGCCGAAATCGCCGGCGGGCACCAGGCGCGGCAGCGTGGCCTTGAAGGCCGAGGCGGTGTCGTAGGGGGTGAACAGCACATCCTCCTCTGCCACGCCGTACAGCATGGCGAACAGGCCGGCGTTCAGCACGCCCGTCGCCTTCACGCGGCGATACAGCGCGTCATCCTCGAACAGGACGTCGATGGTCACCAGGAAAGGCCCGGCGTTCTTGCTTTTGCAGACCTGGACGATGTCGCGGATCAGCGCCATGTCACGCCTCCGCCATGACGCGCTGCGGTGCGGTCGCCGTCACCGTCTCGTATTCGATGGGGAACATCTCGTAGGGGTCCGCGGGGGCTGCGACGTGGAAGACGGAGAAGCGGTACTGCGCGCCCATGGGAATGTCGGAGGGCGAGAAGGGAAACGCCATGTTGCCCTCCTTGCACAACCGTCCCGGGAAGTCGGCGTGCAGCATGGAGGTGCGCGCCATGGCGAGCACGGCGTTGGCGATGTCCTGCGTGTCGGCCAGCACTTCGAGCACGAAGCCGAGTTCGTGGCTGGTGATGGCGGGCGTCTTCTCCCACCCGGCCATGACGCCGTCCTTGCCGTAGGTGCGGATGGACATCCGGTACGCGCTGGGCGGCACGCCGAACGCCGCGGCCTTGGCCGCAACCTTGGCGCGGTGGGTCGCCAGGTAGTCGTCGATCTGGGAGATCAGGACGGGGTCCCGCGTCCCGCAGATCGAGATGGCGCGATAGCCCGAGAGCTCCACGCCCTCCAGCTTCACGGTGTAGGTCTCCGCCGGCGTCCAGCTCATGCCGCTGACCTTCACCGCGCGGTCGGAGACCGCCTCGAACACCACTTCGGACGTGTCGAGCAGGCCGCCCGGCTCCACGTGGTGGATCGGGCTGGCATTCTCATGCAGGGCGAAGTTCGCCACCGACAAGGGCGTGCAGCGGCGGATCGGGTTCGGCGGCTCGCAGATCAGGTGGTCGTCGCGCACGGTGACGAGCAGGCAGTCCGGCTCCTTCGGCGTGGTCGGCTCCGCGCCGCATTCGAGCATCTTGCCGGCATACCAGGACGGCGCGGGCGCGATGCCGGCGCGGATCGCGACGGCGGCCCATTGCGCGGGGTCGCTGCTGCGCCCGCATAGGATGACCTGCGCGCCGCCATCGAGTGCGCGCGCGATCGGCTCGGGCCCCATCATGCCCACGATGCGCGTCGCGCGCTCGATCGTGACGGCGTCGAGCGGGGCGAGCTTGGCCAGCACGCGCACCTTGCCGGCGTTGACGCGGGCAATGAGCGACGGCTTGTCCTGCTCGGCATGGATCAGCGCCATGCGGAAGGACAGCCCCTCCTCTCGCGCGATCTCGCGCACCAGCGCGGCCGTATCCTGCAAGTGTGGTTCACCGCCCGCGCCGCCTGACGTGCCGACGATGCACGGGATCTTGGCGGCGACCGCGGCGATCAGCATCAGCCGGAGGTCTCGCTTGACCGAAAGCCGCGAACAGAAGGAGGTGCCGGCACCCAGATAGTAGGGCCCCGGATCGGTGCTGCCGCCATCGGCGGCGTGCGGCGCGCGTTCCATGCCGATGCGCAGCGATTCTTCGGCATAGCCGTAGCCGAGAATGCCGCTGGTCGAGAGCATGCGGACTTCGTTCATGGCGGGGCTTCCTTTCCCTACTGCGCGCGACGGATCAGGCCGTCGCGCGAGGCGCGCGCCCAGCGCGCGTCGTCCTCGCGCATCAGCGATGCCAGCTGTTCGAGATTGAGTGCCGCGACCTCGTTGCCGAGTGTCGTGTAGCGGGCACGCATCTCCGGCGTTGCCATCGCATCGTTGATGGCGCCGTTCATCTGGCCGGCGATGGCCGCGGGCAGGCGGGAGGGGCCGAACAGGCCGAACCAGCCGGTGAATTCGGCCCCTGGTACGCCGGCTTCGGTCAGCGTCGGCACTTCGGGCAGGTAGATCGACCGCGTCGCCGAGGAGACGCCGATCAGCCGGATCTGGCCGGAAGAGACGAGTGCGGCCGCCGTCGCCGGGCTGCCCCAGGCGACCGGCAAATGCCCGGCCGTGAGGTCAGCGAGATAGGCGCCGGAACCGCGATAGGGCACCTCGTTCAGCTCGACATTCGCCTGCTTCGCGAACAGCGCGGCGGTGTAGGAGGATTGCGCATCCGAGGTGCCCTGCGGGATGCCGCCAGGCTGTGCGCGCGCGGCCGCGAGCAGCGCGGGGATATCCGCATAGCCGGCGCGCTGGCTGGTCATCAGCACCAGCGGATAGCGCGCGAGCAGCGCGATCGCGGTGAAGTCCGTCACGGGGTCATAGGGCAGCGTCTGCATCTGCCGCGCCATGATGTGCGTCGCGGTCTGCGCGACGAAGGTGTAGCCGTCCGGGTTCGCGCGGGAGACCGCCTCGGTGCCGACCACGCCATTCGCGCCGGGCCGGTTCTCAACCACGAAACTCTGGCGGAAGCGCTGGGTCAGCGCCTCGGCGATGGACCGCGTGGTGACGTCGGTTCCGCCGCCAGGCGCGTAGGGCACGATGATGCGCACGGCGCGCGAGGGCCAGGCATCCTGCGCCGCGGCGCTGCCGATGAGGGGGAGCGCAAGCGCGCCACCAAGCAGGCCGCGCCGGCCGAGATTTCCCGTGATGTCGCCCAGCTGCGTCATGCGCCCGCTCCCTTCGCGTCGGTCCGCCGCCAATCGCCGGCGTTCGGCCTCGGCAGCCCGAGGTTCTCGCGCAGCGTAATGCCCGCGTAATCCTTGTGATACAGGCCGCGCCGCTGCAGTTCCGGCACCACGAAGCGCACGAAATCCTCGAAGGCGCCGGGGGTGTGGGTGGCGGCCAGTACGAAGCCGTCGCAGGCGCGCGCGGTGAACCATTCCTCCATCTGGTCGGCGACATCGGTGGGCGTGCCGCAGAAGATCGGGAATTCGCGGATGGTGCCGCGGCCGGAGAAATGCACGAAGTCACGCACGGTCGGATGCGCCTTGCCGCTGAGCATCACCACGCGGTCCTTGAAGCCGGTCCAGGAGATCTTCGCCAGCTCCTCATCGGTGAACTCGCTGTCGAGATCCTTGCTCGCGAAGTCGAAATTCGTGACCTCGGAGAGCAGCACCAGGCCGTCGATGGGCTTGGACAGCGTGAGGATGAAGTCGCGCTTGGCCTCGGCCGCGGCGCGGGTCTCGGCGACGCAGACGTAGCAGGCGGGTGCGACGGCGACCTGGTCCGGATCACGGCCGGCTTCGCGCACCGCCTGCTTGAGGTCCGCATACTGCTTCTTGCCGGCCTCGATGTTGGGATAGATCACGAAGATGAGCTCGCCCCAGCGGCCCGCGAAGCGACGGCCCCGGCCACTCTGCCCCGCCTGGATCAGCACCGGCGAGCCCTGCGGCGAGCGCGGTACGGAGAGCGGCCCGCGTGACTTGAAATATTGTCCCTCATGGCGAAGGGCATGCACCTTGGCGCCATCGGCGAAGCGGCCCGTCGCCTTGTCGGCGATAATCGCGTCCTCCTCCCAGCTGTCCCAATGGCCCATGACGACTTCGACGAACTCGTCGGCGCGGTCGTAGCGGAGGTCATGGGCGAGGTGTTCGGCGCGGCCGAAATTCGCGGCCTCGGAATCATTGAGCGAGGTGACGATGTTCCAGGCCGACCGCCCGCGCGTCATCAGGTCGAGCGTCGCGAAGAGGCGGGCGACATGGAAGGGTTCGTAATAGGTCGTCGAATAGGTCGCCCCGAGCCCGAGCTTCGTCGTGGCGCAGCCGATCGCGGTGAGGATGGAGATGGGGTCCATCTTGACCACGCGGATGCCGTTCTCGACGGCTTCGCGATGGTCGTGGCCGTAGATGTCCGGCATTGCGAGCCGGTCATCGAAGAAGGCGAGGTGGAACTTGCCATCTTCGAGCACGCGGCCGATGCGCTGGAAATAATCGGGGGTGAGGAAATCCAGGCTGTTCGCCGGGTGGCGCCAGGAGCCGGGCGTGATGGAGCAGTTCTGCGCCTGCATGAATCCGACCATCGTCATCTGGCGCGTCATGGCGCTGCTCCTCCTGCTTTTGGCCGACACTAGGCGAGGCGTGCGACCGAGGTCCAGCATTTTTGTGCAAACGTTGGCGCAAAATCTTCGCGAATGTCTGGGGGCTGGCAGGTTGCCGAAAGCTGAGCAGATTCCGTGCTGCGATGCATCATGCGGAGCGCTCGTCAGCCCCAGGACCTCCTCGCACAACTCCCACTATCCTGGGGCTGTGCTTGCGTTTGCGCATAGGATTCGCGCCGTGCTACCGATCACACATGGAACACGTGCCGACCCGTCCGCGCGCCACCATCGTCACCCTCTCGCGCCTTGCCGGCGTCTCCGCCTCCACCGTCTCGCGCGCACTGCGCGGCGATGCGCGGATATCCAAATCCATGCGCGCGCGGATCATGGCACTCGCCGCCGAGGCCGGTTACCTGCCCAACGCCTTCGCGCGCACGCTCTCCTCAGGCCGCTCCGGCCTGCTCGGCCTGGTGCTGGGTCCGGCGACCAACCCCTTCTACGCGATGCTGCTGGAGGAGCTGGTGACGCAGGCCGCCGCGCGCGGGCTGCGCTTCCTCATCGTGCATGCCGGCGGCGGCGCCATCGATGACGCGACGGCCGCGGCGCTGCTGCACTACCAGGTGGATGGCTGCCTGGTCACCTCGGCCGACATGTCATCCCGCGCCGCCGACATCTGCGCTACCAACGGCGTGCCGGTCGTGATGATCAACCGCGTGCCGCGCCTGCACGCGAGCGCGGTGTCCTGCGACAACGAGGCCGGCGGGCGCACCATGGCGCTGCACCTTCGCGGCGCCGGCCATCGCCGCGCCGCAGTCCTGCACAGCGGCGCGGTGAGTTCCAACGGCATCGACCGCGAGCGTGGTTTTGCCGCCGCCTTCACCGAAGGCGGCGGCGAGATCGCCGCGCGCTTCGACGCCCGCTCGACCTACGAAGGCGGCTACGATTCCGGGCGCGCCATCCTCGCGCTGCCCGCATCGCGGCGGCCGGATTGCCTCTTCGCGGTCAGCGACATCATCGCCATGGGCGCGATGGACGCGCTGCGCGGAGGCGGCGTCACGATCCCAGGTGAGATCGCCATGGCCGGCTTCGACTGCATCCCCGACGCGGCACGGCCAGCCTACGACATCACCAGCTTCGAGCAACCGCTGGCGACGATGGTGCAGCGCGGGCTCGACCTGCTCACCACGCGCATCGCGACGCCCGGCCTTCCGGATGAGACCGTACTGCTACGCGGCCAGCTCGTCATCCGCGGATCGACGCGGCCGGCGATGGGTGCCGGCCAGGTCGTCACGGCCTGACGCCGGCATATTCCCGGAAGACGCCCAGCGACGCCGTGCTGCCGACACCGGAGAAGCCCGATGTGCGCAGCTCCGCCTCGATCGTGGCGGCGGGCACGCATTCCTCGATCGTGTCCCAGTAGTATTTCATCAGCAGCCGCCCCTGCTTGCGCGGCATCATCAATCCGCAGATCGCGGGGATCATCCGCCCCAGCCAGAGCATCGCGGCCGCCTGGGCAAGCCGGTTCTCCGCGCGCGCGATCTCCAGGATCAGCAGCCTTCCGCCAGGCTTCAGCACGCGCTGGAACTCCGCGAAGACGCTGCCGAAGCTCGCCATGTGGCGCAGCGCGTAGCCCATGGTCACCATGTCGAAGCTGCCATCGGCGAAGGGCAGCACCTCGGCCTTGCCCTGCACCATGGGCAGCGTGAGGCTGGCGCGCGCCTGCTGCAGCATCCCCAGGCTCGGGTCGAGCCCGACCACCAGACCTTCGCCCTGCACGATCGCGGCGGCCTCGCGCGCCAGCAGCCCCGTGCCGATCGCGATGTCGAGCACCCGCTGCCCCGGTGCCAGGCCATGCTGGCGCAGCACGCGCCTGCGGTACCAAGCCCCGGAGCCGAGCGACATGATGGTGTTGATGCGGTCGTAATCGGCGGCGGAGGTGTCGAACAGGTTCCGAACGAAGGCCTCGCGCTCGCGGGCATCGCCGTAGTAGCCGGTCAGGACAGGGTGCGGCTGGGTCACGTCGGCGTTCCTGCATTGGAGGATGCGGGGGGTTCCGCCACAGTGCCGGTCTGCCGAATGGCTGGACTGCCGGTGCTGATTGGCGGGAAGGCTACCAAACGACTCCCACCGAGGGAACCAGCCCAGGATGGCTGCCGATCAATTCGCCGCGGAGGGAAGCGGCCCACACGACGCGGCGGAGGCCGAGGCGCGGGCGCGGCCGCTGCGCCATGCCTGGGACACGTTCAGCTTCTTCCTGGTCCTCACGATCCTCGCCATCTGCTTCTCCGTCTGGAGCCTGGTCGGGACCGTGCTGACGCCGCTGCTGCCGCGGCGCTTTGGGCAGCGCCTCGGCCAGGGGGCGATCAGGACGTTTTTCAGCTTCTTCCTCTGGGTCATGCGCGCGACCGGGATCGCGCGCGTCGACCTCTCCGCGGTCGACCGGCTGCGTGACACGCGCGGAGTGGTGTTCGCGGCCAACCACCTGGCGCTGCTCGACATCCTGCTGCTGGGTTCGTGCCTGCCACGCACGATCTGCATCATCAAGGCGAAGCTTTGGAACAACCCGCTGCTGGGTGGCGGGCGCCTGGCCGGATACCTGCGCACCGATGAGCCGCTGCGGCTGATCCGCAACGCCGCCGCAGCACTGCGGGAGGGGTCCAACCTGCTCATCTTCCCCGAGGGCACCCGCCAACCCGCAGGCGCGCTGGGCCCCTTCCGTCCAGGCTTCGCGCTGATCGCCAAGCACGCCCGCGCGCCGGTCCAGGTGCTGTTCATCGAGAGCAACTCGCCCTACCTGCGCAAGGGCTGGCCGCTGTGGCGGCGCCCAGAATTCCCTCTCCTGTACCGGGTCACGCTCGGGCCGCGCCTGCCGGTGCAGGGCCGCGCGGAGGATTTCGCCCGCGACTTGCGCGCTGTGTTCGTGAATCACCTGCAGCCCGCGACGCGCGACCCCTGATCCCGGCATCAGCCCTCCAGCCGGATGGAGGTCAGGCGCTTGGACGCCAGCATCGGCAGCAAGGCTTCCAGCACCGCGAGGCAGACCGGCTCTCCGTTCCGGTCGCGCCGGGCCCCCGCATCGTGCAGCAGGATGATGTCCCCCTCCCCCAGGCCGCGGGCGAGGCGGTTCAGCACCACGGCAGCATCGCCGGACAGCGTGTCGAAGCCGCGCCGGCTCCAGCCGATATGGCGCAGCCCGGCCTGGTGCAGGGCATAATCCGAGAGCGGGCTGCGCAGGCCGAGCGGCGTGCGGGCAAGCGTGCTCGCCACGCCCAGCTGGTCAAGCACGCGCTGCGCGCCGACCCATTCGCTGCGCTGCCCGCCGATGCCGAGCATGGCAAACCAGCCAAGATGCCGCATCGTGTGGTTGCCGATGGCGTGGCCGCGCGCGGCGATTTCGCGCATCAGCGCCGGATGCGCCTGCGCCTTTTCGCCGATGCAGAAGAAGGTGGCGCGCGCGCCGTGGCGGTCCAGCATGTCGAGCACGCGCGGCGTGACCGCCGGGTCCGGCCCGTCATCGAAGGTGAGCGCGACATGGCCAGGCGCGAGGTCCGCCGGCAGGGTGCGCATGCTGCGCCCGAGAAGCTGGCTGTCAGGGCACAGGGTCAGCAGCGCCAGCACCGCGTGGTTGGTCAGCACGCCACCCAGGGCCCAGGGCCAGGCCTGGGGCAGCACCACAAGCGACAGCAGCGCCGCGACATGCAGCCCCAGCGAGGCGATGATGATCGGGCGCGGGCGCCATGGGGTCGGCTCGGAGGGCCCGATGGCGGCATAGGGGGCGATAGCAGGCAGCGGCTCCACCACGGCGCCAGTGGTCGCGGGCGAGGAATCCACGGACGAACGCGTCTGCGGCGAGAGGCAGGCCTCGCCAAGGCTTGTTCGTTCCAACCTCACCCTCCCAGTGGTGCCTTCGGCACCGTTCAATGTCACAGCCGACGATATATGGACGGAAAGTTAGGTTAATGCATGGAGGATTTTCAGGACGCGTCCGGCCCCGCACCCCGCTTGGTGCACGCGAGGATCCGGCCTAGCATCCGCGCAATCGCCCGATGACGGCGCGTCGAGGAAACCATGCCCCTATTGATCAAGCGGCGCGGCCTGCTGGCCGCATCCATGGCGGCCGGCCTTGCCGCGCCGAAGATCCTGTCCGCGCAAGCGGCCTGGCCGCGCGAGCGGCCGATCCAGATCATCGTGCCCTTCCCGCCCGGCGGCGGCACCGACATCAACATCCGCGCCATGGTGAGCCATTTCGAGCGGCATCTGCCCGGCGCGCGCTTCGTCGTCCTCAACCGTGGCGGCGCGGGCGGGGAGATCGGCTACACCGCGATGGCCCAGGCGGCACCCGACGGGCTGACCATCGGCACCGTCATCACGCCCAGCCTGCAGACCATCACCATCGAACGGCAGCCGCGCTACACCTTGGCCGACTTCGCCTATCTCGGCACGATCGTCGAGGATCCCTCCGGCTTCCATGTCGCCCCGAACGGGCCGATCCGCAGCCTCGCCGACCTGGTCACCCAGGCGAAGGCGCGGCCAGGAACCATCGCGGTCGGCACCGCGGGCATCGGTTCGGATGACCATCTGCTGATGCTGGCGCTGGAGCGCGCGGCCGGCATCAGCCTCAACCACGTGCCCTTCGCGGGGCAGGCACCGACCGTGACGGCACTGCTCGGCGGTCATATCCAGGTTGCCTCGATGAACATGGGCGAGAGCGTCGCGCTGATCCGCGAGGGCAGCGTGCGCCCCCTGGCCGCCGCCGGGCCGGCGCGCTTCGCCATGACGCCGGATGTGCCGACCTTCCGCGACTCCGGCTACGCGATCGACACCGGCGTGGTCCGCAGCCTGGTCACCGCCGCCGCCACGCCGGAGCCGATCCGCCGGCGCCTGGAGGCCATGATCGAGGCGACGATGCGCGACCCCGCCTGGGTCGCGGAGGCCGAGCGCCTGTTCGTGCCCCTGCACTACCGCAATGCGGAGCAGACACGCGAGCTGGTGATGCGCGAGGCGGAGTCGCTGCGCGAGGTCTGGCGCCAGCGCCCCTGGCGCGACAGCTAGAGGAACACATCGATGCGCGTCATCGACCTGTCGACCCCGGTCAGGACCGGCCATTTCCGCTGGACCGACGTGCAGCGTCGCCTCCTGAAAAGCCACGACACCGGCGCAGGCCAGGGCACCTGGGCCGGCTGGAACCTGCACTCCTTCACCCACATGGACAGCCCGCGCCACGTCGACCCCGAGGGCTTCACCACAGACGCCATCACCCCCGACATGACGGTGGGGCCGGGGGCGGTGATCGACGTCTCCGCCATTCCTGCCAACCACCCGATCCCCGGCGAGGCGATCGCGGCAGCCGGTGCGCATGTCCAGCGCGGCGACTTCGCGCTGATCCGCACGCGGTGGGATGAGCGTGCGAGCATCGACACGCCGGAGTACTGGCTGCACGCGCCGTGGATGACGGCGGAGGGTGCCATCTGGCTCTACGACCGGGGCATCAAGGCGGTCGGCTTCGACTTCCCGCAGGACCACTGCATCCGCTACTTCCTGACCGGCGAGAAGCGGCCGCCCTTGCCCGAGCACGTGACCCATTTCCACCTGCTCAAGCGCGGCGTCATCATGTTCGAGTACCTCTGCAACATGGGGGCGCTCATGCAGGCGCGGAACCAGGTGGTGGGCCTGCCCATCAAGATCCCCGATTCCGACGGCGCACCGGCCCGCGTGATCGCGATGGAGGACACGCCGTGAGCATCGCGGGCCAGGCGGCGCTGGTCACCGGCGGCGGGTCCGGCATCGGCGCCGGTATCGCCCAGCGCCTGGCACGCGACGGCGCCGCGGTGCTGGTCGCCGACATCAACGCGGCCGCAGCCGAGGCCATCGCGGCCGGCATCCGCGCCGCCGGCGGCCAGGCCCATGCCTTCGCGATGGATGTGGCCGAGCCTAACCAGGCCGCCGCCGCCGTGGCTGAAGCCCAGGCGCGCTTCGGCAGGCTGCGCATCGCCGTCTGCAATGCCGGCATCACCGACCGCAAGCCCGTCCTCGAGATGAGCCTGGCGGATTTTGAGCGCGTGCTGCGGGTGAACCTCATCGGCTGCTTCGTCACCGCGCAGGCCGCCGCCCGCGCCATGGCCGGCGGCGCGGAGGATATGCGGGGCGGACGCATCGTCACCATCTCCTCGGTCTCCGGCCAGTTCGGGGGCACCGGCCGGGCCGCCTATGGTGCGAGCAAGGGCGGCATCGAGACGCTGACCAAGGTGCTGGCGGCGGAGCTGGCGGAATACGGCATCACCGTGAATGGCGTGGCCCCGGGGCCGACGCAGATCGCGCGCACCGCGCATGGGCCGCGCCAGCGCGCCGCCTTCCTCGGCCGCATGGCGGTGAAGCGCTACGGCACGCCGGAGGATATCGCCGCGGCCGTCGCCTTCCTCTGCGGGTCCGACAATGGCTTCGTCACCGGGCACATCCTGAACGTGGATGGCGGCTTCGCCTCCTCCGGCGTGCTGTACGACCCCGCCGAAGGCTCCTGACCGCCCTGGCCTTCGGCCGAAACACTTCGTCATCAATTTGAATCATCTGGGTGGCGGCCAGACCCGTAGGGAGCCTGGGCCGTCACGGTGTGGCCCTTTTCTTCTGCGAGTGATCCCCCATGCGTACGCCCACCTATGAGATCCGCCTGTCCTACCGCGCAGCCTTCGGCTGGGGGTTTGAAGTCGCCACGATCAGGAATGATGGACGCGGCGAAGGGTTGGGGACGTGGCACCCCTCCCGCGATGCCGCCGAGCGGGAGCTCGATGAGCTCGAGCTCCAGTATCGCGGCTCGACCCTGAAGGGGCGCATGATGTGCGGCGCCGACTAGCCCTCGCACCGCCGAGTACGCGGGCAACCGCAGCGTAGCGTTATCGCGAGAGGCCCATGCGCTGCAGCAGCGCCTGCTTTCCGCGAAGGTCGGCCGCCATGCGCGCGGCGAAGGCGGCAGCGCCAAGGAAGTAGCGCTCGGGCTGCAGGGTCCGCCGCGCCATCGCCACATAGGTCTCATCGGCCGCCGCGCCCTGGCAGGCGCCTTCGAGACGCGCGCGCACCGCGGCCGGCAGGCCGGCCGGCGCCAGCACGCCGCCGTAGCTTGCGACCGACACGTCGAACCCGACCTCGCGCGCGATGGGCACATCGGGGAAGCCGGGCGAGCGCTGCTCGGCCAGGATCGAGATCACGCGCACCGGCTGGTTCACGACGAAGGCCGCGACGGTGATGCCGAAATCGATCCGGCCGGCCTGGACGTCGAGGACCACAGCGGCATCCCCGCGATAGGCCACCGGTTCCAGCTCGATGCCGCCCGCCTGCGCCAGCGAGGATCCCGCGAGATGCTGGATCGAGCCGACGCCGAGATGGCCGTATTGCAGCCCGCCGCGGCGGCGGGCCTCGGCCACAAGGTCGGCGAGGCTGCGCAGCGGGGAGGCCTGCGCCACGATCAGCGCGAAGGCATGGTCATAGGTCTGGCAGATGCCATCGAGCGATTCCGCGGTGTAGCCGGTATCCGCCCGCATCATCGGCGAGACGATCAGCGGCGTGATCGCCGAGAAGGTCAGCGTGTAGCCATCCGGCGCCGCGCGCGCGACGGAGGCGATGCCGACGCTGCCCCCCGCGCCGTCCCGGTTCACCACCACGACGGGCTGGCCAAGGCGTGTCGACAGGCCGGGTGCCAGAGCGCGAGCAAGAAGGTCGGTGACGCTGCCGGCGGGATAGGGGTTCACCAGCTGGATCGGGCGTACCGGCCATTCCTCGGCTGCCGCGGGACTCAACCAAGCGAGCGCCGCCGCAAGGGCCGCACCCAAGACGCGGCCACGAACCCCATAAAGACGGCAGCCTGGCACCATGATCGTTTTCCACCCCGGTTGCCGAAAAGCGCCGCTCAGGCGCAGGGCGTGAGTGTGCGGATGCCCCCTGCCGAGGGTCAAGCCGTGCGCGGAGGCAGCGGGCGGCAAAGCGCGTATGCTCGCCACGACGGCGCCGCGGACTGCGTGACGCCTAGCCATTGAGGTGACGTGATGAAGGGTTGGCGCGCACGGCTCGGGTTCCTGGTGGCGCCCGGCAATCCCACGGTCGAGCCGGAGATGCAGGCGCTCTGCCCGCCCGGCGTCTCCGTCCATGTCACGCGGCTGAGCGCGTCCGGCCCGGCCGGCACCCATGCCGGGCAGGAGGAGCGCAACCTCAGCCAGGCGGCCTCCGTGCCGGAGGCGGTGAAGCTGCTCGCGATGCTCTCGCCCCGGGTGATCGTCCTCGCGCATACGGCGACGAGCTACACGCTGGGACAGGCGCGCGAGGCGGCGCTGGTGGCAGAGATGGAGGCGCTGTCGGGCACGCGCTTCATCACCGCCTTCGGCAGCACGCTGGCCGCACTCGCCGCACTCGGCTGCACGCGCATCGCCTATGGCACACCCTATTCGGAAGCCACGACCCTGCAGGGCAAGCAACACCTCGAAGCGCATGGCATCACGGTGGTCAGCCACGGTGCGCTCGCCAACGTGCGCAATATCTACGAGGAAAGTGAGGCGCGGGCCTATGCGATCGCGCGTGAAGTGGACCACCCCGATGCGCAGGCCGTGTTCCTGAGCGGCACTGGCATGCCGACGGTGGGCGTGCTGCAGACGCTGGAGGACGACCTCGGCAAGCCGGTCATCTCGGCCTCATCGGCGATGATGTGGCACGCATTGCAGGTGGCCGGGGTGCGGCACGCGCAGCAAGGATACGGGCGCCTGTTCGCATAGCGGCTGGTCGTGACAACCCGGAGGCAGGGCCTGCGTTCTGCTGCACGATGGCCATCGAATTATCGAACCTGATCGGCGTGGCTGCGTCCATCGCCTCCGTCTCCAGCTTCGCGCCACAGGCCTGGAGGATCATCCGAACGCGGGACACCCGCAGCATCTCCGCGGCCATGTACTGGCTGACGGTCACCGGCTTCGGCTTATGGTTTACCTTCGGACTCCTGCTCGGGCAGTGGCCGCTGATCGTCACGAACGGTATCTGCTTCGTGCTGTCCGCGTTCATCCTGGTGATGAAGATGCTGCCGCCTTCGGCGAAGCACGCGGTGGCCGATGCAATCGACCCGAACACCGGGAACGACTGAGCATCTGGCTTATGGCTACGCAGGGAGTGCCGATCTCACAGCTCTAAGGCCGTCGCTGGCGGCCGACAGGGTCGAGTGGTGTGGTCCGACGATGATGGAAGAACCGCAGCTTCAAGCCTGCGCGCATGACGAAACACGGCGGCAATCCGAATTGCCGCCGTGTCCTCGAACAACCTCAGTGATCGTCCTGACGCGCGCCAAACAAGCGACGCGCCAGGTCGATCAACAGGGCTTACTTCTTCGTGGCGTCGCGGACTGCGTCCTTGGCTCCACCGACGGTGCTCTGCACCTTTCCGGCGGCCTTGTCGGCCTTGCCCTCGGCCTGAAGCTTGGTGTCACCGGTCACCTTACCGGCGGCGTCCTTGAGGGCGCCCTTGGCCTGATTGGCGGCGCCGGCGATACGATCCTTATCCATTACTTCGATCCTTATCTTCACGCGCACAAAGGGTTTGCGCTTCCCAGGATTCAAACACGCTTGATCGCCTTCGGTTGCGTGCGCAGAACCGTCAGCAGGCAACGCCAGTTCCAGGCCCGGTGCACCTTCATCAAGACCCGCAACAGATCGTTATCGCCGGCGTTTCCCACCTGCACCGACAGGACAGGCACAGCCATGAAGATCGCCAGTTTCAATGTGAACGGCGTCAACGGCCGGCTGCCTATCCTGCTCCGCTGGCTAGCCGAGCAGGCGCCCGATATCGCCTGCCTGCAGGAGCTGAAAACGCCTCAGGAGGGCTTCCCCGCCGCCGCGCTACGCGATGCCGGCTACGAGGCGATCTGGCATGGGCAGAAAAGCTGGAACGGCGTCGCTATCCTGTCGCGCGGACACAAGCTCATGGAAACACGACGCGGCCTTCCCGGCGACGATGAGGATGGCCAAAGCCGCTACATCGAGGCCGTGATCGACGGCATCGTCATCGGCTGCCTCTACCTGCCCAACGGCAATCCCGCGCCGGGGCCGAAATTCGACTACAAGCTTCGCTGGCTCGATCGTCTTCTGGCCTACGCCGCCGAGCTGATCACGCTCGACGCTCCCGTCGCGCTGATCGGCGATTTCAACGTCATGCCGACCGACCTCGACGTCTACAAGCCCGAGCGCTGGCAGAACGATGCACTGTTTCGCCCCGAGGTACGCGGGGCGTTTCACACGCTGGTTGCGCAGGGCTGGGTGGACGCCCTGCGGACGCTGCATCCGGGCGAGCGCATCTTCACCTTCTGGGACTATTTCCGAAATGCCTTCGGACGCGACGCCGGACTTCGCATCGATCACCTGTTGCTCAGCCCCGCGCTCGCCGGCCACCTGGTCGCGGCCGGCGTCGACCGCGAGGTTCGTGGTTGGGAGAAAGCGTCGGACCATGCGCCGGCCTGGATCGAGTTGGCCGGCGATAAGAAGCGCCCTGCCGCCGCAGGGCGGAGGAAGCGGTAAACGGCGTTGGGCGGGGCTCAGCCCGCCCCGCGCTGGTCCCTGGGCGTCCCCGCCTCATCCACCTTGCTGGCCGCATGCGCCGCGATGTTGCTCACCGCACCACCCACGGCCTGAGCGGCTTGGCTGGCCGCATTGCCCAGTGCGCTGCCGGCACCAGAGACGCCGCCCTGCTGGAGCTGATCGCGGGTGTCGCTGTAGGTCTCGGCGAGCGCACCCTTCACCTGCTCGATCTGCTCGCCCGCAACGGTGCGGACCTCCTCCAGGGCGTCGCCGGACACCTCGGCGATGCGGTTGACGACCGTGTCGCGCGTCTCGCCCAGCAGGCGGTCCTCGGTGCGCGTGCGCGGCAGCGCCGCACCCACCGCGGCGCCGAGCGCGACGCCGAGAAGACCCAGCAGCAGCGGCTGCTCCTCGGCAAGGCTGCCGAGCTTGTCCATCGCATCGTGGCTCAGCGCGGACACGCTGTCGCGTGCGGCATCGAAATTGTCGCCCAGCGTCGCCGTCGCGTCGGAGACGCGCTCGCCGACACGGCCAGCAACGTCGGAGACACGCTCGCCGAGGTCACCCGCCATCCGCATGCCTTCGGACGCCGCGCCTGAAATGCGGTCCGCAACAGCCGAGCCCGCGTCGGAGACGCGCGAGGCGGCGTCGCCAACGGCGGCGGTTGCACTGGATGCAACCCTGCTTGCGGAGTCGCGGAACTGGCCAACACCTTCCCGCGTCGAGCCGACGGCGTGCGAGACATGCTCGGGCCCGCTGCGTAGCGCATCGGACATGCCCGAGCGATAGCCGCCGGTCGGCAGTTCCCGGCGTGCCGGCGCATAGCGGGTCGAAGAACCATTACTGCCCGACAGCAGCAACCAGCCGATGCCGGCGCCGATGAGCATCACGGGCAGCGGGTTGTCACGCATCGATGCGCCGAGGTTACGGGCGAATTCCGCGCCGCCGGAGCTGCGCGCGTAATCCGCGACCTGCTCGACCACCTGGTCGACGATCTGCCGCGGCTCGAACTTGCCGCGAAGCTCATCGAGCGTGCCGGAGACGCTGGCGCGCGTGGCCTCGACCTCACGTTCGATCTGGCCGGGCGACTTGTTGCCGGGGTCGGTGGATGTCGTGCTCATCGTACCTGCTCCTTGACCACCTGCGCGTCGCGGGAAAGCTGCGCCACGGTCCGATTGGGGGTGAGGCTCGCATCCTCAAGCTTCTTGCGGCCGCCGCGGTACAGCATCCACCCGATCAGCATCGTCACCACGACGACGATGAGCGAGGCGGTGGTAACGCGAAGCCCTGCGAATTCCACGAGTGCGGCGACCGCTGCCTGCAGCAGGATCACCAGCGCAGCGAGGAACAGGACCGCGGCCGCCATGATGCCGGCCCCGGCGCTGGCCGCCGAGGACATCGTCTCGCTGATCTCGGCCCGGGCGAGCTGGATCTCCTTGCGCACGAGCGTCGACGTCTGGTTGACGAGGTCGCCCAGCAGGTCGGGCACCGACCGATTTGTCTCGTTGCTCATAGCTGCGATCCTGAGCGCTCGTTGGGAATGGTTCCCGGGACAGTCGGGGTTTGTTCGCCCGCGGGAAGATGCGGCCGGGGCTGCTGGTGCTCGGAGGCCGTCGGCATCGAACCCGGAAGCGCATCGTCGCGCCGGTGTGCTGCTGCTCCGCCCAACGTCGCCGCGGCCATCGTCGCAGGTCGTGCACCACTCTCGTCGGCGGTCTGCACCCATCCGGGCGCGCGATCGGCACGCGGCTGTGGCTCATGCATGGTCTGATAGGACCGGTGCTGCCCCTGCGACTGCGACATCCCTCTGCGGGTGGTGCTGCCCGAGCTCTTCGCGAAGCGCGCGATGGCAAATCCGGCAACGGCGGAGATGCCGAAGAACGCGGCGGGCTGGCGGCGCGCGAAGACATTCAGGTCCTGGAACAGCTGGCCGACGCTGCGGTCCCGCAGCGCGGAGGAAATTTCCTCGATCGAGCTGGCGGCCGAACGCACATGGCCGGCGATCTCAGGCGATGTGCCCTCGAGGTCATCGGCGGCGTTGCGGATGGCGGAAGCAAAACCGGAAATCTGCTCCGACCCGGCCTGCTTTCCCTGCTCCGCCAGGCGGTCCGCGCGTTCCTTCGCGGTCTCGATGATATCGCTGCCGTGCGACTTGACCTCGTCCACCACCTGGGACGCGGTCTCGCGCACATCCTGCGCGGCGGCGCTGCCCTGCGCCTTCAGGTCCGAGAGTGCGGCGTGTGCATCCTCGCGAGCGTTGTTGGATGGATCTCCCGACGATCTCGGGCTTCCGAACGTGGTTTGCATGTGGCCACCCCTCGCGATTGGGTTCGCCTGCCACCAGGGTGAGTCGTGTCGCGATCCCGGGCAGGATTGCGACGAGAACGTCAACCGCCGCAGGTGGTTGCGGCCTTCCGCTGCTCAAGGCGATGTCATCAGCGCGATGAAAAAGCACCGTTTCGCACGCGTGAAAATCGGTACGCGATCACGGCCCGGAACGTCACCCCGGCAACAGTTCCCGCGTGGGTGCTACGGCTCCGCCGCCGTGTCGCCGCTGCGTTCCGCCGCCAGGCGCGACTGCACCCTCTGCGTCAGGTCATCGAGGTCGAAGGGTTTGCCGATTACCTCGGTGCCTGGCGGCAGCGAGGTCCCGGCATAGCCGGTGATGAACAGCACCGGCAGGCCGGGAATGCGTTCCCGCGTCACCTCGGCCACCTGACGGCCGTTCATGCCGCCGGGCAGTCCCATGTCGGTGATGAGCAGGTCCGGCCGGATCCCGGAATCGAGCAGCCTGAGTGCGGTGGGGCCATCGGGCGCCTCGACGACACGGTAGCCGCGGTCGCGCAGATGTTCGGCGGCAGGAATGCGCGCCGCTGTCTCGTCATCGACCAGCAGCACCGTGCCGGTGGCGTCGCCCGTTTCCCAATCGGGCATGGCAGGCGCGATATCTGCACCCGCGGGCTCGTCATGGCCGCGCGGCAGCAGGATGCGCACGCGGGTGCCCTGCCCCGGCATGCTCTCGATGCGCAGGAGCCCGCCCGACTGGCGTGCGAAGCCCCAGACCTGGCTCAGGCCAAGCCCGGTCCCCTGGCCCTGGGGCTTGGTCGTGAAGAAGGGTTCCACCACCCGGTCCAGCAGGTCGGCCGGAATGCCGATGCCGGTGTCCTGCACCGTGATCGCCACGTAGTCGCCCGGCTCGGCATCCTGGGTCTCGCGCAGGTCAGCCCGCGACAGACGCAGGGCGTGGGTGTCGATGGTCAGCCGCCCGCCGGAGGGCATGGCGTCGCGCGCGTTGATGCACAGGTTCAGCAACGCGCTCTCCAGCTCGCCGGGGTCGCAATGCACGCGCCATTGGCCTTCGCCGAGACCAAGTTCCAACGCAATGCCCGGGCCGATCGTCCGCCGCACCAGCTCGGCCATGCCGGACACCAGTGCGTTGGCATCGAGCGCGCGCGGCTCCAGCCGCTGGCGGCGGGCGAAGGCGAGCAGCCGGCGCGTCAGGCCGGCGGCGCGCCCGGCCGCCTCCCGTGCTGCCACCAGGTAGCGCGTGGTGTCCGCCTGGCGGCCTTCCTCCAGCCGGCGCCGCGCCATCTCCAGCCCGCCCACGACCCCCTGAAGCATGTTGTTGAAGTCATGCGCGATGCCGCCGGTGAGCTGTCCAATCGCCTCCATCTTCTGCGACTGGCGCAGGCTCTCCTCCGCTGCCATCAGCTCGGCCGTGCGCTCCTGCACGCGGGCCTCCAGCTCCTCCGTGTTGCGCGCCAGCGCCTCGCGTGCGCGCACCTGCTCGTCGACATCCGTGGTGGTGCCCAGCCACTCGAGGACGCGGCCTAGGGGGAAGCCTGGCTCCGGCTTGCCCCGCACCGGCAGGCCGCGGCTCTGGAACCAGCGGAAGACCTGGCCGCCGGCCTGGTAGAGACGGAAGTCGGTCTCGAAGATACCCGCCGTCCCGGCCCGCTCCCACGCCGCGATCGCACGGTCGCGATCCTCGGGATGGACGGCGTCGAGCCAGCCGCGACCGTGGCTGTCTTCGGTCGGCTGTCCCGTGAAGGCCGTCCATTGCGGGCTGGCCCAGGTCCAGTGGCCATGCGCCGCGGAGCGCCAGACCAGCTGGGGGATGCCTTCGACAAGCGTGCGGAAACGCTCCTTCTCCGCCTCCTGCGCGGCATTGGCCTGCGCGATGTCGTTCACGTCCTGCACGATGCCGGCCACGCGCGCGATCGCGCCCGACGCGTCGCGGATCGGAAAACCGGTGTCGCGCAGATAGGTGGTCTTCCCGTCGCTCGGCCGGATGACGCGGTAATGGGCAACGGCGATTTCGCCGCCCATGGCGCGGGGCAGGAAATCCGCGAGCATCGACCGGTCCTCGGGGTGCACCAGCGTCATGAAGCGGCCGAGATCCTCCATGACCCGCTCGCGCGGCTCGCCGTACATCGCATCGAAAGAGGGCGAGAGATAATCGAGCGCGGTGCCGGCAGGATTCATGATCCAGAGCACGTCGGCGGAGTTTTCTGCGAAGCCGCGGAAGCGTGCCTCGCTGTCGCTCAACGCCTCCTCCGTCCGGCGGCGCTCGGTCACGTCCTGGCCGATCTTGAGGAAGCCGCGCAGCTCGCCGCCGGTGTCGCGCAGCGGCCGCACGGAGCCTTCGATGAAGACCCGCGAGCCATCCTTGCGCACATGCCATCGGATGTTCGGTGCGTAGCCGCGCTGCGCCGCCTCCGCGGCCTCTACCTGCGGCTGGCGGGCGGCGCGATCCTCCTCCGTCCAAAGGAGGTCCGCTGACTGGCAGGTGATTTCCGCCGCGCTCCAGCCGAACACGGCTTCGGCGCCGGCGGGCCAGGTCACGATGTTGCGGTCGACGTCGGTGACGAAGATCGCGTAGTCCCGCGCGCTCTCGACGATGATGCGGAAGCGCTCCTCGCTCTCGCGCAGCGCGGCCTCGGTGCGCTTGCGCTCGGTCACGTCGGCGAACAGCACCGCGATCTTGCGTTCCGCCGGGGCGCCGACGCGATAGGCGTAGACCGACCACCATCGCCCAAGCGGCACGGACCCGGCCTCGAAGCGCAAGGGCTCACCCGTGAGGGCGACGCGGCCATACAGGTCGAACCAGTGCTGGTCCTGATCGGGCGCAAGGTCGCGCATCCATCGCCCCCCCGCATCCTTGAGGCCGGTCTGCGCCTCGAAGGCGGGACTCACCTCCACGAACTGGTAGTCGAGCGCGTTGTCCGCAGCGTCGAAGGCCACGCGTAGGATGCAGAAGCCCTGGTCGATGGCCTCATAGACGCCGAGGTAGCGCTCCCGCGCCTCGTGCAGCTCGGCCTCGGCACGGGCGCGCCGGACCGCCGCCCAGCTGCGCGCGGCGGTCTCCTCGGCAATGCGAAGCTCCGCCGGTGTCCAGGCGCGCGGGGCGCGCTGGTCGACGAGGCACGCGGCGACAAGTCGCCCGTTGTCGACCTGCGGCACGATGATGCGCGCGCCTATGCCCTGGCCGCGGCAGGCGGCGCGCTGGGCATCGGACAGCGCCGGCTCGGCTGCGGCATCCGCCACGGCCCAGCTGCGTCCATCCGCGAGCCGGGAGACGGGCCAACCGGCCGGCGAGAGGCCGCCCCCCTCCACCGTCTCGCCGGCCAGGTCCCACGCCCCGCCCAGGGTGGAGGCGCCGTTTCTCGCATCGACATCGATGAAGGTGACGCGGTCGGCGCGCAGGTGCTCGCCAAGCAATCGCGCCGCGACAGCCTGGATATCGGCCACCGTGGCCATGGCGCCGATCGCGTCGGATAGCTGGAGCAGATAGGCCTGCCGCCGCTCGACCCCGCCGAGGGATTCGTCGGAGCGGCTGGCGAGAGAGGCGGGGTGTGCTTGCAATCCTGCGGCGAGCGCGGCGCGCAGGCGCTCATTTTCGATCTCGAGCGCCATGATCCGCTCCCGGAGGGCGGAATCCTCCATGGACTCAGCCATTGGCCGGCTCCCTCGCGCTGGCGCGGGTCACCGGCTGGGAGGGTGCCGCCACATGGTTGCATGGACGGAGGGGAGCGCAGTGCACTGGTGTTGCAATGCTGCGTCGGACCGACGCGCACTTGGAGACGCAGCGCACGTCCTGGTTGAAGCAAGGCATTGGTGGGGCGACATACCT
>JAZKFA010000133.1:0-7905 GCA_040386655.1 Pseudomonadota bacterium | reverse complement strand
ACGGAGCGGCCATCGCGAGCGCCTTCGACGACGAAATCGGTGATGAGCGCGATCGCCTCCGGGTGGTTCAGCTTCACCCCGCGCGCGAGGCGCTTGCGCGCCACCTCGGCCGCCATCGAGATCAGCAGCTTGTCCTTCTCGCGCGGTGTCAGGTGCATGCGGGTCTCCTCGGCGGGCGCGCCATCATGGAAGGGAAAGCCTCAATTCGTCCACAGCCGCGGCAGGCGTGCGGGGAGGCCGAGCGCTGCGGACCGCACGAGGCATAGCGCGGCCCCAAGCTCGCGCCTCACGGTGGGCGCTGAACCAAGCCAGCGCGCGACGAGCAGGCCCTTAGCCGGCAGTGTGGCAAGCGCGCCGGTCGCGCGCAGCGGGTCCAGCAGCGCGGCCGCGCCATCGGCGCAGAAGACAAGCGTAGCCAGAGCCTCAGCACCGGCAAAGCCGAAGGGATCGGCCAGCACCGCGGGAGGTTCAAAGGCGAGTCCATCGGCCCAGGCGAGGATATCGTCGCGCCGGATCCGCCAGCCGTCGAGCAGCGCGCCATGGGTGAAGGCCTCACTGCGTGCGGCACGGCCGAAGACCAGCGTCTCGGCCGCGAGCAGAGTCGCGCCAGTTGCCAGTTCCGCGTTGATGCGGCGGTTCAGCCGGGCGCCGTCGAACAGGATCGTCTCCTGCGGTATCCATTCCAACATGGCCCCCGCATCAAGGCGCAGCGTGCAGTCGATGCGGCTCGGCGGACCCAGACTGCGGTAGATCTTCTCCGCCGCCGGCGCGCTGATGGTGGCGCGTGCGCCGGCCTCCGCATGGATCGATATGGACAGACGGTCGCCGCCAGCCAACCCACCGCCGGTGTTCACGACCGCGACCGTCAGCGCTTCGTCGCGCTCGGGCGTGGGGAACAGCGCGCGGAGCGGCGAGACCTGGTGCAGGTGCCGCAACGCCGTGCCGCCGTCGCGAGGGCCAAGCGTGACGTCCAGGATTCCATTTCCGCGCTGATGCAAAGCTGACACGGCGCGAAATTGGCACAGACTGCGGCCCGCGCAAGAGCGCATGGGGCGGCCTTCACGATAGGCAACCCATCCGCCGATCTGCCCATCCCTTGGGCGATCAGCGCGCAGGACCATTCGGCAGGATGCGGAACGCCCTGGCACGCGCGTTGCTCAATATGCAAAGCGCGCCTTCGCGCAGGAGGCCCCGCTTGCCAGACACCACGACCGCACTCGCGACACTCGCAGGCCACACGCTCGATGTGGAAGGGCTGACGGTGCGCTACGGCCGCTTCACGGCGCTCGACGCCGTGTCGCTCGCGGTCGAGGGTGGCGAAATCCTCGCGCTTCTCGGGCCGTCGGGGTGCGGGAAGACGACGCTGCTGCGGTCGGTTGCGGGCTTCACGCGGCAGGCGGCGGGCTCCATCCGCATCGACGGCGCCGTGGTGGACCAGCTGCCGCCTGAGCGTCGGCGCGTCGGCATCGTCTTCCAGAACTACGCGCTCTTCCCGCACATGACGGTGTTCGAGAACATCGCCTACGGCATGCGCGCGCGGCGGGAAGGCAATGCGCGCGTGACCAAGCGTGTTCATGAATTGCTGGAACTCGTGCAGCTCGGCGCCTTCGCGGAACGCCGGCCGGCGCAGCTCTCCGGCGGCCAGCAGCAGCGCGTGGCGCTAGCCCGCGCACTCGCGATTGAGCCGCGACTCCTGCTGCTGGACGAACCTTTCGCAGCCCTTGACCGGTCGCTGCGCCTGGATCTGCAGATTGAGATCAAGCGGCTGCAGCGGCAACTTGGCCTGACCGCCATCCTCGTCACGCACGACCAGGACGAGGCGATGAGCGTCGCGGACCGAATCGCGGTCATGCGCGGCGGGCGCATCGAGCAGCTGGGGGCGCCGGTCGAGCTCTACGACACGCCGCGGACGCTGTTCGTCGCCGGCTTCATCGGCACCATGAACCGGCTGCCCTGCCGCATCGATTCCGTCGATGGAGGTCAGGCGCAAGTCACGCTCAATGCCGGTGCGACGCTGCGCGTGCCCGCGGCACCAGGCCTCGAAGCGGGCGCCGCCGGAATCGTCGTCCTGCGCCCCGAGCAGCTGGTGCTGCACGCGACGCCCGCACCCGACCGCTTCGCCGTGGAGCAGACGCTCGCCGTGCCGATCGGCGGTGCCGCCATCCGCGAGATGCGCGCCGCCGACGGCACCCTGTTGCGTCTGATCGAGCCGCGCTCCGGCGCCGTCCAGCCCGTCGCGGGGACCGCCTGGTGCGGCCTGGCCGCCGATGCCCGCCCTGCCCTGTTCGCAACCTCGGAGGATCAGCCATGACAGCCTTCACGCCCACCCGACGCGCCGCCCTGATGGGCGCGGCCGTACTCGCCATGCCCTCCGTCGCACGTGCCCAGCGGCGCGGCAGCGTCGCCGCTGCGATCTATCCGGGATCATGGGAGGAGGCATTCCGCGAGATCGTCGCCCCGCCGCTGCTGCGCACGCACAATGTCGAGCTCGAGATGCAGCCGCTATTCGCGGTCGACCAGATCGCGAAATTCGCCGGCACGCGCGGTGCGCCGCCCTTCGATGCCTTCGTGCTTGACCCCGGGCCGCGCATCACCGGCATCGACCGCGGCATGTATGAGCGCTTCGACGCCTCCAAGCTCACCACGCGCGCCCAGCTTCCCGCGGGCATGGTCGATGAATGGGGCGTGGGCTGCGCGGCGCAGGTGGTGGGCATCGCCTACAACCCGCGCAAGGTGCCGCGGCCGACCGGCTATGCTGACCTGTTCCGCGACCCCTGGGTCTCGCGCCTGGGGATCACCGGTTTCGGCACCACCTTCGGCACCGTGAGCCTGATCGAGATCGCGAAGATCTTCGGCGGCAGCCAGACCAACATCGAGCCCGCTCTGGCAGAGCTGAAGAAGGTGCTGCCGCGCATCGCCGCCGTCGGTGCGCCGGCCGCCATGCCCGGCCTGTTCCAGCAGGGCCAGTGCGACGTGATGTACACCAACACCCAGACCGTCACGACGCTGAAGGATCGCGGCGTGGATATCGAGTTCGCCGCACCCTCGACCGGTGCCTCCGCATTCTTCACCACGCTGCATATCGCAAAGGGCAGCACCAATATCGAGAACACCTACAAGTACATCGACACGGTGGTGAGCGCCGGTGTGCAGCGTGCGCTGATGGCCGCGCCGTTCAACTTCGTCCCGGTGAATTCCACCGTGCCGCTCGGCGCCGGGCTGCCGATGCGCAGCCTCGACGAGATGGCGCGTTTCAACCGGCACGACTGGTCCGTGATCAACCCGCTGCGCGCCGGCTGGATCGAGCGCTTCAACCGCGAGATGGCGCGCTGAGCACCACCAGCCTCGGCGCGGTGGAGGCGGGGCGTCCAGGTCCCTGGACGCTCACGCTGCCGCTCGCGCTCGCCTACCTGGCGTTCTTCGCGGCACCGCTGCTGATGCTGTTCGCCGTTTCCTTCTACGCCGACGAGCGCATGACGCGCTGGGGCCTGGATCAGTGGCAGCGCTTCCTGTTCGACGCCTTCCACTGGAAGGTCATTGTGGACACGCTGCTGTTGGGGCTGAAGGCGGTGGCGGCGACGCTGCTGGTGGGTTTCCCGCTGGCACTCATCTATCGCGCGGCCTCGCCGGGGTGGCAGCGCGTGCTGCTGTTCATCGTGGTCCTGCCGCTGCTCACCTCCGTGGTCGTGCGCACCTTCGCCTGGATCGTTATCCTCGGGCGCGAGGGCGTGGTGAACCGCCTGGTGCTCGACCTCGGCCTTGCCGCCGAGCCGCTGCGGCTGTTGCAGACAGAGCTTGGGTTAGTCATCGCGCTGACGCAGATCGAGATGCCGCTGCTTCTGCTGCCACTGCTCTCGGTGATGTCGCGGATCGACCCGAACCTGCTCGATGCCTCCTCCTCGCTAGGGGCGTCGCGGTGGCGGACGCTGTTCCGGGTGCTGCTGCCGCTTTCCGTGCCCGGGCTGGTGGCGGGGTGCAGCCTGGTCTTCGCCTCGGCCACCACCGCCTTTATCAGCCAGGGGGTGATCGGCGGCGGGCGGCTGGTCTACCTGCCATCGATGATCTGGCAGCAGGCGATGGTGGTCGCGCACTGGCCTTTCGCAGCGACGGCGGCCATCGCACTTCTCGTCTCGGTGCTGCTGGTCATCGCGGTGTTCGGGGCGATCGGGCGCGTGATCGGGGGGCGGCTGCATGGCTAGGCAACGCAGCGTCGCTGATATCTCCTATACGCTGGTCATCGGCGGGCTGGCGTCGCTCGCGCTGTTGATCCTGATCGGGCCGGTCGTCATCGTCCTGCTCACTTCGCTCACCGACAGCCGCTCCATCCGCTTTCCGCCGCAGGGCATCTCCTTCCGCTGGTATGAGCAGCTGTTCGACGGCGTCCGCTCGCGCCAGATCCATCGTGCGGCCAGCAACACGATCGAGGTCGCGGTCTGGGCCGCGCTTGCCGCCTCCGTCTTCGGAACGGCGGCCGCGCTCGGGTTGGCCGGGGCGCGCGGACGCCTGTCCCGCATCGCCGATGCGCTGTTCATGTCGCCGCTGGTCCTGCCCGGTCTCGCCTTCGGGCTCGCCGCGCTGATGTACTTCACGCTGATCGGGTTCCGGCCCTCGATCGAGCTGATGATCATCGGCCACGCCGTCATCCTCGCACCCTTCGTGCTGCGCACGGTCGGTGCCTCGCTCACGCAGCTGGACCCCGCGCTGCTGGAATGCTCGCGCAGCCTTGGCGCCGGGCCGGTGCTGACCTTCCGCCGCGTGACCTTGCCGTTGATCGCGCCTGGCATCGCTGCCGGCAGCTTTCTCGCCTTCATGGGGTCGGTCGACAATGTGCCAGTGTCGCTGTTCCTGTCCTCGGCGCGGACGGACATGCTGCCGATCCGCATGTGGGGGATGATGGAGAGCACGCTGGACGTGCGCGTCGCCGCCGTATCCGGCACCTTGATCGTGTTCGTGTTCGTGTTGATGCTGGTGATGGAACGGCTCACCGGCCTGACACGCCGCATGAGGGGATGACCAGCATGGGTTATGAAGTGAAGCGCGATTTCCGCGGCTACGGCCGCAACCCGCCCGATCCGCAATGGCCAGGTGGGGCCAAGCTCGCGATCAATTTCGTGATGAACTACGAGGAGGGGTCCGAGCCTTCCTTCGAGCTCGGCGATGGCCATTCCGAGAACGGCCTCACCGAGGCGCATGGGATGAACCAGCTGAAGTCCGGCCGCGATCTCGCCGCCGAGGGCATGTTCGAATACGGCAGCCGCGTCGGCTTCTGGCGGTTGCACGACCTGTTCGCGGCCCGCGGCCTGCCGATGACGGTGTTCGGCTGCGCCCTCGCGCTCGAGCGCAACCCCGAGGCGGCCGCCGCCATCCGCGCCGCCGGCTACGACGTGTGCTGCCATGGCTGGCGCTGGGTGAAGCATTTCGAGCTGCCCGAAGCCGAGGAGCGCGAACACATCCGCCGCGCCGTTGAAAGCCTGCAGAAGACTGTTGGCCACCGCCCCGACGGCTGGTACTGCCGCTACGGCCCTTCCGAAAACACCCGCCGCCTCGTGGTGGAGGAAGGCGGCTTTCTCTACGATTCCGACTACTACGGCGACGAGCTGCCCTTCTGGCTCACGGTCGAGGGCAAGGGCCAGCTGGTAATCCCCTATTCCATCACCAACAATGACGGGAAATACGCGCATTGGATGGGCACTTCCGATGAGTGGTTCAGCTTCATCCGCGACGCCTTCGACATGCTGCTCGAGGAAGGGCGGCGCGGCAGGCCCAAGATGATGTCGGTCGGCCTGCACATGCGCCTGATCGGGCACCCCGCCCGCGCCGTCGGCCTCAAGCGCGTGCTGGACCATGTGATGGCGCAACCCGACGTCTGGATCTGCCGCCGCGCGGATATCGCGAAACACTGGCTGACAACGCACCCCTATCCCGGGCTAGGGTTGAACGAGTAGTCGGGAGACAGGCGATATGGCGATGTTTGGACGGCGCGCGGCGCTGGCGGGTGCTGCGGTCCTGGCCACACCGGGTCTGGTGCGCGGCCAGGGCGACGTGATCCGCATCGGGGAGGTCAATTCCTACACCTCGCAGCCGGCCTTCCTCGCGCCCTACCGCAATGGCTGGATCCTCGCAATCGAGCAGGTGAACGCCGCCGGCGGCGTGAATGGCCGCCGGCTCGAGACCATCTTCCGCGACGATGCCGGCCGGCCCGAAGATGCGGTGCGCCACGCCGGCGAACTGATCAATGCGGAGCGCGTCGCCCTGCTCGCGGGCGGCTTCCTGTCCAATGTCGGCCTGGCGCTGGGCGACTTCGCGAACCAGAACAAGAAGCTGTTCGTCGCCTCCGAGCCGCTGACCGACGCGCTCGTCTGGGCCCGCGGCAATCGCTACACCTTCCGCCTGCGCCCCTCCACCTACATGCAGGCGGCAATGCTGGTCGAGGAGGCCGCGAAGCTCCCCGCGCGGCGCTGGGCAACCGTCGCGCCGAACTACGAGTACGGGCAGAGCGCGGTGCGCTGGTTCAAGGAATTGCTCACCCGCGCAAAGCCCGATGTGCAGTTCGTGAGCGAGCAGTTCCCTGCCCTGGGCCGCATCGATGCGGGGGCGACGGTACAGGCACTCGCCAGCACCACGCCGGACGCCATCTTCAACGTCACCTTCGGCGCTGATCTCACCAACTTCGTCCGCCAGGGCAACACGCGCGGCCTGTTCGAGCGCCGCCGCATCGTCTCCATGCTGACCGGCGAGCCGGAATACCTCCTCCCCCTCGGCGACGAGGCGCCGGAGAACTGGATCGTCACGGGCTACCCCTGGGAAGACCTCAACACGCCCGGTCACACCGCCTTCCGCGACGCCTATCGCGCGCGCTTCAACGAGGCGCCGCGGTTGGGATCGGTCGTGGCCTTCGACACCGTCACGGCCATCGCCGCGATGCTGCGCAAGACCGGTGCGGATACCGAGACGGAGAAGATGGTCGATGCCATGCGCGGCCTGACCTTCCCGACGGCCTTCGGCACCGGCGACGTGACCTTCCGCCCGGTCGACCATCAGTCCACGCTCGGCGCGTTTGTGGGTCGCACCGCGCTGCGCAACGGCCGCGGCACCATGGTGGATTGGCGCTACGCCGATGGCGCGGCCTACCTGCCCGCGGACGAAATCGTGCGCACGCTGCGTCCCCAGACTTGAACAAGGCGACCTGAATGGAGGACCTGCTGATCCAGGCCCTCAACGGCCTGGCGAGCGCGTCGTCCCTGTTCCTGGTCGCCTCCGGGCTGACGGTGATCTTCGGCGTCAGCCGCATCGTCAACTTCGCCCATGGCAGCCTGTACATGCTTGGCGCCTATCTCGGCTGGACGCTGGTGACGAAGCTGCCCGAGGGCCTGGCAGGCACCTCGCTCGGCTTCTGGGGCGGCATCATCCTCGCCGCACTCCTCGTGGGTGCGATCGGCGTCGTCATCGAGATGCTGCTGCTCCGGCGTATCTATGCCGCACCGGAGTTGTTCCAGCTGCTCGCGACCTTCGGCGTGGTGCTGGTGGTGCAGGATGTCGCGCTGATGATTTGGGGGCCGCAGGATCTGCTCGGCCCGCGAGCACCGCTGCTGCGCGGCAGCACCGAATTGTTGGGCGTGCGGTTCCCACGCTACGAACTGTTCCTCATCATCGTGGGGCCGGTGGTGTTGGGACTTCTGTGGCTGCTGTTCCATCGCACCCGCTGGGGCACGCTGGTGCGCGCGGCGACGCAGGACCGGGAGATGGTCTCGGCGCTCGGTGTCGACCAGCGGCGGCTGTTCACCTCGGTCTTTTTCCTCGGCGCCTTGCTCGCCGGCCTCGGCGGCGCGCTGCAATTGCCGCGTGAGAGTGTGAACCTGCAGATGGACCTCGCCATCATCACCGAGGCCTTTGTGGTGGTTGTCG
>JAZKFA010000132.1:0-14792 GCA_040386655.1 Pseudomonadota bacterium | reverse complement strand
CGCTGGTGTGGCTTCGCCTGGCTGGGCATCGCGCGCGGGCTGCGTCGCGCGCTCCGGTGCTGAGCGCAGCGCGGCCGTATCGATGGAGTTGGGTGTCTTTGCCGCGACCGTCTCCGGCGCGGCGTCGGTGCCGCCTTCGGCCGCGGGTCCGGCACTGGTGGGGGGGTGGGCTGCGGCGTCGGTCTCGGGTGGTGGGGCGCGCCGCGCCGGCGCGGCGGCGGCGAGGAGCCGCGGCGCGGCGGCAAACTGAGCGTCCGTGCTCGTCGCTGGCGTGGCGGGCGGGGGCGCTTCCTGGCTCGCGGGCGCCGCAACGGCCGGGGCAGGTGTTGCGGCCGTTGCAGGCGCGAGATTCGACGGTGCCGCGGCGCCTGGTGCATCTGCCGCGGCATCCGGAGGTGCGGGCATATCCGCCTGGATCAGGCCGACCGGCTGGGCCGTGGCGGTGCCGGGGGGCGCTGTCTCCGTGCTGCGTGGAAGCGCTACCGCGTTCGGCAGGGGCGAAGGCGCGACTGGCCCCGCGAGCGCCACCGGCAGCGGTATGGCGGCAGCGCTGTCCGGCACGATCGATTCCGGCGCAGCAGTGTCCGGTTCGCCTGGGCGTGCATCGGCCGAAGCGGCGGGCTGGGGAGGCGGCGCGGCTGCGGCGCCGATGGATGACGGGGAGGGCTCAAGTGCCGGCGCCGGCTCAGTCACAATTGCCTCCGGCGCAAGGGTGTCGGCGCTCAGGGCTTCGGGCACAGCGATCTGGGTCGCGGAAAGGATCGGCGTAGTGTCGGTTGCTGTGATGCCGACCGGCGCCGAATCGCTGGGCGAGACCTCGCTGGGGGCGGTGTCGTCCGGCGCGATGCGGGGCGCGAAAGCGGTTGGCGTGGGCCGTTCCTCGGCACGGCGCATGTGCTGCGCGAAGCCGCCATTGGCCGGCTGCGCCTCGCCCACTCCCGCGCCAGGCGGCGAGCCAGCGGGGGCAGGTGGCGCGGCGATCGCGGAACTCTCCATGCGGCGTCTCCGGCCCGGCCGGGGTGGCGGGCGTCTCGCGGCCTGGGCTGCAAGGGGTGGGCCAGGGTTTTCCGGCCTGTGGCGGGCATTCGGCGCCGCAAGGCTGCTGATTTTGCCGCCCCGAAGCCTGCCGCCCGGCAGCAATCGCAGGGTTTCGCACCGCAAGCGCTGGCACGCGGCTTGCGCTTCACCCCGCGACGGGCGGCGCCTCACCAACCACACGCCCGACCTGCCTCGCACGCCTGCCAACGGCACAGACCGGAGAGCCCCATGTCCCTGCTCGGTTCCATGTACACCGCGATTTCCGGGCTGACTGCGCAGTCCCGCGCGCTCGGGCACATCTCGGACAATGTCGCGAACAGCCAGACAGTGGGCTACAAGCGCGTCGACACGAACTTCGTGTCCTTCATCACGCAGTCCAACGCGCGGCTGCATGAATCCGGTGCTGTGCAGGGCCGCCCGGATTTCCAGAACACCATCCAGGGCGCGGTGCTGCAGAGCGATAATCCGCTCGCCATGGCGGTGACCGGCAACGGCTTCTTCGCCGTTTCGCGCCCGGCCGATGTGAGCGGCACCGCGACCACCTTCACCAAGGACCAGTTCTACACGCGCTCGGGCGATTTCTCGCTCAACGACCAGGGCTACCTGGTCAATGGCGGCGGCTACTACCTGCAGGGCTGGGGCACGACGGCCACCGGCGAGCCGAACCGCACCACGATCGCGCCCATCCAGGTGCAGCGCGGCGTGTCCAACCCGGTGGCAACCACCGCGATCAACGTCTCCGCCAACCTGCCCGCGACGCCTGCGACCACCGACCCGGTCTCCTCCCAGGTCAACATCTTCGACGCGCTCGGCACCGTGCGCGTGCTGGAGCTGAGCTGGGCGCCGGTGAGCCCCTCCGTCTGGTCGCTCACGGTGTCCGCGCCGGATGCATCGCCCGCGACGCTCGGCAGCATCGAGCTGAATTTCGGCCCCGCGGGAACGCCCGTGGCGCCGGCGGGGCTGCTGGGATCGTTCGGCAACGCCTCAGGCCTGGTGGGCGATGCGGCGGTCGCGGGGGCGCCGGCCAACATCGCGGTGACGGCGGATTTCGGCCAGGGCGCGCAAGCCTTCAACATCACCTTGGGCAATTTCGCCGAGGCCAATGGTGTGACGAACTTCGCCGGCGCCGAATACGCCCTGCGCGACATCGCCCAGGACGGCGTGCCGCTGGGCGCCTTCTCCTCGGTCGGGATCCGCGACAATGGCGACGTGATCGTCAACTACGACAATGGCCGCTCGAGCGTCATCGCGCGGGTGCCGCTCGCCTCCTTCAACGATCCCGACAGGCTGGACCGGCGCGACGGCCAAGTCTTCCAGCGGAGTAATGAGAGCGGCGAAGCGCGGGTGGCCGATATCGGCAACAACGGCTCTGGCAATGTCGCAGTGGGATCCGTCGAAAGCTCCAACGTCGATATCGCGTCGGAGTTTTCGAAGCTGATCGTGGCCCAGCGCGCCTATTCGGCCAACACGCGGATCGTCACCACCACGGACGACATGCTGCAGGAGACGCTGAACATGAAGAGGTAAGCCCACCGGCGGCTTGGCCCGCCGTACTTACGGCGTTCGCCCAATCGGGCTCGCGGTTCGCGCAGGAGCGGGTCCCGATTTGAACTCCCGACGGCTTGCCTCGCGGCGCGATGCGCGCCGGCGCGATCACCGGCCAAACGGCCGCCCTGGCGTACGGCAAAATGCCGCTCCTTCTCGTCCCCGTTAGCGGCACCTTCATCTTCCGGTGCGCAAGCTGGAGCCTGTCATGTCCCTCGGTTCCGCCCTCTCGATCTCGCAATCCGGCCTGGCCTACACGCAGCGTGCGTTGGCGGCGGCCGCTGATAACGTCGCCAATGCCTCGACGGCCGGATACACGCGCAAGACGGTCGCCTCGCTCTCCGTGACGGCGGCGGGGCAGGGCATCGGCGTGCGCATCGGGCTCGCCGCGCGCGATGTCGATGCCGCCCTGGTCGTGCAGGCCAACAAGGCCGGCGGTGCGCTGGCGGCCGCCGCCGTCCGGGAGGAAATCCTCCGCGCGGTCGAGATTGCGCATGGCCAGACGGGGCAGGGCGATAGCCTCGGCGACCGCGTCGCGGCGCTGCGCACCAGCTTCATCGCCCTGCGTGCGGACCCCGCGACACCCAGCTGGCAATCCGACGTACTCGTCGCGGCGGATGCCGTCGTCGACCGCATCCGCACCGCCTATGCCGCGGTCACCACCGCGCGCCAGGCGACGCAGGATGGCGTGGTCAAGGCCGTCGCGGACATCAACGCCGACATCGCCCGCATCGGCAGCGTGACGGAGCAGATCCGCCAGGGCCGCAGCATGGGCATCAGCACCGCGAACCTCGAGGACCAGCGTGACGCCATCCTCGCCTCCCTGTCGGAAAACCTCCCCATGCGTGCCCTGACCACGGAGGATGGCGGCATCTCGCTGGTGACCGAGGGCGGGCAGTGGCTGTCCATCCCGGCCCAGGGCGAACCCTTCGGCACCTCTGCTTCCCTGATCGGCGCCGGCTCCTACTACGGGGCGGGGGGTTCCATCCCCGCCGTCACCCTCTACGGCAACGACATCACCACGCGCGTGGCTGGCGGTCGCCTGGGCGCGTACATCGCGCTGCGCGACACCACCCTGCCGCGCGACGCGGCCGAGCTCGATATCGCGGCCGCCACGCTCGCCGCGCGGTTCGACGCGCAGGGGCTCACGCTGTTTACCGGCGGCGACGGCACCGTGCCCGACCCGACGCAGCCCTATGCCGGCAGCCCGCTGGTGGGCTTCGCCGCGGCCTTCCGCACCAACCCCGCCATCGCCGCCGATCCGCGCCTGCTGCGCGACGGCAGCCAGCCCATTGGCGGATCGCCCTACGGCGCGGCCGACTTCACGCCCAACCCGCCCGATGGTCCCGCCGGGTTCACGACGCTGCTCGACCGCATCCTGGACTTTAGCTTCGGCGACGAGGCGCAGGCGGGCTACGCCTGGGCGCCGATCGCGATCACCGGCCTCGGGCCGGACGGCACGCTCGCCTCGACCTTCCTTTCGCCCGGCGACATCGCCGGCTACGCCGCGCAGGTGAGCGCTAGCCAGACCGGCGAGCGTGCCGCGGCGAGTGTCGCGCGCGAGGATGCCGCGACGCTTGCCGATGGCCTGGCGAGGCGCTTCGCCGAACGCTCCGGCGTCGATGTCGATGCCGAGTTGTCGCTGATGGTGACCTTGCAGAATGCCTATGCGGCCAACGCGCGGGTGATGAGCACGGTGCAGGCGATGTGGGATGCCCTGATGCAGGCGGTGCGCTGACGTTCGACGGACTGATGCCCGGCCGACGCGGCGACGCGGCCACGTCTGTGGGCGCGACGGCTTCAACTCGATTGGTTCAGAGGCTCTGACATGACCGGATTTTCCGCCCTCTCCCGCCTCGATCTTGGTGCCGCGATGCTGCGCACCAGGCTCGAGACGCTGTCGCGCCAGGTCTCCGATGGCAGGCGTGGACCCATGCTGGGCGACATCGCGCCGAGCGTACCGCGCGCGATCGACCTGCGCGGGGAGATCGCGCGCCGGGGCGCCTACACCACCGTCATCGATCGCACGCTGGGACAGACGCAGGTGGCCCAGACCAGCCTCGAGGCGCTGTACGGCATTGCCACCCGCGCCTTCACCCTCGCGCAGTCGGTCAGCTCCGCCAACCCCGATGGGCTGAAGGCCGCGGCCAATGAGGCGAAGGTCGCGCTCGCGCAGGCGGCGGCGCTGCTGAACACGCAATCGGGCGGCATCTACGTCTTTGGCGGCTCCGACGCGACGCGTCCGCCGCTGCCCAATGCGAGTGCCATCGGCGACAGCGGCATGGTGCAGCAGGTGGCCGCGGCGGTGCAGGGGTTGGGGGGCAACGACGCCGCCTCCGTCTGGGTCGCGACCGGCGACGCCGCGCGCTCGGACACGCCCGGGGTGACGCCGTTTTCCGACTATGCGTCGGATCCCGCGCGTGGCCTGGTCGACGCGCGCACAAGCGTGCCGGGTGCCGATGGCGTGCGCGTGGCGGTGGGGCTGTTCGCCAATCGCAACGCGGCCATGCCCAGCACCAGCGAGACCACCGGGTCCTGGGCGCGTGACCTGCTGCGCGGCCTCGCGACCCTGGCGGCGCTGGGCGAGGACCAGCTGGCGCAGCCCATCGCGCTCGACACCTTAATGGTGAGCCTGCGCGCGGGGCTGCGCGCGGCCTCCTCGGGGATCGGGCAGGAGCAGGGCGCGCTGGGCGTGGCGGAGGCGCGGCTGCAGGCCATGCGCACCGACCATGCCAGCGTGACGACCATCCTCACCGCGCAGCTCGCCACGATCGAGGATGTGGACATGGCCGACGTGATCACCCGCATGCAGGCGACCCAGGCGCAGCTCGAGGCCTCCTATCGCGCGATCTCCATGGCCTCCCAGCTGACGCTCACGCGCTTCCTGTGAGCCAGGGCGGAGTCGCACTCCGAGCGGCGCCGACACCGACGGCACGCGTTCTCCACGCGTGCCGCGAGCCCGAACGGGCGAACGCTGGCAGTCCGGCGAAAGGCAAGCGGCCGGGGGACGCGCCCGCCGCTTGAGGGCACGAAAAACACTGCGCACGGTCATTCTTTTTGACCGTGCGCATTACAGGGTTCCTTAACCCTCGCCGCGTAGAATGACGGAATACCGCAAAATGCGGAACACAACCTGGCCTGTCCGCGCCCTGATGCCCGGCTCGTCGTAATCAAAGGGGAAGACCCCAATGGCTCTCAATTCGGTCAACACCAACAGCTCGGCCATGGTGGCCCTGCAGTCCCTCAACCGCACCAGCGAAGCCTTGGCGATGACGCAGAAGCGCGTCTCCACCGGCTTCCGCGTCGCGGATGCGAAGGATGACGGCGCCGCTTTCGCCGTTGCCCAGACGATCCGCACGGACATCGCCGGCCTTACCGCTGCGAACGAGCAGCTGGGCAATTCGAAAGGCATCCTGGGCACCGCGCTTTCCGGTCTGACCAAGATGTCGGACGCGATGGCGAACATCCGCACCACGCTGGTGCGCCTGGCCGACGACACGCTGAACGCGACCCAGCGCGCGCAGTATGAATCCCAGTACACCGAGATGCGCGGCCAGCTGGAGGACTTCGTCGAGGACGCGACCTACAACGGCCAGAACCTGCTCGACATCACCGACGCGACCGAATTCTCGGCGACGCGCAACGAGACCGGCACCACCTACACCATCACGTCGGTCGATGGTGCCGGCACCCTGCTCGTCGCCGCCGCGGCGCCGACGGATGCGGCCGCGGCGCAGGCCGCACTCGCCGATGGTGGCGATTTCAGCACGATCATGAACGCGATCGGGAATGCGCTGAACACCTTCGGCAGCAACAACAAGTATATCGAGCAGCAGCTCTCCTACAACAGCGAGAAGATCGATGCGCTGAACGAGGGCATGGGTGCGCTGATCGATGCCGACCTCGCCAAGGAATCGGCCAAGCTGCAGGCGCTTCAGATCCGCCAGCAGCTCGGGACGCAGGCCTTGTCGATCGCGAACCAGGCGCCGCAGGCCCTGCTCAGCCTGTTCCGCTTAGGGCTGGTGGGCGGCGGCGCGTCAAAAGGCGCGTCGCCGCCGCCACCGATATCGGGTCATCCGCCTCGATCAGCCCCCACTGAGTCGATCAGCCCTCGCATTGCTTAGCCCCATGACGGAGCAACCATGTCGACGCTCGTGCTCGAACTACGCCAGGGCGACCTGATGGTCGTCAACGGCGCCCCCATCCGCTTCCGCAACCGCACCCGCATCGAGCTGACCGCCAAGGCGCGGTTCCTGTTCGGCAAGCAGCTGATGACGCCCGAGGCGGCGAACACGCCGGCCCGGCGCATCTACTTCGCACTCCAGACCGCCTATATCGGCGAGGAGACGGAACGCGAGCAGGGTTTCATCGCCGCGCGCCCGTTGATCGCGGCGTTCCAGGAAGCGACAACCTCCGTCCTAGCGCGCGATCTGCTCGACCGTGCGCTGGCCGCGGCTGAAAGCGACGAGTGCTACCAGGCGCTCAAGCTCGTCCGCCGCGTGATGCGGCATGAGGATGTGGCGCTCGGCCTGGCCCCCGCCGTCGTCATCGCCGCCGAAGAGGCCGACGCGTGACGCAGATCGCGATGCGTGCCTACGGCGCTACCCGCGCCGCCATGGATCCCCGCCTGCAGGAGGCCGATGTGTTCCGCCGCGTCACCGGCACGCTGCGCGCGGCCGCGATGGGCGAGGCGGGCGACATGCGCCGCGTGCGCGCGATCGCCGATAACCGCCGGCTGTGGCTGGCGGTGGAATCTGCGCTCTCGCACCCGGCCAACGCCCTGCCGGACCAGCTGCGCGCCGGCCTTATCTCGCTCGGCCGCGCCGTGCGGCGGGAGATGGACACGCCCGCACCGGACCTCGGCTTTCTCATCGACGTGAACGAGCAGGTCGCGGCCGGGCTCGGGGCGGGGGGCTGAGCCCATGTCCGCCACCCTCGCAGGCGCCATTCCCGCCTATCGCCAGGCCTCCGACCCGAAGGTGGAGGCGCGCGCACTGGAGCGCCTGGCCCGCGACCCGCAGATCCAGCGCAGGATGAAGGATTTCGAGACCGCCGTGGGCAAGGCGAAGGACCTGGAGAGCGCGCTGAAGGACCCGCGCGTGCTTGCGGTGCTGCTGCCGGCGATGGGCCTGGGCGACCAATTGGAATTCCCCGGCCTCGCGCGTCGCGCGCTTGCCGCCGATCCCGCCGATCCGAAGGGATTGCTGGGCAAGCTCGCGGACTCGCGCTGGAAGGACGCGGTGACCGCGCTCGACCTCAAGGGCCGCGGCATCGCCGCGCTACGCGACCCCGAGAACATCGCGCGCTTCGACAAGGGGCTGCGCAGCCTGCAATGGCGCCAGGGCCTCGATCAGACGACGGCCGGCATTTCTGACGCGCTCTATTTCAAGCAGGTCGCGGCGAACGTCACCACGACGTATGGCCTGCTTGGCAATGCTGTCCTGCGCCGCGTCGTCACCGGCGCGCTCGGCCTTCCACAGGAGCTGGCATTGCAGAGCGTGGAGGCCCAGTCCCGCGCAATCGGCAAGCGCCTGCCGATGGGCGATCTGCGCGACCCGCGGAAGGTGGAGCGGCTGATCGAGCGCTACCTGACCAATGCCAATCTCGACACCACGACGCAGCTGGGCAGCGCCTATCTGCTGAGCCTGTTCGCCTGAACGGCGGCAGCGTCAGATCTGATGGACGGGACCGTCATACTCGGCCTGGTCGGAGGCATCCGGTGCATTGGTGAGTGCCGCGGTGCGATAGGCGGCGATCTCGCGCGGCGTCGGCAGCGAGGCCACCACCTCGCCCGAGGCGCCACGGAATTCGATGACCACCATGCCCAGCCCGCTGTCGAGCCGCAGCGTCGGGTTCGGCGCCGCGGTCACGGCGGCTGGCGTCGCGGGGAGGCCTTCCACAGCGGGCGCGGGTGGCCGCGTGACGGTGCGGAGCGGATTGGCGCCAAGGCCGGGAGGGGTGATGGGCTGTGACATGGTCCTGCGACTCAATATGACGCACGGCGGTTACCAAAAGGTTAACCCCGCAGCGCTTTGACGCGCGCAGACCTGCGCGCGAAAGTGTCGCGAAGTGCAAATCCCCACCCTCCTGTCCGGTCCCGGCGCGCTGCTGATCGCGGCCTTCGGCGGCTTCGTCGCGCACTTGCTGCATGTGCCGCTCGCCTGGATGATCGGCGCGATGGTGGCCACCGGCTGCATCGCCTGGCACCGGCCACCCGTCATCCCGCCGGTCGCGCGGCCGGTGGCCTTGCTCGTCCTCGGCCTGGCCCTTGGGCAGAGCTTCACCGCACCTGTGCTGGCCGCCGTCGCGGGCGCGTTCCCCGTCATTCTCGCAGCCGGGATGCTCTCGATCCTGGCGGGGTTGGCGGTCGGCCCGATCCTGGTGCGGATGGGCGGGCTCGATGAGCGCACGGCGTTCTTTGCAGGCGTGCCGGGCGGGATCGTGGTGATGGTCGTGCTTGCGGCGCGCGCGGGCGTGTCGATCGCGCCGGTCACGTTGTCGCAGACGATGCGGCTGATCGTGGTGGTGGTGGTTTTCCCGCCCTTGCTCGCGCTGCTCGCCTCGGGCTTGCCGCCGGATGCGGCGTTCGCGGCCTCGCGCCCGGCGGTTTGGTGGCCGGGGCTGGCGGGGCTGGCCGCCGTGGGGGCGGGCATCGCCTGGGTGGGGCAGCGCGCGGGCTTCGCCAATCCGTGGATGTTCGGGCCATGCCTGATGGCGATCGGGCTGTCGGCCTTAGGGATTTTGCCATCCGGCGTGTGGATGCCGCTGGTCGATGCGGCGCAGGTCGCACTCGGCGCGACGCTGGGTGCGAAGCTGACGCGGGAGTTCATCCTGGGCTCGCGGCGGCTCGCCATCGCGTCCATGGCATCGGCGGTGGCGTTGTCGGCGCTGCTGGCGCTGATCGCGCTGGGGCTCGCGCTCATCTCCGGGCTGCCGGTCGCGGCGGTCGTGCTGGGCATGGCGCCGGGAGGGATGCCGGAGATGGCGGTGACCGCGAAGGCGCTGGATCTCGCAGTGCCGCTGGTGCTGGGCTTCCATTTGACGCGCACGCTGCTGTGCAACCTCACGGTCGGGCCGCTGTGGCGCGCGGTGGAATGGGTGCGCGCACGGTAGCGATGGAGCCCCCGGGGCGCGGCGCTTCATTGGGCCCCGTCTTCAAATGCACCCCGGGACGAGAGGCCCGAACGCCCCTCCTGAGGCGAACGACGTCACGCGAGGAAGCGCACGGAGCTTGAAGGCAGCTCACCGGGCGCGCTCCCGCGCGAGCACGGATGCGCTAACGCCGGCAATCGCGCGATCCAAGCCGCCTGGTGCGGCGGGTCACGCCGAGCGCGTGCCTGCGTCACGGTGCGGCGTATGGCACATGCTCGTCGCTCGCTACGCGCGCATCAGCCGGCGCTGCACCCAGTCGCGGTAATAGCCGGCGGCGGCAGGGCCGGGAAAGAGCTGGGCCTGCAACTGCACTGCGAGGCCAGCGGGCAGCGCAAGCGGCTGCTCCTCGCCCGCATCATCCACCGGGCGCGTGGCGGCGGCGCGGAACAGGGCCAGCGTATCGGCCGGCGTCAGGGCGGGCAGCACCACCAGTGCGCGTAGCCGGCAGGCGGCCAGGCCCGCGCGCACCGCGCCGCGTGCCGGAGTGGCGGCTTCGGAGACGAGCTCCAGTGCCGCCGGCGTCTCCGGCAGGGCCGCGTCGCGCCCGCCTGCCGCGCCATCGGCCGCGAAGGCGAGCACCGCGCCCAGGCTCCGCGCCAGCGCCGGCAGCATCGGCCCGCTGGCGAGGAAGGCATCCGCCGCCCCGTCGCGATACGCCGCCTCGGGCTGCGCCGCGAGAACCGGCGTCGCCGCCACCCCGATGAGGTCGAGTGCGAGGAGGGCCGCCGCGGCGGGCGCCTCCGGCCCGGGAAGCGCGAGGCGCAGCGGCACGCCGCGCGGCCGGGCGGCGCGCACCAGCAAAGCCGCCGGTTGCACCGCCGCACAGACCGCGAGCCATGGGGCGGGGTCGAAGCGCGCGCGGCTGTCGCCCAGTAGCCGCGCCATCGCCGCACCGCCGGCAAGCGCCAGCAGGTGCTGGCCATCGGGTGCGGCGTCGGTCGCGAAGCGGTTGGCGGCGGTCACCCCGTCCGGCCCGCCGAGCGCCACCACGCGCAGTGCGGTCGCCTGCGGCAGCGCCCGGCCCAACCCGGCGCCAAGGGTCTGCAGCCAGCGGAAATGGGCGCTCGCCTCCGGGCCGGGCACCAGCAGGCTGGCGGCCTCGGGATTGTTGGCGCGCCCGGCACCTGGCAGGGCGGCGAGGCCCGCGAGGATGGTCCGGCGGGCAAGGCGGAGGCGTGGCGACATGCGCTGTCTCCTTTCCCCCCGAAGGAACGCCTGGAAAGCGGCGCCAGAGTGGCAGCGCCGAACGGCCTCGTCCAGGCGGCCTCGCCCCGCCCGCCGCACCCCGCTAGAACGGGGCAACAAGAAGCGGGAGGCGGACATGCAGGCATCGCGGCGGGGCATCATCGGGGCAGGCGTGACGCTGCTGACCGGCGCGGCGCAGGCGCAGGAGGCGGCTTGGCCGGTGCGGCCCATCGCCCTGACCGTGCCCTTCCTGGCCGGCGGTTCCGCCGACATCGCATCCCGCCTGCTGGCCGACCGGATGAACCCGCTGCTGGGCCGCGACGGCCGCATCATCATCGAGAACCGCGGCGGCGCCGGCGGTTCCATCGGTGCCGAGTATGTGCGCCGCCAGCCCGCCGACGGCTATTCGCTGCTGACCGCGACCGCCTCCTCCCACGGGACCAACCCCGCCGCCCTGCCAGACAGCACGCGCTACGATCCACTGGCCGATTTCACCGCCATCGCGATGATCGGGTCGGGACCGCTGGTCGTGATGGTGCCGGGCAATTCGCCCTACCGCGACTTTGCCTCCCTGATCGCCGCGATCCGCGCGCGCCCGGGCGAGCTGCCTTGGGCGACCTCGGGCGCCGGCGGCATCGGGCACCTGGCCGGCGAGTACATGGGTTTGCGCCTTGGCGGGCTGCGCGGCGAGCACATCCCCTATCGCGGCGGCTCGGCCGTGACCGAGGCGCTGGCCAAGGGCGAGGTCGCCTACAGCCTCGAAGTGCTGGCCTCGACGGCGACAAACCTGCGTGAGGGCCGCGCGCGCGGGCTCGCCGTCACCGCGCTGACGCGGAGCCCGCTCTTCCCGGAAATGCCCACACTGGCCGAGCTGGGCCTGGACAATTTCGACTTCGGCACGTGGAACATCCTAATGGGCCCGGCGGGCATTCCGCGCCCGATCGTCGATACCCTCAGCCGCGCGGCCAACACCGCCCTGCGCGAGCCGGTCCTGCGGGAACGCCTGGCCCTGGCCGGCGTCGATGCCGGGGCGCCGAGCACGCCCGAAAGCACGCGCGCCTTCATCGCGGCCGAGCTGGAGAAGTTCCGCTCGATCGTCGCGCAGGCGGGGCTGCGCCTCAGCCGAGGTTGAGCTTGCGCGGGGCGGCCCGACGGGCGGAGAGTTGGACCATGCGCCGCGCCCTCCTCACGCTGATGATCCTGGCCCCACTGGTCCCCGCACGGGCCCAGGCACCGTCCCGCCAGGCCACGGCCGAAGCCCGCCAGGCCGAGCTGGAGCGCCTGTTCGCCGCCCTGGCCGATGCGCCCGACGAAGCCGGCGGCGCGCTGGTGGAGGGCCGGATCCGCGCGCTGTGGCAGGAGAGCGTGACGCCGGCGGTGGGGCTGCTGGTCCGCCGCGGGTTGCGCAACCTGCAGGGCCGCGCGGCGGAGGAGGCGCTGGAGGATTTCGACGCCGCGATCACCCTCGAACCCAGCGCCGCCGAGCTGTGGCACCTGCGTGCCCAGGCCTATGCGCTGGGCGGTGACCTGGTCGCGGCCGCACAGGATCTGCGCGAGGCGCTGCGGCTGGAGCCGCGGCATTTTCCGGCGCTGGTGACACTCGCCGGCATCCAGGACCAGCGCGGCGATGCGGCGGGCGCGCTGCGCAGCTTCGCCGCGGCGCTGGCGATCCACCCGAAGCTGCGCGGTGGCATCACCCGGCTGCGCGAGTTGCGCCGCAAGGCCGAGGGCGACGACACCTGATTGCAGCTTTCTGCGATCAGTATGTTTTCGGTGCCCTCAAGCGCCGGGCGCCCGTTCCGCGGGCTTGGCTCGCCGCATTAGCGGCGTTCGGCCATTCGGCCTCGCGGTGCGCGCGAAGGCGCGTGGTGCCACGAGCGCAGGGCGCAGACCGGCGACCGGACCGACCTCCGCCTCGACGATTTGGCCGAGCCTTCAATGCCGGGCGCGGTGGGAGGACAGGTCGTACCCGCCGGGTACCACGTGGATCGCCGTCCGCGCCTCCGAGCTCGCGAGGTTCAGGGCGCGCCAGTTCTCCAGCGGATCAGAGCTTCTTGCGGAACCAGATGCGGGAATGGCCGTCTGGCATGTCGTCGAGCCGGCCGAATTCCTTGTAGCCATGCTTCTTCCAGAACTTGGGCGCCTGGAAGCTGAAGGTGTCCGTGTAGACGTTCCGGCAACCGCGTTCGCGCGCAATCTCCTCGGCGCGCAGCAGCAGCCCGCCGCCGAACTTCTTGCCGCGCAGCTCGGCGGTCAGCCAAAGCCAGTCGATGAACAGCCAGCCCCAGAAGGTCAGCCCCAGCAGCCCGCCCTGCGTCGCGCCAGCCTCATCCTGCACCAGCAGGGTGACGGGTTCGCGCACATAGTCGCCGCCCATTTCCTGATTGAAGATGTGCAGCCCGCGCTGGATGGCGCCCACGGCCTCGAATTCCGGCTGCGCGTCCTCGACAATCCGCAGCCCCGACAACGCAACGCTCATGAGCAGTTCCAGCCAGAAGTGAGAAGGCCCGTGTGTCTCATGCGCGGCCCCAGCCGGCGATGGCGATCGTCACCACGCCGAGCACCAGGTTGGTGGTGACGAGCTTGCGCACGGCGTCCATCGCCGCGGCCGCACCCGGCGTGTCGCCGGCAGCGCGCGCCGCGCGCATCCGCTTGAACGGGCCAAGCGCGATCGCTGCGAAGATGCCCGCCATCACCAGCCCCGTGAGGTTCATCACATGCACATGCCAGCCAACGCCGGCGAAGCCGCCATGGGCGGCGAACAGGATGGCGTAGCCGGTCACGATGACGACAGGCATGGCGTGCCAGACAATCAGGAAGAAGCGCCGGTAGACCAGTTCCATGAGCGCCAGGCGCTGCGGACCCTCCAGCGTCGCGTGGACGGCCGGGCGTAGTGCCAACAGCGCGAAGGCCATGCCCCCCACCCAGATCACCGCGCCGAGCAGATGCAGCGCGTAGAGCGGGTTCAGCATCAGCGCTGGCTCAGGATGGTGATGGACTCCGCGAGCGAGCGCATCTCGGCCGCCGCCAATCCTCGCGGTGCGGCCTCCGTCACGCCCAGGCCGCGCGCGAGGGCCTCGGCGAAGGCGGCTCGATTGCCGAGCGTCTGGTCCATCATGGGCAGCTTCCGGGCGGCGACCTCGGCCAGCAGCGCCTCGCGCAGCTTGCCCGAGGGCGGCAATCTGTTGAGCACGAGGCGATAGGGACGGCGCTCGGATGTGGCAAGATCGAGCGTGGCGTCCATGGCCCAGAGATCGGCGCGGGAGGGTTGCAGCGGAATGAGCACCAGGTCGGCCGCGCGGATCGCGAGCTTCGCGTCCGCCTCATTGTGCGGCGGCGTGTCGAGGATGAGGAAGCCCGGATCGCGGCGCCGGCGTTCCACGATGCCGCTCATCCGCCACCCCGATGGGCTCTCGAAGGCGAGCGCTGGCACCTTGTCGCCATGCGCGGCGCGCTCCCCATGCCAGTGGGTCAGCGTCTTCTGCGGGTCCGTGTCGACCAGCGCGACAGGTGTGCCGTCGGCGGCGAGTGCGGTGGCCAGGTTGGCGGCGAGGGTGGACTTGCCGGCGCCGCCCTTGCGCTGGGCCACGGCGATGATGAAGGCCATGGGCGACTCCGTGCGGTTTGGCGGAGCTTAGCAGGTGAACGCCATCGACAAGCATGCCTTGCTCACGCCGGCCGAGATGGGCCGGGTGGATGCGGGCTGCAACATTCCTGGCCTTGTGTTGATGGAGGCGGCGGGCAGGGCGGTGGCGCGCGCGATCATGGCGCGTTTTCGTCCCGTGCCGGTGCTGGTCCTGTGTGGTCCGGGCAATAATGGTGGCGACGGGTACGTGGTCGCGCGGCTGCTGGACCAGGCGGGCTGGGACGTG
>JAZKFA010000131.1:0-6139 GCA_040386655.1 Pseudomonadota bacterium | reverse complement strand
CTTCGGCATGGAGACGCCGTCGGGCGCCAATGCGCTTGTGCAGCAGGGCTCGATCCGCGCGCTCGGGCAGAGCCTGCCGCGCCTGACCTCCCTGCTGCCTGGCGTGCCGACGGTGGCCGATGCGACGGGGGTGGCGGGCTACGGCATCGGCGGCTGGAACGGGCTGATGGGGCCGGCGAACCTGCCGCCCGCCATCACCCAGCGCCTGATCACCGAGATGGAAGCAGGCCTCGCTACGCAGCAGATGCGCGACCGGCTGGCGCCGATCGGGATCGAGGTCGAGCCGCGCCGTCCCGAGGCCTTCGCCGCCCTGCTGCGCGAGCAGCGCACCCTGCTGGAGCCGCTGATCCGCCAACTCGGCATCCGCGCGGACGGTTGAAACGAAAAGGGCCAGGGGCACGTGCCCCTGGCCCTCCAATCCGCATGTGCGGTTCGCTTAGCCCGCGTTTATGACGGCCCGCTTGGCCATCACGGTCACGAGGTGCGCGCGATACTCGGCGCTGCCGTGGATATCGGCGTTCAGGCCATCGGCGGACTGCTTCACCGCGGCGACCGCATCGGCCGACCAATTCGCGCTGAGCGCGGCTTCCATCGCCGACTGGCGGAACACGCAGGGGCCCGCACCGTTGATGGCGACGCGCACGCCCATCGGGCCCTTCGAGACCAGCGCGCCGGCCATGACGTAGCGCGAGGCCGGGTTGCGCATCTTCGCGTAGCCCGCCTTCTCCGGGATCGGGAAGGAGATGCCGGTGAGCAGTTCGCCTTCCTCCAGCGCGGTGGTGAACATGCCCAGGAAGAAATCATCGGCCGCGATGCGGCGCTTGGACGTGATGATCGTGGCACCCAGGCCCAGCACGGCGGCCGGGTAATCCGCCGCCGGGTCGTTGTTCGCGACCGAGCCGCCCAAGGTGCCGCGGTTGCGCACCTGCGTGTCGCCGATGACCGTCGCCATGTAGGCCAGCACCGGGATGGCGGCCTTCACCTCGGCCGAGGTCGCGACATGCGCGTGGCGCGTCATGGCGCCGATGACGATGGCGTCGCCCTCGCGCTTGATGCCCTGCATCTCGGCGATGCCGGACAGGTCGACCAGGGCGGACGGCTTGTTCAGCCGGTGCTTGAGCGCGGGCAGCAGCGTGTGGCCGCCCGAAATGGGCTTCGCATCCGGGTCGGCCGCGAGCAGCGCGACGGCATCCGCAATCGAGGAAGGCTTGTGATAGGCGAAGTCATACATGGCTTTTCTCCGTACCGGATGGCGGTGGGAAGCGGGGCGGCGCGAGGGCTATTCGGCCGCCATCTTCTGGCCGCCCTGGATGATGGCAAAGATCTTGGGGGCTGTCGCGGGCATGTCGAGGTGCCGGACGCCGTAATCGCGCAGCGCGTCCACCACGGCGTTGATCACCGCCGGCGGTGAGCCGATGGCGCCCACCTCCCCGCAGCCCTTCACGCCGAGCGGATTGTGCGTGCAGAGCGTGACATGCGTGGCAACGCTGACCGGCGCCAGGTCATCAGCGCGCGGCATGGTGTAGTCCATCATCGAACCCGAGACGAGCTGCCCTTGGTCGTCGTACAGGCAGGCTTCCAGCAGCGCCTGGCCGATGCCCTGGGCGACGCCGCCCTGCACCTGGCCCTCGACGATCATCGGATTGATGACGCGGCCCACATCATCCACCGCGGTGAAATTCACCATGGCAACGTGGCCGGTGTCGGTGTCGATCTCGACTTCCGCGATGTGGCACCCGCCGGGGTAGGTGAAGTTCTTCGGGTCGTAGAAGGCGGTCTCCTCGAGGCCTGGTTCGATCTCGTCGATGGGGTAATTGTGCGGCACGTAGGCCGCGACGGAGATGTCCGCCAGCGCCTTGGTGCGGTCGGTGCCGGCGACGCGGAAGGTGCCGCGGTCGAATTCGATATCCTCGACCGACGCCTCCATCAGGTGCGCGGCGATGCGCTTGCCCTTCGCGATGATCTTGTCCATCGCCTTCATCATCGCGGAACCGCCGACCGCCATGGACCGGCTGCCATAGGTGCCCATGCCGAAGGGCACCTTCGCCGTGTCGCCATGGACGATATCGACCTGCGACGTCGGCACGCCCAGCTTGTCCGCGACGAGCTGCGCGAAGGTCGTCTCATGCCCCTGCCCGTGGCTATGCGCGCCGGTCAGCACGGTCACGCTGCCCGTCGGGTGCACGCGGATGGTGCCCACCTCGTAGAGCCCCGCGCGCGCGCCGAGCGAACCCACCACGGCCGAGGGCGCGATGCCGCAGGCTTCGAGGTAGGTGGAGATGCCGATGCCGCGCAGCTTGCCGCGCCTGGCGGCCTCCGCGCGCCGCGCCTCGAACCCTGCCCAGCCGGCGGTCTCGAGGGAGGCGGCGAGGGTGCTCTGGTAATCGCCGCTGTCGTATTGCAACGCGACCGGCGTCTGGTAGGGGAAGGCGTCGACGGGGATGAAATTCCGCCGCCGCAGCTCCACCCGGTCGATGCCGAGCTCGCGCGCGGAGACATCCATCAAGCGCTCCAGCAGGTAGGTCGCCTCGGGCCGGCCGGCGCCGCGATAGGCGTCGACGGGAACGGTGTTGGTGAAGACAGCCTTCACCTCGGCGTAAATCACAGGCGTCGCGTAGCAGCCCGCGAGTAAGGTCGCATACAAGTAGGTCGGCACGCACGGCGCGAAGGTCGAGAGATACGCGCCCATGTTCGCTTGCGTCGCAACGCGCAGCGCGAGGATCTTGCCCTGCGCATCGAAGGCGAATTCCGCTCGGCTCACATGGTCCCGCCCATGCGCGTCGGACATGAAGGATTCCGTCCGGTCCGCGAGCCACTTCACCGGCCGCTTCACCTGCGCCGAGCCCCAGCACACCAGCGCTTCCTCGGCATAGTGATAGATTTTGGACCCGAAGCCGCCGCCCACATCCGGGGCCACGACGCGCACCTTGCTCTCGGGCAGCTTCAGCACGTGGGCGGACATCAGCAGCCGGATCACGTGCGGGTTCTGGCTGGTGGTGTAGAGCGTGTAGTCGCCGCTGTAGCGGTCGAACTCGCCAAGAGCGGCACGCGGTTCCATCGCGTTCGGCACCAGGCGGTTGTTGGTGAGGTCGAGCCCCACCACCTTGTTCGCCGCGGCGAAGGCGGCATCGACGATGGCCTTGTCGCCGATGTGCCAGTCGTAGCAGAGGTTGCCGGCCACACCCTCGTGGATCGGCGTGGCACCAGGCTTCAGCGCCTGCGCCATCGTCACCGAGGCTTCGATCACCTCGTAGTCCACATTGATCGCCTCGGCGGCGTCGCGCGCCTGGGCACGGGTCTCGGCGACGACCAGCGCCACCGGGTCGCCCACATGGCGCACCCGCTCATGCGCGAGCACCGGGTGCGGCGGCTCCGCCATCGGGCTGCCGTCCTTGTTGTGGATCTGCCAGCCACAGGGAATGCCACCGAGGCCGGCCGCCTGCGTGTCCGCGCCGGTGAAGACGCCGACCACGCCCGGCATTGTGTTCGCTGACGTGGTGTCGACCCGCTTGAGCAGCGCATGGGCGTGGGGGCTGCGCAGGATCCAGGCATAGACTTGGCCCGGGCGGTTCATGTCATCGACGTAGTTGCCGTGGCCCTGGAGGAAGCGGGAATCTTCCTTGCGGCGCAGGCTCGCGCCGATACCCTCGAAGGGTGCCACCACGTTCATCGGAACTCTCCCCTTTGCAGAAGAACGGGGGAAAAGAATTTCCCCCGAACCCCCATTCTTTTATTTTTGGGTACTGGTGTAGGCGGCAGGACCGGAGCGGAACGGGGCGATGTGCCCCGGCCGGAAATCACTCGGCGGCGCGGGCGAGTTCCGAGACGCGGCCGTGCATCACATCCTGCGCGGCGGCGATCGCCTTCACGATGTTGTGGTAACCGGTGCAGCGGCACAGGTTGCCCTCGAGGCCCTCGCGGATCTCGTGCTCGGAGAGGCCTTGCGGGTTCTTCTGCACCAGGTCGATGGCGCTCATCACCATGCCCGGCGTGCAGAAGCCGCATTGCAGCGCGTGGTATTCGCGGAAGGCCTCCTGCATAGGGTGCAGCGTGCCATCGGGCGCGGCCAGGCCCTCGATCGTCGTCACCGACGTCCCGTTCGCGGCAACCGCAAGCACAGTGCAGGCCTTCGCACTCTCGCCATCGATATGCACCACGCAGGCGCCGCACTGGCTGGTGTCGCATCCGACATGCGTCCCCGTCAGGCGCAGTGTCTCGCGCAGCAACTCGACGAGAAGCGTGCGCCCCTCGACCTCTGCCGTATGGCTCTTTCCGTTCACCGTCAGCGTGACCTGCGGCATGAGCGTCTCCCGATCGTTTGGCCGCGCCTCATGGCGCGGGTCCTTCGCGCGGAGCCTCGCCCCGCACCCCTATCCCCGTCAAGCGGATCAATGCGCGGCGATGAGATCCGCACCCTTGGCACCCGCGAGCGGGTTCTCCGCTGCCGGACGGTCGTGCAAGTGGCACGCCGCCCAATGGCCCGCATCGGTGGGCTTGAGCACCGGCTCATCCACCCGGCAACGATCGAAGGCGTAGCCGCAGCGCGTGTGGAAGCGGCAGCCCTTGGGCGGATTGATCGGGCTCGGGACGTCACCCTTGAGGATGATGCGCTCCCGTTGCGCGCCAGGCATCGGCACGGGCACCGCCGACAGCAGCGCCTCGGTATAGGGATGCTTCGGGGCGGAGAAGAGGTCCCGCTTGGTCGCGACTTCCACGATCTTGCCGAGGTACATCACCGCAACGCGGTGCGTCATGTGCTCCACGATCGCAAGGTCATGGCTGATGAACAGCATCGCGAGCCCGAGTTCCTTCTGCAGGTCCTGCAGCAGGTTCACGATCTGAGCCTTGACCGAGACGTCCAGCGCCGAGACCGCCTCGTCGCAGATGATGATGTCGGGGTCGGCGGCCAGCGCGCGGGCGATGCCGATGCGCTGGCGCTGCCCGCCCGAGAACTCATGCGGCCAGCGGCCCATGGCGTCGCGCGGCAGCCGCACCCGGTCCATCAGCTTATTAAGGCGCTCGTCGAGCTCCGCCTTGTTCTTGGCGAGACCGAAATTGCGGATCGGCTCGGCCAGGATGTCGCGCACGCGCATGCGCGGGTTCAGCGAGCTATAGGGGTCCTGGAAGACCACCTGGATGCGCCGGCGCAGCGGGCGCAGCGTGCCCGAGGGCATGTCGTCAATGCGGTCGCCGTCGAGCACCACCTGGCCGCCGGTCAGCGGAAACAGCCGCAGGATCGCCTTGCCCACGGTGGACTTGCCGCAGCCCGATTCGCCCACCAGCGACAGCGTCTCCCCCTTCTCGATCGAGAAGGAGATGCCGTCGACCGCATAGACCTTGGCCGTGACGCCGCCGAAGAAGCCGCCATGGATCGGGAAATGCTTCTTGAGGTCCGTGACCTCCAACACCGGGCGGCTCATGCGGCGATCGCTTCCTTCATGGCGTAGTGGCAGGCGGCGACATGGCCGGGCGCTTTTTCTTCCAGCGCGGGGGCGAGCTTGCGGCACAGATCGGTCGCATAGGCGCAGCGCGAGGCGAAGACGCAGCCCTCGATCTTGCGCTTGAGGCTTGGCACCAGGCCGGGAATTTCGGCCAGCCGCGTCTCCGTCCCGGTCAGCGAGGAACCGAGCTTCGGCACCGAGCCCAGCAGCCCCTGGGTGTAGGGATGGCGCGGGGTGCGGAACAGCGCGCCCACCGGCGCCTCCTCCACCTTCTTGCCCGCATACATGACGATCACGCGCTCCGCGACCTCGGCCACCACGCCAAGGTCATGGGTGATCAGCACGATGGCCGCGCCCACGCGATGCTTGAGGTCGCGCATCAGATCCAGGATCTGCGCCTGGATGGTGACGTCGAGCGCGGTGGTCGGCTCGTCCGCGATCAGCAGCTTCGGATTGCAGGCGAGTGCGATCGCGATCATCACGCGCTGCCGCATGCCGCCCGAGAGCTGGTGCGGGTATTCGCGCACGCGCCGGGCCGGCTCCGGGATGCCCACGAGCGTGAGCATCTCGATGGCCTTGTCCTCGGCCTGCCTGGCCGAAAGTCCCTGGTGCAGGCGCAGCGTCTCGCCGATCTGGCGGGCCACGTTCAGCACCGGGTTCAGCGAGGTCATCGGCTCCTGGAAGATCATGCTGATCTC
>JAZKFA010000130.1:0-9007 GCA_040386655.1 Pseudomonadota bacterium | reverse complement strand
TTCCTGCGAGGCGTTGTGTTCGGTGATGTTCAGCAACACCGTGGCGGCGGCGATGTCGCGGGATCTGAAACCGTACATCGGACAGGACGACGCCGCCAATCGGATCTGGAAGTGCGACAGCACGGCCACGGATGACGCGGGATCGACGTTCCAAGCCTACGTGGACACTCGGGAGTACGGCCGCATCGGTTGGAATCACAGCATCCGAGACGGCGTGCTGATTGGACAGGTCGCCTCTGCCGTGACGGTGACGGTCACCGTGCGATCCGACTTCGGCCTTGTCGGCATTGTCGCGACGGGCCTGCGCGGCAAACGCCTCCTGGTCGAGAAATGTGATCGGTTGGCCAAGCCGAGTCATGACCTCCCGGAAGGCGGGCGCCTCGGCGGCCGCGCGGCAGAGTGACTCCAGCCGCTCGACCACGGCGCGCGGCGTCCCGCGCGGCACGGTCACGCCCGCCAGCACCGGCTGCAAGGTTGGTAGACCGAGCTCGCGCGTGCTGGGGACGTCCGGCGCCTCGACGCTCCGGTTGTCGCCGAACACCGCCAGCAGCCGCAGCGGCCGGCCGCGAACGCCGCCCACCGTGCCCATTCCGAAATCGATGCGCCCGCTGATGATCTCGGGGTACATTCCCGCCTCCCCGCGGAAGGCGACGTCGACAAGCTGCAGCGACAAACCGCGGACGATGTTTGCGAAGTAGATATGCGCCTGGCCGTTGACGCCGTTGTGCCCGTAGGTGAGCTGCCCCGGCCTCGCGCGAATCTCGGCGAGAAGCTCCGCCATGCTGCGCAGCGGCGATTGCTCGGCGACGGCCACACCCATGACGTTCTCGAAGACCTTGCACACGTAGTCGAAGGAGTCGATCGAGAACGGCACCCCGCGAACAGTCTGCGCCGCCGTGGTGATCGGCGTGATCGGACCGAACCCCAGCGTGTACCCGTCGGGCCGGGCGCTGGCGACCACCTGCGCCCCCACGATCCCCGATCCACCGTCGCGGTTGACCACGACGAAGCGGCCTTCCGTCGCGTCGGACATCGCCTGTGCGAAGGCTCGGCCGACCGTGTCGATGATGCCCCCCGCCTGCCAGGAGACGATCACCTGCACCGGGCGCGCGGGGTAGTCCGGCGCCGGCTGCGCGACGGCATGGGCGCCGGACAGCATCGCGAGTGCCACGGCGCAGAAGACCGGCCGCGCGAGCGCGGCAACCATGGAACGCATCGTTTTTCCTCCCTTGGCAGCGCCTGGGCCGCTGCAGCCCGGATGCACGTTCCGTGCGTGCTCCCGGGCATCCGCCATCAGAGCACCGCCGCGCCCTACAGGCGATAGACCCGCGTGGCCGTGCCGGAGAAAAGCGCGGTCTTCTCGTCCGCCGAGGCGCCGGACGCCAGCAGCTTGAAGGCATTCCACAGCGCCGCGTAGCCGATTCCCATCTTCTCCACCGGGAAGTTGCTTTCGAACAGGCAGCGCCCGGCGCCGAACAGCTCGATGCAGGTGAGGATGTAGGGGCCCCAAAGCTCGGCAAGCTCGTCCGAGGTCGGCGGCATCGGCCGTGCGCCGTAATCATACGCCGCCAGCCGCATCAACATGCCACCGAGCTTCACCACCACGTTCGGGCACGTCGCCAGCTGCGTCATACCCGCCTTCCATTGCGCGAAGACCGCGTCCTCGCGGCCGGCATAGGGGCCATAGCCGAGCGGCCCGCCGCAATGGCCGAGGATGAAGTTCGTCTCCGGAAATGCGCGCACGAGGTCCAGCGCTTCGCCAAGCTGCGTGTGGAACACCCACAGATCGTAGCTGAGCCCCATCGCCGTCAGGCGCGCCAGGCCCTTACGGAACTCCGGCTGCATCAGCAGCCCCGGCGCCGGGGCGCCGTTGCCGATGACCGGGTCGGCATCCCAGGCCGCGGACTGGCGGATGCCGCGGAAGCGGCCGCCCCCCCTGTCAATATGCGCCGTGAGAACCGCTTCGACGCGCTCCCCGAGACCGAGATCGGCGAAGCCCACGATGCCCGCGGCGATGCGCGTCGGGCCATACTGGCCGCTGTCGCTCATGGCCGCGATGCCCGCGACGAATTCGGTCTCGCCGACGGGGCGCATCTCAACCGGCCCGGCGGCGCGGTACATCGCATGGCACTGCACGAACACGGTCGCGGCGATCCGATGGCCGGTGTTCAGATCCTCAAGCAGTTCCGGCAGGAAGTAGCGCTGGCCCTGCCTGTCCCAGACGTGATGATGCGCATCGACGATCGGCAGGTCGGGTTCCAGGATCGGCTCGGGCGGGTTCTGCGCGAGCCATGCCGGGTTGGGCGGAAAGATACGGCCGTATCGCGTTGGCTCATCGAAATTCCGCACGGCGTTCCTCATCTTCTTCAGGACGGTCTTGCGGATAAAATAGCGCACGGCCGGAGGCGTCCGGCAATCCGGTAGCGCCAGGCGTTCGTCGCATCCCCGGTTGCAGCCTGCCTCGAGAGCATCAAGGATGAGCGTGTCATTCGTCGCGTCGAGAGCTTGGGCCACCGGCCCCTGCCGATCAGCGTTGCGGAACAGGGAGCGCCATAACCAATGCAGGCAGAACTCTCTCGCCGGAGGCTCGGGCGCATCGGCCTCGGCATTGCCGGAGGCATGCTGTCCGCGCCCGCTCTGGCCCAAGCCTGGCCGTCCCGGACCATCCGCATCGTCGTGCCGGCGCCGCCCGGCGGGTCGACAGACATCTACACGCGCATCATCGCGGCCATGATGACGGACAATCTGGGCCAGGCGGTCGTGGTGGAGAACCGGCCCTCCGCCGGCGGTGTCATCGGCGCGTCCACGGTCGCGCGGGCGGCACCGGATGGACACACCCTGCTGGCCTGCGCGAGTTCCGTGCTGGCCATCGCACCCGCGACGCAGCCCAACAGCGGCTTCGACCCGCTGCGGGACTTCGCACCAATCTCGCTCATCTATGCGTCGCCGCTGGTCTTCGTCGGCACCAGATCTTTCGCGCCCACGACCATCGAGCAACTGATCGCGCAGGCCAGGCGCAGCCTGGCAAGTTCAACCTCGCCTACCCCGGCAACGGCACCACCAACCACGCGGCCGCCGCGATGTTCAACCGCGCGGCCGGCACCGACATCGTGCTGGTGCCTTACGCCGGCAATGCCGGCGTGGTGAACGCCCTGCTGCGCGGCGATGTCGAGATGGCCATCGATTCCATACCGACCTCCGGTCCGCTGATCCGCGAGGGCACCGTGCGCGCCATCGCCGTCGCCGGCACCCATCGCTCGCCATCGCTGCCGCAGGTCCCGACCGTCGCGGAGAGCGGGCTGCCAGGGTATGAGGCGATCTTCTGGAACGGCCTTTTCGCACCCGCGGGAACACCACCGGAGATCGTGAACCGCCTGAGCGCGGAGGTGGACAAGGCGCTCCGCCAGCCATCGCTCAACGATCACATGCGCGCCGCGGGCGCCGAGCCGGCCGGCGGCCCGCCGGAGGTCCTGGCGAGGCGCCTCGCATCCGATGTCGAAACCTGGGGCCGCGTCATCCGCGAAGCGAGGATCCGCAACGAATGAACCAGCGCCATGCGGGCTATCAGGAGAAACCAGGGATGCCGCAGCCCAGCCGCAGAAGCCTCATCCTCACCGCCTGTGCGGGAGTCGCGTTCGGTCGCGGCGCACGGGCGGATGAGGCGTGGCCGACGCGGACCGTGCGCGTCGTCGTGCCCTTCACGCCCGGCGGTGCAACCGACCTTCTGGCGAGGCTGCTGGTCGAGGGAACCGGGCGCGCACTCGGCCAGGCCGTGGTGGTCGAAAACCGGCCGGGCGCGGGTGGCGTGATCGGCGCCGCTGCCGTCGCTGCCGCCGCACCGGACGGCTACACGCTGCTCCTCGTCGACCCCGGCGCCGTTGCCATCAGTCCGCACGTGCCACCGGGCGTGCCCTACGATCCCCTGCGCGACTTCGCACCCGTGACGCAGCTGGTGAATTCGGCCACCGCCTTCGTCGGGCGCCCGAACCTGCCGACCAGGACCCTGGCCGAGGTCATTCACCACGCCAAGCAGGCACCGGGCGCGCTGAGCTGCGGCACAGTCGGCCAGAACAGCACCACGCACCTGGCGCAGATGCTGTTCGAGCGGCTGGCAGGCGTCTCGCTGCTGCACGTCCCCTACCAGGGTGCCGGGCCGGCGATGAACGACCTCCTCGCGGATCGCATCGACCTGGCATTCGTGGGCGCCGCCGGCGCGGCCCCGCACATCCGGGAAGGTCGGCTGATCGGCCTTGCCGTGACGACACCGGTGCCGGCATCCGGGCTGCCGGACGTCCCGCCGATGGCCTCCGTCCTGCCGGAATACGACGCCGCCGGCTGGTTCTGCATCCTCGCACCCCGGGGCACCCCGCCGGCGATCATTGCGCGCCTGCACGTCGCCTTCACCACGGCACTGCGCGCCCCCGAGGTGCAGCGGGTCCTGGCCGTGAGTGCCCTCGAGCCCGTGGGGTCCAGCCCGGAGGAATTCACGGCACGGCTGCGCCGGGATATTGAGCGCTAGGGCGCCCTGCTGCGGTCGGCCACGGGATCGCCGCGCCGGAACTGAAGTTCCCTATTGCGGCTCCAGGCCGATGCGCTGGATGACAGACTTCCAGCGCTCATTCTCGGCCGCCAGCAGGGCCGTGAGTTCCTCGCCAACGGCGACGCGCGGTTCCGCGGCGATGCTCGCGGCATAGGCCGTCATGTCAGCCGACTGCATGGCCCCGGTGATCTCCTGGGCGAGCCTGGCGATGATCTCCTGCGGCGTCCCGCGCGGGGCGAACAGGCCGATCCAGTTGCGCAGGAAAAAGCCGTCCACGCCGGCCTCGGCGAAGGTCGGCACGTCCGGCAGCTGGGCCAGCCGCCGGTCGCTGCCGATCGCCAGCATCCGCAGCCGCCCGCCAGGGCCGAGATTGCCCAGCACCGTCGCCGGCGAGGCGATCTGCACCTCAATGGTTCCCGACACCAGGTTCTGCACCGCCTCGGCCGCGCCGCGGAAAGGAATGTGCATCAGCGTGATGCCCACCCGCGATGCGAGATCCTCGGTCGCGAGCTGCGGGAAGGTGCCGATGCCGCCGGAGCCGAAGGTGATGGTGCCGGGTTCGGCCCGCGCCCTCCGGATCACGTCCTGCAGAGTGCGGAAGGGGCTCGTGGCATTGACGCAGATGCCCAGCGGCGAAAACACGTAGGCGCCGATCGGGATGAAGTCGCGGGCGACGTCGAATGGCGCGGACCGCACCAGGTGCGGCAGGATGGTGATGCCGCTATCCATGCCGAGCAGGGTGTAGCCATCTGGCCTGGCGCGGGCGACCTCGGCCATCCCGATCGTGCCCATCGCGCCGGTCTTGTTCTCCACGACGAAGGGCTGACCGAAGCGTGGCGACAGCTCCTGCGCCATCCTGCGGGACACGTGGTCGGTGGATGCGCCGGGGCTGTAGGGAACGACGAGCCGGACCGGCCGCTGCGGCCAGCGTTCCTGCGCAAATGCCGGCGTGGCGCCGAGCATGGCCGTCGAGATCGCCAGGCGATGGAAGCTCCGTCGCGTGTGCCGCATTTCTTTTTCCTCCCGGAGCCCTGCAGCTTGAGCAGGGCACCCGCCTCACTGCGTCTGTGCACAGCGTTGAGCCCGCAGATGCCCATGCCGCAGATCGCTCCGCGGCGTGGGCGCGCCGTCGAAAAACGTCAGTCCTTGTAGTCGGGTTCCTTGCGATCGAGGATCCGCTTCAGCGCGTCGAAATGCCACTCGGCATTGGAGCGGTCGCCATACTTCGTCGCATTGCCGCGATAGGTGCTGATGGTGTGGTCCACCACCTCCTCGGGCAGGCGCTTGAGCGGACGGTTGGTCCACATGGCGTAGAGCTGAACCTGCGCTACGCGCTCCATGTAGTAGAGGCGGTCATAGGCCTCGGCCACGGTCTTGCCGACCGTCGCGACGCCGTGGTTGGCCATGATCAGCACGGTCTTGTCGCCGATCACGCCGGCCAGGCGCTCGCCCTCGGCGGGATCAAAGGCCGGGCCGGTGTAGGTCGGGTCGTAGGCGGTGCGCATCATGGTGCCGAGCTCGGTCTGGCCGATCGGCAGGATCTGCGGGTCTTCCAAACGCGCGAGCGCGCTGGTGTAGGGCATGTGCGTGTGGAACACCGCCGCGGCGCCCTCCAGCAGCCGGTGCATCGGCGCGTGAATGCAGTAGGCGGAGCGTTCGACCATGCCCTCGCCCTCCAGCACCTCCCCGTCACAGCCCACCTCCATGAAGCAGGAGGCGTTCACCTCGCTCCAGTGCAGGCCGAAGGGGATCTGGTAGTAGCGGTCGCTGGTGCCGGGAACGCGCAGGGTGAAGTGATTGAAGATGCCCTCGTGGAAGCCGTCGCGCACGGCGAGGCGATGCGCCGCCGCCAGATCCACGCGCGCCTTGTGGCGTGCATCGGCGAGCGTGATATCCGGGGCGGCGTGATTTTCGAGCGGCATGCGCATGGATCCTTCTGCGTGGGGTTCAGGCGATGAACAGCGCAACGGGCCTCGACCGTGAACACCCGAGCGAATGCAGCCAGCGTCAGCCTCGTGCCGGATACGGTCGGGAACGATAGGTGTTGCGCAAAGTGCATGACAAGAGGGTTGGGCGGCCACTGGCGAGCGCGGTGACGTGCGTGCGGGCAGCCCCGACCCTCACTCGCGCTTTAGTCAGGCCGGATCAGGCTGACGGCGCCGCAGACATGGAAGCTTGGCGACGCAGCTCAGCGCGGCAAAGCGGCAAACAAGTACTGCGAGGCTAGGCGTCACGTAATCTGCGGTCACGGTTCTGTGTTCAGGGCGGCTGCTTCTTCTAAGTTTCTCGCTGACTTTGGCTTATCAACCCAGGAACTTGCTGCCATGCGGACCGGCATGTACCGTAACAGCTTCGAGAGAAATCTGGTTTAGCGGGGCCGCCTGTGCCTCGCGTTTCTGCGGGGACTGCATGGCGCTGGTCAAAACGTCCGAGCTGACGAACGCGGCAGGGATGGGCAACCGCCTCGGGGAAACGGCGGCGACCGCTCCGACGCCCGCTGCCGACGCGCAGCGCCGCTCGGTGGAGCGTTCCCGATCGCGCCGGCGAAAGGCTGCCGAGCGCATCGGCGCGGCATCCGAGGAACTCTCCGCGGGCGTCGCGTCAGCCGCGGCTGCGGCGCAGCAGCTGGAACATGGCCTCCAGCAAATCGGTTCGGCCGCCGAGGAAGCTGCCGGTGCGGCGCAGCAATCCCAGCGCGCCATGGACAGCCTGGCTGTCAATTTTTCGCAGGCGCGCGACCGCGCCGGCAGGGCGCGCATGATGGCCAACGGGCTACAGGGTCTGCTTCTCGACATCGGCGCGCAGATCGATGGCGCCATCGCTTTTGTGCAGGACCGGGCAGCACGCCAACTGCGCTCCGTGGATATCGTGTCGGCGCTCGAGGCGCATGCGGCTAGCATCGGCGACATCACCGGTGCGGTCGGCGACATCTCGGACCAAACCAACCTGCTGGCGCTGAACGCGGCAATCGAGGCGGCACGAGCCGGCGACCACGGGCGCGGCTTCGCCGTCGTAGCGGAGGAGGTGCGGGCCTTCGCCGAAGTGTCGGAGACAAGCGCGCGCGACGTGCAGGCGCTCGTCGGCGCGATCCGCACCGAGGTGCGAGGCATTGCCCAGCGCATCCGCGACGCGGCGGAGACGGCACAGGCCGAAGCGAGTGCCGGGCGTGCCGTCATCCTCACACTGGACGTCATCCGCGGCGAAATGGGTGCCATCGCCGAGAGCGCGCAGGCCATCCTGGCCGCGACGGAGGAGGCCGAGGCCGGCGCAAGCGAAGCGCAGCGCGGCGCCGAGCAGGTCGCCGGCGCCGCCGAGCAGCAGGCCGCGGCGGCGATGCAGGCGCAACGCGCCGTGCAGCAGCAGGGCACCGCGCTGGACCAGAGCCGCCAGACCGCCAACGCCCTGGCCGCCCTGGCTTCGAGCCTGCTGACCCAAGATGCAGGCGGCGCCAGCGCGGAGCAGGTGGCTTCCGCAGCCGAGGAGCTTTCCGCAACGGTGCAGGAATTGTCGGGCGCGGCCGCGGAAATCATGGGCGCCCTGGACGAGATCGCGCGGGGCGCGCAGTCGCAAGCCGCCGCGACGCAGCAATCCTCCGCCGCCCTGGCGCAGGTGGGCCGCGCCGCCGTAGTGACCCGCGCTGCCGCCGCCCACACCGGCGAGCGGCTCGATCTGCTCGCACCGCGGCTTGTCGAGGGGCGGGCGGCGATCGAGTCCATGGGCCGTGGGCTCGATGCCGCACTGGGCGAGATGCAGTCGGTGGCCGTCCTGGTTGGGGCCCTGGAAGCCGCACGGCGAAAGATCGAGCGCATCGTGGACGCCATCGCGCTGGTTGCGGTCCAGATCAACATGCTCGCGGTCAGCGGCTCGGTCGAGGCAGCGCGTACCGGCGAGGCGGGACGGGGCTTTGCCGTCGTCTCGTCCGATATCCGCGAGCTCGCGCGCAATGCCTCGGGCAATGCCGAGCGGATGAAGGACGTGGTGCGCGACATCCGGGACCAGGTGGACCTGGTGCGCCGCGACCTCGAAGGCATCGTGACGGTGTCCCAGGGCGAGCTGGGGCGCAGCCGGGCGATGATGGAGCGATTGGGCAGCGCCCAGGCAGATCTCGCCACGCTGCGCAGCGACGCCGGCGACACCCTGGCCGGCATCGAAGCCGTGCTGCGCGCCGCCGAGGAGGTTTCCGCGGGCACGCAGCAGATCGCGGCCGCCGCGGAGGAGGCCAGCGGAGCAACCAGCGAAGCCGCCGCCGCAGCGCGGCAGCAGGCCAAGGGTGTGGAGGATCTCGCCGCGGCGATCGAGGAAATCGCCAGCCTCGCGGACGAGCTCCAGGTTGGCGGGAGCTGACCCCATGGTGCGACCGCCGCGCGCGAGGGGCGAGCTCGAAGCGCTGGTGGTGACGGTCGCGGGCCAGCATTTCGCCTTGCCGGCCCAAGTCGTGCGGGAGGTCCTTCGTACCCGCCCGGTCAC
>JAZKFA010000129.1:17115-28006 GCA_040386655.1 Pseudomonadota bacterium | reverse complement strand
CCCCCGGGCTGCTTGCGCGCGCGCATCGCGGCTTCCTCTACATCGACGAGGTGAACCTGCTTGAGGATCACCTGGTGGATCTCCTGCTGGACGTCGCGGCGTCGGGCGAGAACGTGGTGGAGCGGGATGGCATCTCCATCCGTCACCCCGCGCGCTTCGTACTCGTCGGCAGCGGCAACCCCGAGGAAGGGGAGTTGCGCCCGCAACTGCTCGACCGCTTCGGCCTCTCCGGTGAGGTGAAGACGCCCACCGACCTCGCGACCCGGATCGAGGTGGTGAAGCGTCGTGATGCGTTCGAGCGCGACCCGGAGGGCTTCTGCGCCCGCTACGCACCGGAGGAAGCCGAGCTCCGCGCCCGCCTGGTCACAGCGCGCGCCCATGTCGCTGGTGTCGCGGTGCCCGACGCCATGCTGGAGGCCGCCGCGCGGCTGTGCATCGCACTCGGCACGGATGGGCTGCGTGGCGAGCTGACGCTGATCCGCGCCGCGCGCGCGCGCGCCGCACTCGATGGCGTGGACGGAGTTGGTCCGGCGCAGCTGCGCGCCGTCGCACTGCCGTCGCTGCGGCACCGTCTGCGCCGCAGCCCGCTCGATGAGAGCGCGGCCGGCACGCGGGTGGAGCGTGGCGTGCTGGAGATCCTGGGCCCGTGAGTCACGGCGGCGCAGCGCCGGGCGCGCGCCGCTCATCCGGCCATGGATGACGCCAGCCAGGCGGTTGCGATCTTCGCCGTCGATCCCGCAGCAATCGGCGGCGTGGTGCTGCGCGCCGGCGCGGGGCCGGCGCGGGATTCCTGGCTTTCCGCGCTCAAGGCCCTGATCGGTGACGCGCCGCTGCGGCGCGTACCACCCAACATCCCCGATGACCGGCTGCTGGGTGGCCTCGACCTCGCGGCGACCCTCGCCAGCGGGCGCCCGGTTGCCGAGCGTGGACTGCTCGCCGCCGCCGATGGCGGGATTATTGTGCTTGCGATGGCGGAGCGCCTACCGGCGGGCACGGTAGCGCGGATTGGCGCGACGCTCGACCATCACCGCGTCAGCCTCGAGCGCGATGGCTTCACCTCGGACGCACCGGCCCGCTTCGGCGCCGTCGCCCTCGACGAGGGCGAGGAGGGCGAGGCCGCACCCGTCGCGCTCACCGACCGGCTAGCGATTCACCTGACACTTGAAACGCTGACCGCGGTGCCGGATTTGGATGTGGACGCCGCGCGCGACCTGCTCGGGCAGGCCGAGGACGAGCCCGCGATCATTGAGGCGCTGTGCGGCGCGTCCATGGCGCTGGGCATCGCATCCCTGCGCGCGCCGATCCTCGCGCTGCGCGTCGCCCGCGCTGCTGCCGCACTCGGCGGCCGCACGCGTATCAGCACCGAGGATGCGGCACTCGCCGCGCGTTTGGTGCTCGCCCCGCGCGCAACGCGCATTCCGGAGTCGGCGGAGGAGGAGGCGCCGCCGCCAGAGCCCCAGGCCGCGAACGAAGACCCCGCCGCGCCCCCACCGGATCAGGCGGAGACGGACGCGCCCCCCGCCGACCAGACCCAGGCCATCCAGGACATGATCCTGGCCGCAGCGAGTGCTGCGCTGCCGGCCAACCTGCTCGCGCGGCTCGGTGCGCAGATGGCCAGCCGCGCGCGCCAGGGTGCGGCCGGGAAATCCGGTGCGCAGCGCATGGAGAAACAGCGCGGCCGCGTCATCGGCACCCGCGCGGGCGAACCGCGCGGCGGGGCCCGCATTGCGGTGCTCGCGACGCTGCGCACCGCCGCACCGTGGCAGCGCCTGCGCGGCGCGCAGCCCGGCCGTGTCGCGATCCGCCGCGAGGATTTCCGCATCCTGCGCTTCCGCCAGCGCAGCGAGACGACCACGATCTTCGCCGTCGATGCCTCCGGCTCCGCCGCGCTGAACCGCCTGGCCGAAGCCAAGGGCGCCGTGGAATTGCTGCTGGCCGATTGCTATGTGCGGCGTGATCGGGTCGCGCTCATCACCTTCCGCGGCACGCAGGCGAGCCTCGCCCTGCCGCCCACCCGCAGCCTCACCCGCGCGCGCCGGGCCTTGTCAGGCCTGCCTGGCGGCGGCGGCACACCACTCGCCACCGCGATGGACGAGGCGATGACGCTGGCCGAGGCCGAGCGCCGCGCTGGGCGCACGCCGGTGGTTGTCATCCTCACCGATGGCCGCGCCAATATCGCGCGCGATGGCGCGCCCGGACGGCCGAAGGCGGAGGCGGATGCATTGGACGCCGCGCGGCCCTTGCGCGCGGCGGGCATCGCGACACTGCTGGTGGACACCGCACCGCGGCCGCAGGAATTCTGCCGGCGCCTTGCGGAGGCGTCGGGCGCGCGCCTGGTGCCGCTGCCACAGGCGAACAGCACCGCGCTCAACCGCGCCGTCCAAGCGGCGCTGACCTAATGAGCGGAGGCCCCGCCTGGGATCGGGACGGGCGGGACTGGCCCAACCGCGCCCACAGCGCCTTTCCCTTCGCAGCACACATGCGCTGGCATGTGCAGCGAATGGGCCAGGGCCCTGTCGCGTTATTCCTGCATGGAACCGGTGCGGCGACGCATTCCTGGCGCGGGCTGATGCCTCTCATGGCTGCGCAGTTCGATTGCATTGCCCCCGACCTGCCAGGCCATGGCTTCACCGCGACTCCCGGCGCCGATGGGCTATCGCTGCCTGGGATGGCAGGGCGCGTCGCAGCCCTGCTCGATGCGATGGGCGCGCGTCCAAGCCTCATCATTGGCCACTCCGCGGGAGCTGCGATCGCGGCGCGCATGGCGCTCGATGGGCTCGCGCGGACGGCCGGCATCATCGCCATCAACGGGGCCATGCTGCCGCTTGCGGGCTTCGCCGGCTCAGTGTTCTCGCCCCTGGCAAAATTGCTGGCGGGTATGCCGCTCGTTCCCTGGCTCGTCGCGCTGCGTGCCGAGGATCGCGGTCTGGTGGAGCGGCTGCTGCGGGGGACCGGTTCAGCCATCGACCGCGCTGGCCTGGATTTCTACGCCCGGCTGTTCAGCCGACGCGGCCACGTCGCGGCGACCCTGGGGATGATGGCGGCCTGGGATCTCGATCGCCTTGCCCGCGACCTGCCGAAGCTTGAGGCGCCGGTGGGCGTTCTCATCGGGGCCCAGGACCGCACCGTACCGCCTGCCGTGCAGCGCCGCGTGCTCACCCGCCTGCGCCACGGCGAGAGCCTGACGCTGCCGGGCCTCGGGCACCTCGCGCATGAGGAAGCACCGGAGGCCGTGGCCGCCGCCATCCTGCAGTTTGGCTTCGTGCAATCGGCCCTGGCGCGCGATGCGAAACCACCGCTAGTCTCGGAAGGATAATGGGTCGGATGAAACCGATGCGCCTGACGTCCAGCGAAGCCGCCGACATCGTCGCCTGCCGCACCCTGCTGCGGGAAGGATCCAAGAGCTTCCACGCGGCGTCGCTGCTGCTGCCGCGTGCGGTGCGCGAACCGGCCACCGCCCTTTATGCCTTCTGCCGCATTGCCGATGATGCCGTGGACCTGGTGGATGCGAAGCACGCCGCGCTGGCGCGCCTTGCCCACCGACTGGACCGGGTTTATGCGGGCAATCCGCTGCCTATGCCGGCGGACCGCGCCTTCACCCGCGTCGTCGCCGCGCACGCCATCCCGCGCGCACTGCCGGAGGCGTTGCTCGAAGGGCTGCTGTGGGATGCGGAGATGCGCCGCTACCAGACGCTCGCCGATGTGGAGGCGTATGGCGCGCGCGTCGCGGGTGCGGTCGGCGCGATGATGGCGCTGGTGATGGGCGTGCGCGACCCTGTGGCGCTGGCCCGCGCGACGGATCTTGGCATCGCGATGCAGCTGACGAACATCGCGCGTGACGTGGGCGAGGATGCGCGCGCCAACCGCCTGTACCTGCCGCTCGACTGGCTGACGGAAGCGGGCATCGAACCCGAAGCCTTCCTCCGCGCGCCCAGCTTCGACCCTGCCATCGCCAACGTGACGCGGCGCCTGCTGGCGCGTGCAGAGGCGCTCTATGCGCGAGGCGGTAGTGGCGTATCGCTGCTGCCGCGCGGTTGCCGGCCCGCCATCGGCGCGGCGCGGCGCATCTATGCGGCCATTGGCGCGAAGGTCGCAGCCCACGGCCATGACAGCATCACCCGCCGCGCGGTTGTCCCGCGTACCGACAAGCTGCGGATGATCGGCGCGAGCCTCGTTGCCGCCACGCTGCCCGCACCACCGGCTGATCGATCGCCCCCGCTGGAGGCCAATCGCCACCTGGTGGAGGCAATTCCCTATAGCTGGCCGCGACCGCAGGGCATCTCGGCCCGCATCGGCTGGATGATGGATACTTTCGAGCGCATGGAACAGCCGCGCGCCTAGGTGTCCATCGCGCTGCGCACCTGACCTGGGAAGCTGATGCCTTGGGACCGCTATCCGGGCTTCGAGCCGGAATGGGCGAAAACGGCAGTTCGGCCGGTCAAGCGGCCGGAGGTCGTGGCAATCGCTTGAAGGCACGATGCGAATTGAGCCGGGAGGGCACCGGCCCTCCCGGAGGATCCCATCAACGCATCGGCAGCGCGTAGAGCAGGCCGCCCTGTGTCCAAAGGCGGTTCGGCCCACGCGGCAGGGCGACGGCGGTGCTCTCGCCCATCGTCCGCTCATACAACTCGCCGTAGTTACCAATCGCGCGGACGATGTTGTAGGCCCAGGCCGGGTCGAGCTTCAGCGCCTGCCCCAGTTCCGGCGTCACGCCCAGTAGCCGGCGCACATTGGCATTGGTGCTGGTGCGGCGCATCTCCTCGGCATTGGCGCGGGTTACGCCCAGTTCCTCCGCCTCGATGATGGAGGTGGTGAACCAGCGCACCACGTCGTGCCACTGGTCGTCGCCGCGGCGGATATAGGCGCCATAGGGCTCCTTGGAGAAGCGCTCGGCAAGGATGGTCCATTCCGCTGGGTTGGGCATCGAGGAGCGCACGCCGGCAAGCTGCGAGGCATCCGTGCCGAAGCTGTCGCAGCGCCCGGCGGCAAGTGCCGCGGCGGCCTGGTCGGTACGTTCGAACACCACCGGCGCGAAGGGAACGTTGATGGAGCGGAAGTAGTCCGCCGTGACCTGCTCGTTCGTGGTGCCCTGGATCAGGCAGATGGTGGCCCCGCGCATCTCCGCGACGCGCTGCACGCCGGCATTGGCTCGCACCATGAAGCCGTGCCCATCGTAGAAATAGGTGGTGACGTGGCGCAGGCCGAGCGTTGTGTCGCGCAGCAGCGTCTGCGTGGAGGTGCGGAACAGCACGTCGATCTCGCCCGAACCCAACGCGGTGAAGCGCGTGGAGGAGGACATCGGCAGGAAGCGGACCTTCGAGGCGTCGTTGAAGATGGCGACGGCAAGGCCGCGGCAGAGATCGACGTCGAAGCCCTGCCAGACGCCGCGGCTATCGGGCAGCGCGAAGCCGGCGACGCCGACGTGGATGCCGCAATTCAGCTGACCGCGCGCACGGATCGCGTCCAGCGTCGGGCTGGCCGACCCCTGCGCCAGGACCGTGCCCGCGACCATTGTCCAGGCCACGGCAAGCGCCGCGACGAAACCCCGTTTACGCATGCAGAAAGCTCCCCTCAGGCATGATGCGAGCGCATGCTCGGCCGGCCGAGCGTGCGCTGTCAACTCGCTGAGAGATCGACTGTGCGTCTCAGCGCTGGGACCACGGCGTCTTCGCCCACAGCTCCTGATAGCGGCTGCGCGTGGCGGCCAGCCGCTGGAACCATACGGTGCCTTCCTCGAAGGCAGGCTCGGTGAAGCGGCTGCGCATGACGCGGACGAATTCCGGGTCGCGGACGATGTCGGCGGCCGCCTCGCGCAGCTTCTGCACCACGGCGGGCGGTGTCGCCGCGGGCACGACGATACCCCGCTCCGACGCCATCTCGACGGGGATGCCAAGCTCGCGCAGCGTTGGGACGTCGGGGCGGAAGGCGCTGCGTGTCGCACCTGCCTGCGCGAGCATGCGCATCCCCTCCGGTGCCGCCGTCACGGGGCCGAGGTTCAGCCCCATGGCATCAACCTGGCGGCCGAGGATGGCCGTTCGCAGCTGCGGGTCCCCCTGGAAGACCACATGCACGAAGCGCGCGCCCGTCGCCTCGCCGATCAGCACCATCTCAAGGTGATCATCGGTGCCCACGCCGGGGGAGGCGAAGGTGATGGTGTCGGGCGCGGCCTTCGCTGCGTCGATCAGGTCCTGCAGCGTGCGAAAGCGGCTTTCGGCGTGCACCGTCACCGCGCAGGGGTCGGTGACCAGGTTCCCGATGCCGACAAAATCCTCCATACGGAACTGCGCCTGGCGCTCGATCGGCACGGTCAGAAAGCCGGGCATATTGGTGGTGGCGAGCATGTGCCCATCGGGGCGCGAGCGCGCCACGGCGCCGAGTGCCACCTCTCCGCCGGCGCCGGGGCGGTTGACGACCACGACGCTGCCGCCGATGCGCGGCTCCAGCATGCGCGCGAACAGCCGCGCGTCGAGGTCAGTCGCACCGCCGGCGACAAAGCCCACCACGATTTCCACCGGCCGGTCCGGCCAGCGCGGCTGCGCGAGGGCTGGCGCGGCCAGCCCCGCGGGGACCGCAAGCAGAGTGCCGCCGGCAAGGATGGTCCTGCGCTTCATGACGTTTTCCCCTCGTTCGATTCTTTCCACGCGATCAGTCGCGCGAGGCCTTCCTCCATCTCGACCATTGGTTTCCAGCCTATGGCCGTGAAGGCTTGTTCATGAGCGATGCGGAAGGCGCCGCCGGAGGTGAGCCGCACCTGGCCCGGCGTGTCGCCCACAAATTCCGGCGCGATGTCGCTGCCGGCCAGACGCGTGACCATGCGCACCAATTCCAACGTCGTCACCGGACGCGGCCCGGAGGTGTTCACCGCCAAATCGGTCGCCGCACTCTCGAACGCCATGCGGTTCGCGCGCGCGAGGTCGCCCACATAGACGAAGTGCTTGGTCTCGCTGCCATCGCCGAAGACCTGCGGCGCCTCGCCGCGCTTCACCTTGTCATAGGTCTCGATAATGTAGAGCGCGTTCGCCGCTCGGTAGTGCTGGCGCTCGCCATAGACGGTGGAATAGCGCAGCACGACGTAGTCCAGCCCGTGCTTGCGCTTGTAGTGGCGGCAGAGCTGCTCGCCGATGATCTTTGACGCGCCATAGAGAATGGCCGCCGGCGGTGCGCCGACAGAGTGAAAGGGCGTGTCCTCCACCAGCTCGCCCGACACGCCCGGGCCGTAGCCGTACACCGCGTTCGAGGATGCGAAGACCACCTTCTTGAGGCCATTTGCACGCGCCGCCTCCAGCGCGTTCTGCACGCCGCGGATGTTCACATCGAGCCCGCCCCAGGCGTCTCGGTCCATGTTCAGCGTCATGTAGGCCGCGAGCAGCAGCGCCCCGTCCGCACCGCGCATCGCGTCGAGCAGGTCGGGCATGCGCATGACGTCGCCGCGCATCAGGCGCAGCCGCGGATGGTCCTTCAGATGCGCAATTGCGGCATCCGAGCCGAGCGAGAAATTGTCGAACACCGTGACCTGGGCAGCGCCGGCGTCGAGCAGTTCCGCCGCCGTGGCCGAGCCCACGAGCGACGCGCCGCCCACGATGACGAAACGGCCCCCCGCGACCGGAATGGCTGGCATGATCGGATCCTCCCTAGTTCTTGGCGCCATGGAAGCGCGGAACGCCGGCTTCGGCTAGTGCGCGCTCTTGTCGCGTGTGCGGCTTGGCGCAAGCATCGACGTCTCAGCACAGGGGTTTGGCATGGACGCGCTCCGTTCGCTTTGGATGATGGCGGGATGGCCCGAGGCGGCACTCGGCCAGTTGGTGCTGACCGGCGCGGACCCGGTGCTGCCATCCGGCTTTGCGGTCGGCACCGCGGCGCAGGCGAGCATCGGCGCGTCGGCGCTGGCTGCCGTGCATCTCCACACGCTCCGCGGCGGGCCGGCGCAGGGGGTGCGCGTCGACATGCGCCACGCCGCCGTCGAGTTCCGCTCAGAGCGTCATATGCGCGTGGATGGTGCGCCGGCGCCGGAGCTGTGGGATCCGCTGGCGGGGCTGTATCCCTGCGCCGATGGCTTTGTGCGGCTACACACGAATTTCCCGCATCACCGGGCGGGCGTGCTGCGGATCCTGGACTGCGAGGCGACGCGTGAGGCGGTCGCGCGCGCGCTGCTCGACTGGCCGGCCGAAGCCTTCGAGACGGCGGCCGCCGAGGCCGACATCGTCGGTGCCGCGGCGCGCCGCTTCGAGGATTGGGACCGGCACCCGCATGCCCAGGCCCTTGCGCCGCAGCCGCCCTTCACGCTGGAGCGCATCGGCGACGCGCCGCCGCAGCCATTGCCGCCGCTTGGCGATCGCCCGCTCTCAGGGCTGCGCGTGCTCGACCTCACGCGCGTCATCGCCGGCCCGGTCGCCGCGCGCACGCTGGCGGCCCATGGCGCTGACGTGCTGCACATCAGCGCGCCGCACCTGCCGAGCATGGCGCCGCTCGTCATCGACACGAGCCGGGGCAAGCGTAGCGCGTTTCTCGACCTGCGGGACGGGGATGCGCGCGCGCGGCTGGAAGGGCTTGCGCGCGGTGCGGATATCTTCGTGCAGGGCTACCGCCCGGGTGGCATCGCCGGGCTCGGCTTCGCACCGGAACGCGTTGCGAGCCTGAGGCCGGGGATCATCGCGGTATCACTCAGCGCCTGGGGCCATCTGGGGCCATGGTCCAGCCGGCGCGGCTTCGACAGCCTCACCCAGACGGCAAGCGGGATCAATTGGCAGGAGGCCGAGACCTTCGGGGAAGCGACCCCGCGCGCCCTGCCCTGCCAGGCGCTCGACCATGCGTCGGGCTATCTGCTCGCCTTCGGTGCCATGGCGGCGTTGGCGCGACGGGCCGAGGAAGGCGGGTCCTGGCTGGTGCGCGTCTCGCTCGCCGGCACCGGGCAATGGCTGCGGCGACTGGGCCAGGTGCCCGGCGGCGCGGCGGCGCCGGAGGTCCGGCATGAGGAGATCGCAGACCTTCTCGAGGACAGCGATAGCGGCTTCGGGCGCCTCACCTGCGTTCGCCACGCGGGAATCCTGGAGGCAACGCCCGCTCATTGGGCGCTGCCATCCATACCCCTCGGCAGCCATCAGGCCGCCTGGGGGTGATCACATGCCAAGTGCGCGGCGATAAAGATCCAGAAGCGTCTCCTGCTCCTCCACATCCGCCGGCTCCTGCTTGCGGATGCGGATGACCTGGCGCAGCACCTTCACATCGAAGCCGGCGCTCTTGGCCTCGGCGTAGATGTCCTTGATGTCGTCGCCGAGCGACTTGCGCTCCTCTTCGAGACGCTCGATGCGCTCGATGATGGAACGCAGGCGGTCGGCCGCGATGCCGCCCACCTCAGTGGTATCATTGGTCTCGGCGGCCTTGGCCATCTACCGGCACTCCTTGGGCAAGGCGCCGGGTCTAGCCTGTGCGGGCGCTGACCTCAATGACCCGGGTTGCTGCTCGCGAAGGCGGCCTTCTGCTCGGCCGTGGCTTCCTTCTGGTGCAGCGCCTGCCATTCCTTGTACGGCATGCCGTAGATGATCTCGCGCGCGTCGGGGTCGGTCATGGCGACGCCCTGCTCCGCCGCGGCCTCGCGGTACCAGCGCGAGAGGCAGTTCCGGCAGAAACCGGCGAGATTCATCATGTCGATGTTCTGTGCGTCCGGACGGCTGCGCAGGTGCTCGACCAGGCGCCGGAAGGCGGCCGCTTCCAGGTTGGTGCGCGTTGCGTCGTCCATGCCAGTGTCTCCTTCTGTCGCTGGCCATGTGGTCCCTCCGCGTGGCTTCCGCCATAGTCCGCGCAAGGGAGAGTGCGCATGAATTGGACCGAACCCCGCGCGCGTGCCGCGCTGGAGCGTATCTTCGCCGCAGCCGTGGCGTCCGCGGACCCGCTGAAGACGCTCGCGGCGAATCTGCCCGAACGCCCGACAGGTGGCCGGGTGCTGGTGCTGGGTGCCGGGAAATCCGCCGCCATCATGGCGCAGGCGGTGGAGGCAGCCTGGCCTGACGTGCCGCTTTCCGGCCTTGTCGTGACGCGCTATGGCCATGGTGCCCCCACGCAACACATCGAGGTCGCCGAAGCCTCACATCCCGTCCCGGACGCAGCCGGTGCCGCGGCCGCAGCGCGCATGCTGGCGTTGGCCCAGGATGCGAAGGAAGGCGACCTCGTGCTGTTCCTCGTCTCCGGTGGCGGGTCCTCGCTGACGACCTTGCCTGCGCCGGGCCTGAGCCTGGATGACCTGATCGCAACCAATCGCGCGCTGCTCGATTCCGGGGCGACGATCCAGACCATGAACTGCATCCGCCGGCATCTCTCGGCCTTCGCCGGGGGTCGCCTGGCCGCCGCCGCGGCGCCGGCGCGGGTGGTGACGCTCGCTATATCGGACGTGCCCGGCGATGATCCGGCGACGATCGCCTCGGGCCCCACCGTGCCCGACCCGACCACGTTCTCGGAAGCACAGGCCTTGGTCGCGCGCTACCGAATGGCGCTGCCCAAGGCAGTGACTGCGCACCTTGCCGCCGCGCTGGATGAGACGCCCAAGCACGGCACGCCCGACTACCGCTTCATCGCCACGCCGCAGATGGCGCTCCTCGCCGCCGCGACGGAGGCGCGCGCGCAGGGCCTTACGCCGCTGATCCTGGGCGATGCGCTGGAAGGCGAGGCGGCGGGGCTGGGACTCGCGCTGGCCGGCATCGCACGCAGCGTGCGCACGCATGGTCACCCGGTCGCGCCTCCCTGCGTGCTGCTTTCAGGCGGCGAGACGACCGTGACCATCGGCCCCGGGGGTGCGGGGCGCGGCGGGCGCAACACCGAGTGTCTGCTCGCCTTCGCGCTGGCCTTGCAGGGCGTGCCCGGCATCCACGCGCTGATGGCCGACACTGACGGCATCGAC
>JAZKFA010000129.1:0-17105 GCA_040386655.1 Pseudomonadota bacterium | reverse complement strand
GAGGATGCAGCCGGCGCCATCGCGACGCCTGAGCATGTGACGACCGACGCGCGGGCCTTCCTCGCCCGGCATGACAGCTTTTCGTGGTTTGAGGGGCGCGGTGAGCTCATCCGCACCGGCCCGACGCTGACCAACGTGAATGACCTGCGCGCCATTCTGGTGGCGTGAGCGTGGTGGGAATTCCCCTCACGGCAGAATCTCGGGCGGCGCCGGGAACGGGCGTTCCGTGGCTGGGAAAGGCATGAACAACGGCTGTGCAGTGCCTGAGAGCAGCGCATCCCGGTGCCATGCGATCCACGCCTCCCAATAACCAAGCCTTACCGGGGAGTAGCGATCTGCATCGAAGCCGGTGACGGCGTTCTGCGTCAGAGAATCCGCCCTCAGAAGGCCGATCGCCAGCGGCTTGCGGATGGCGAGCACCGCGCCGCGCCCGAAGCGCCGCCGCATGCGCCACAGGAATTCCGAATCCGCTCCGGTGCGCACCGTGTCGAAGAAGCCCATCCGGTCGATTACCTCGCGGGCGACGAAGGTCGAAGCAGGATTCTCATGCAAATATCCGCCGGCCCAGAGCACGCCCGGCCGGCCGTCGCGGTCCATCCGGTACCACGACGAGGTGGCACACAGCGCTTCAGGGTGCTTCGCCAGACGCGCCAGGTGCTCGGCCAAGTAGTCCGGGTGCATCCAGTCGTCGCTGTCATGGAAGGCGTGGTAGTCGCCCGGCACCTCCGCCAGCACGCGGTTTTTTGAGCCATAGGTGCCCATATTGCTGATGTTGCGCAGCACCATCACGCGGGCGTCCTCAGCCGCCAGGCGCCCGAGGATCGCGGGCGTCGCATCCGTGCTGACATCGTCCACGACGACCAGCCGCAGGTTGGCGTGGCTCTGCGAGAGGACCGAGCGTGCGGCGACCTCTAGCGTAGCGGCCGCGTTGAAAGCGGTCATAGCGACGACGACGAGCGGCCCGTTCGCCCCGGAGGCCGGACGACGCCCCATGGTGCCGAGTGAGGCGAAGGCGTCGCCATCCGCCATCGCGTCGAATGCAGGTGCCGCCATGCCGTGGCCCTGGAAGAAGCGCGCGACCGCGCCCACCCAGCCCGGCCGGTCGCCACGCGCATGGTGGATCTGCGCAAGCGCAAGCCAGAGATCGGGGTCCGGACGCTCCACCTGTAGGGCCGGCAGCAGCGCTTCCTCCACCTGCCCGGCCGCGACGAGGTCCGCTAGGATGGCGGTCACCAGGGCAACGGGCGGGGCTGGGTGCAACGCCTCGGCCACGCGCAGCCAGGTGCGGCGCAGCGCCGGGTCGCGCGCACGCAGCGCGTTGCCGAGCTGGACGTACACCTCCGCATCGGTCGGCCGCGCGACGCGCAGCGCGTCCAGGATCGTCACCGCCGCATCGCCGCGCCCGCTGCGCAAGCAGGCATGGGCGTGGCCAAGCCGCATCTGCCGCAGGTCCTCGGGCGCAAGGAAGCGTTCGGCTACAGGAGCCAGCGTCGCGTACACCGCCTCGGCCGTCGCGGTGCCGTTCATGTCCAGGTGGCTGCGCGCGTGGTGATAGAGCAGGTAGGCCTCGAAGCCGTTCTCCGGCGCCCGTCCTTCCCGCGCCATCGCGGAGGCCGCGTGGATGCGCCAGATCGCGGTTGAGTCATGCACCGCATGCAGGCCCTTCAGCGCGGCGATCCCCTGAGCGATGGCGCTGGCATCGGGATGCGTTGCGCCGGGGTCCGCGAGCCGCAGCAGGCCGCGCAACGCGCCCGCCGCAGCCGGGCCCGCGTTGAAGTCGAGATAGGCCGCGACGTCGCCACCCGCGACAAGCGCGGCATAGCCCGCCTCGCGATCCATGTGTTCGGGATCGAGTGGAACGGCGAAGGGTCCGTCCGGCAGCGGCGTCTGCAGGAGAAGCCCCGGCGCATCGTGGCGGCCGAGGCAGAGCATCGCGCCGCGCCCTCCCTGCCTGACCTCGCCGGCGAGGATCGCGCCCGGGGCAACACGAAGCTGGTTGCGCGCGGAGCTGAAGCGGGTAATGCGGATCCCGAACTGCGTGAGGTGCAGTTCGGCCGCCGCCGCCGGAAGCTGGAGTGCCAGCACCACACCGCCAGGCTCCAGGCGCTCCGGCTCACGCAGCAGGAAGGGCAAGCGAAGGGTGCGTGCGTCAGCGTCGAAGACTGGCGCATGGCTGATGATCTGGTGGTCGCCCAGGCCATCGCGACCCTCGCGGCGCAGCAGCGCCAGCCAGTCAGCGCGCACCGGGGTCTCGCCGCCGGCGCGCAGACGCAGCACCACTTCGCCCTCGATGACGCTGCAGCGCCCGAGCAGCCCGTCGAGCGCGGTGACCGGCATCATGATACGCACGAAGCTGAACAGCGCCGGCCAGCCGAGGATGGCGGCGCCATCCACACTGTCGGGTAGCCGCACCGATGCGAGGCGCGCCTCCGCATCCGAGCGGAATTCAACCGTCACTCCGGCCGCGAAGGGAATGCGGTGACCGACCGGTCGCACCGCCGCGGGGTTGAGTGCGAAGCGCAGGCCGGTCCAGAGCGGCGGCAGCGGCGGGGTCACGGCGTCCATGCGAACGCCGTTTCCGCAGCCTCGATCCAAGCGGCCGCCAGCAGCACGGTAATGGTTCGGGGATCGCCCGGGGTGGGCGGAAGGTCGAGCGCGGCGCGCAGCGTCAGCACCGGCGGGCGATCGGGCGCGGGGGGCGGCAGCCTTGCGCGCACCCGCCACAGGCTCTCCGCCTGATCCTCCGGCGTGCCAGGCTGCTGTTCGAATTCATAGGAGACGGACTGGCCAGCGCAATGCAGCATGACCCGGCGCTCCGCGAAGAGCGCGGGCCGCTTGAAGCCCTCGATGACAAGGCCCGCCTCGCCCTGCCAGCGCGGCAGCGCGAGATGGCCGACCGGCGACATCCAGCGCACCCAGCGGCCATTGGCGAATTCCGGGTTGTAGAACCCGTCCCAACCCTCGGCCATGAGCGCGGTGAGCATCATGGGCAACGGACCATTCGGTGCCGGCGCCTCGGCAACGGGTGAGGCCGCGACGCGCATCTGGTCGCGCCGCACGAAGCCCTGCACTGCCGGCGGCACCAAGTCCACATGAGTGCCGGCCGGCGTCGCCGCGGCCCGCGTGAACTCCATGACCAGGGCGCCGCCTTCGCGATGGGCGCGGCAGGGCAGCGTCTCCCCGCCGGAGGTCGCGCACCAACCTTCTGCAGGCAGGTCGCCATCATCCGAGCGCAGCATCACGCGCAGGCGCACGCCTGGTGGATGGGCGTCGGCCGTCGTGAGCAACACGGTGCCGAAGAATACGGCCTCCGTCGGCGGGCGGAGGGGGCGAGTGGGTGCAGCGGAGGCCGACGGTGGCGGCGCCGTCTCCACGGCAGCAAGACGCAGCTCGGCCGCGTCAAGCGCCGCCTCCCGATCGAAGCACCCGCGTCGCGCCTGCGCCGCCGCGATGATGCCGGCCAGCACGGTGGGCGGCTGCGCGATCGCGGTGTGGTCCGCGATGAAGGAATCCGCACCTGGCATACCGGCGTCGGCGGCACGGAAGGCGTCGAGTGCGGCCTGGACCGGCTTCGCCGCCGGCCCCTCAGCGAGCACAGGGCCAAGCTGTATCGCCAGGCGCGCGGGGATGGTGCGGAACACGCTGGCGAGCGGAATCAGCGCCTCCCCCTCCGCCGGCGCGGTGGCGCGGCGCAGCCGGGACAGCGGCAGCAGCGATTTGTACAGTGCCTCATGGGCGAGCCCGATGGCGACAAGCCCATGGCTGGGCGCCACCGCCGCGCGCGCCGCGGCGCGCATGCCGGCGAGGCGATCGGGCGCGGCCACCACGCGGTCCAGCATGGTGGTGATGGCCTGGGCGTCGGGTACCTCGCCGAGCAGCAGGCCGGACACGCCGTCGATGACCAGCTCGGCCAGGCCGCCACGCGCAAAAGCCGCGACGGGCGTGCCACAGGCGAGCGCCTCCACCATGAGGTTCGGGTAGTTGTCCTCTCGCGAGGGGATCACCAGCAGGTCGCCCAGGCCCAGGATGGTGGCGAGTGCAGTGTCATCCTCGAGGGGGCCAAGGGCCAGGGTCTCGATCCCGGGGATGTCGATGGCCTGCGCATCATGCCCGAAGCTCAGCACCCACAGCCGGTTCGGCGCGGGGGTCGCAAGGTCGGCGGCAAAACCGCGCAGTCCATCGATCAGCAGGTCGAAACCCTTGCGCATCTCGGCCTGGCTGATTGCGCCCGCGATCAGCACCACGTCGGCGGCGCCGATCCCCATGCGGGCGCGGAGGTCCTTGCGAGGCCCTGGCGCGAGTGGGCGGAAGCGATCGAGGTCGATGGGATTGCGGATCACGCTGAGGCCCGCGCCGCGCAAGACGCTGCTGGTGCGCAGGGCCTCGCCCATCCACGCGCTTGGCGTGACCAGGTGCAGCAGTCCATCGGCAAAGCAGGCCGCCTTTTCCGCCTGCAGCAGCGCGGGCAGGCCCCAGGGGTCGCGCCGCAGCTGCGGGCAGGCCGTGCACAGCGTCTCGTAGCCGAGGCAGCCATCACTGTAGTGGCAGCCGCCGGTAAACGCCCACTGGTCGTGCTGGGTCCAGACCACCGGCTTGCCGAGCGCGAGCAGTTCGCGCAGCGCATTGGGCGTGGTGATGCCGGGGATGAAGTGCGCGTGCAGGATATCGGCGCCGCGCACCAGCGGCAGCTCGGCCAGCGCGGCGCCATGAAGGCCAGCCGAGAAGCGGGTGTTGCTGCGCCGCCGGTCGCGCAAGCGATCGAGATATTTCTGCTCCAGAAACTCGCCTAGGAAGCGGCTCGTGGCTTCCTCCGCCCCGCCCTGCACGCGCGTGGCGAGCGCAATGGCGCCCGGTGCCGGCCCGCAATCGGCGATTAGCAGCGACGAGTCATGGCCGAGCCGGCGCAGGCTCTCGGCGATACGCGTCGCCGCGCGGCCGGCGCCGCCTGCGGCCGTCGCGGTCAGGTGCAGGATTGAGAGTGGCGAGCGCCTCATGCCGCCATCCCGTGGGTGGCCAGGATCTCCTGGATACGAAGGCCGCGCTGGAAGACGGTGTGGTCGGTCAGCGTGCGTCGCTGCCCGCGCTCGGCAATTTCTGCGCGCTCAGCGGGGTGTTCGGCCAGCCAGCGCGCCTTCTCAGCGCAATCCTCCGCGCTGTCATAGGCCACGCATTCGCGGCCCGGGACGAACAGCTCGGCGAGGTTCGACTTTCGGTCGGTGAGCAGCGCGGCGCCGCAGCCGGTCACCTCGTACAGGCGCTGGTTCGTCGCCCAGTCACCGGTACCATCGAGATGGGAATTCAGCACCGTCGCGGTGCGCGCGGCCTCGGCATGCATCGCACCGCCCCACAGCGCGGGGTGGCGCTTGGCCTGGCTCCCAGCGAAGGCCGGCGGCAGAGCCGCCTCGGTCCAGATCTCGATTGGCATGCGACGCGCGACGTCGAGCAGCAGCGACTCCCGGCCGCGGTGGGCTGGGTGAAGGCTGCCGAAGAAGCCCAAGGGTCGCGCGGGTGGCTCCGGAGGGTCGGGCAGGTGGTGCAGGATGCGCGGGTTGAAACCGTGCGGCAGCAGCTCCGCCGCCAATCCCTGGTCGCGGAAATGCCGCAATATGCAGTCCGAGGCCGAGACCGCGACATCCAGCCGGCGCAGCGGCGTGGTCGGCGGTACCGCTGCGTTCTGGCCAATCGCGTGCCGGTAATGCCCCTCGACGGCGGAAAGGAAGCCGTCGTGAAAGGTGTAAAGGTCCGCCAGCCAGAGGATGTCCGGCCGGAAGGCGCGCACCTGCGCGGCGCAGATCGGCAGGAACCAGTCGGTGGGCATCGCGCCGAGGACCATGTCAGAGGCGGTAGCGCCGGGGATCAAGTCGAGGCGGCCCTGCTCGCGGCACCAGGCGCGTTGCAGCGGCGCGTGGTTGGCCCAGACCTCGCACACCTCATGCCCGAGCAGGCGCAGCGGATCGGCCCAGACGGAGACATTGTGGTAGCCGGTATCGGTTGCTCGCCGCAGCTGCACGGCGTGGCTCTCCGCGGCGAGTTCAGGTTCTGCCTGGTAAAGCCAGCGGATGAAGGCCGGGTAGACCGTGTCGATCAGCAGGATGCGCGCCACGGCAGGCTATCGCCCCCGGTCGCGGCACGGCGGGCGGGTCCGACGGCAGAAGGGGTGTTGGGCGAACAGGGCCGGGGCGCCATCCATGCGTGCGATCCGCCAATGCGGATGACCTCGACGATAATCCGAAACCGGCCCGGTTGCCAAACCTTCCGCAAGCAGTGTCAGCCCGCGTCGCGCGGTTCCAGCACCTTGTCGATGTAGTTGCAATGCGGCCGCGCCACGCAGCGCCAGCACTCCGGCAGCCGCGCCTTGCACACGTAGCGGCCGTGCAGGATCAGCCAGTGATGCGCGTCGCGCAGCAGCGCCGGCGGGCAGCGCTGCATCAGCCGCTCCTCCACCGCTCGAGGCGTCTTGCCCGGCGCGAGGCCAGTGCGGTTGCCCAGGCGGAAGATGTGCGTATCGACCGCCATCGCCTCCTGCCCGAAGGCGACGTTGAGGACCACGTTCGCAGTCTTGCGCCCCACGCCCGGCAGTGCCTCCAGCGCGGCGCGGTCATTGGGCACCACGCCGCCGTGGCGCTCGATAAGCAGGCGCGACAGCGCAGCGACGTTCCGCGCCTTGCCCTGCCACAGCCCGATGCGGCGGATATGGGCGGCAATCCCCTCCTCTCCCAAGGCGGCCATGGCGTCAGGCGTGGGCGCGGCGGCGAACAGCGTCTCCGTCGCCTTGTTGACGGAGGCATCGGTTGCCTGGGCCGACAGGGCGACGGCCACCAGCAGGGTGAAGGGGTCGGTGAAGCGCAGCTCCGTCTCCGGCGCCGGATTGGCGTCCGCGAGGGACTGGATGAAGGCGGCTGCCTGGTCGCGGCTCATCAATCGCGCCCGGCGGGGTGCGGCGGCGCTGCCATGGCGTGGCCTCGGCGATACGGGGGAGACTGGCATAACCGCCGGGCTACCCCAGATCGTGCGGCATGTCAGCGTCCCCCGATCCCATCCTGTTCGAAGCGGTGAGCACCCCGCCCTCCAGCTTCTCGCCTGGCGGGTACCGGGTATTGGCGGGGTTGCTGTGCGTCGCGGCCGCGTTGCCGGCCATCATGTTCACGGTGATGGGCGCCTGGCCGGTGCTGGGCTTCCTCGGTGCCGAGATTCCGTTGGTGCTGTTGCTGGTCTCCCGCCAGGCTCAGGGTGCGCGGCGGGTGCGGGAGGCGCTGGTGCTCACCCCGGGCGGGTTGACGGTGACGCGGACCGATCATCGCGGTCGGGCGCAGGCGATGCACCTCGACCCCTACTGGGCACGGCTGGAACAGGATGGCGCGGGGTCGCTGATGCTGGTCCAGCGCAGCCGCCGCATCCGGATCGGCCAGCACCTGAGCGAGGCAGACCGAGAAGGCTATGCATCAGCGATAGAGAAAGCGCTGGCGCGCTACCGCACGCCAGTCTTCGACAACCCCCAACTGCGCTGAAGCTTAGTTCGCCGGCGACGGATCCAGGCGGTAGCCGCCGCCTTCGGTCAGAAGCAGCCGCGCCATCGTCGGATCGGGTTCGACCTTTTGGCGCAGGCGGTAGATGTGCGTCTCGAGCGTGTGGGTGGTGACCGCGGCGTTATAGCCCCAGACCTCGTTCAGCAGCACCTGGCGTGGCACCGGCCGGCCGCCGGCGCGGTAGAGGAACTTCAGGATCGCGGCTTCCTTCTCGGTCAGCCGGATCTTGCGGTTGCGCGTCGCCTCCAGCAGCAGCTTGGCCGAGGGACGGAAGCTGTACGGCCCAATCGTAAAGACGGCGTCCTCGGAATTGTCGAACACGCGCAGCTGGGCGCGCAGCCGTGCGAGCAGTTCATTCAGACGGAACGGCTTGGCGATGTAGTCGTTCGCACCGGCATCCAGGCCGCGGACGATGTCGACCTCGGCATCCGCGCCGGTCAGCATGATGACAGGCATACGAAGCCCCATCTTGCGCAGCTTGATGCAAAGCTCGCGGCCATCTCCGTCGGGCAGGCCGATATCGAGAAGCACTGCGTCGCAGCGCCCGTTCGGGGCCACGAGCATGCTCTCCGCCTCGCCGGCGGTGCCGGCCTCCGTGACCTGGAACTCCTGCTCGAGCGAGAGCTGCTCGGCAAGCGTGGCGCGCAGATCCGCGTCATCGTCGACAATCAGAACAGGCCTCGGACCTGACATTGGCAACCCCCGATCAAGCAAAGCCTCGGCCTACGAACTCGCCAAGGGCTGGTGCACCACTTCGCCGCACCTCACAGAAAAGCGATGGTGCCAGATGGCATTCAACCCACCGCCAAACGCCTGGCGCGGCCAAGGTCGCGAAACAGTGAGAAGAGACCATACCCTTGGTTGAACGCAACGCACATCACGCGGTTGCAAGAAATAATCTTTCGCCTCCTACTCCTGTGATTTGCCGTCGGGATGCCACATTGAAGGCGTGTCGTCCGCACCAATGAGAACGCCAGTGAGATATTGCCCATGACCGGCAGCCTTGCCCCCAGCAGCTTTGCCGATGCTGCCGACGACGCATCCCGCACCGCCACAGACACCAGGAAAATCGCCCTTCGGCATGTGCATCGCGCCGTCGCGGAGCTGCGGCGTGGCACGCCCGTTCTGATCCGGGGCACTGAGGGCGCCATGCTGGTTGCTGCCGCCGAAACCGTTGGCGCAGCAGGTCTCGCTGAGCTCGCCGCCGGGGCGTCCGCGGCGCCGGTGCTATTGCTCGCACCCGTCCGGGCCGCGGCGGTGCTGCACCGTCCCGTCCTCCAGGGCCCCGCCGGCCAGCCTGTTGAGATGGGTGCGGTCGCGCTGCGCCTTCCGCCTGCCTTGCTGCACCCGGCCAAGCTCCGCAGCCTAGCCGACCCGGTGGTGAGCGACCTGCTTCCCGAGGCGCCCGAGCTGGCGCCGCTGCCGGCGCTGGCCGGCGCCGCGCTTGCGCTTGCCAAGCTCGGCCGCCTGCTGCCCGCCATGGTGGCCGCCGCGGCGCCCGAGGCCGCCGGGGCACGGCTGTCGCTGCTCAGCGTCACCGCCGAGGACATCCTGGCCTACCCGCTTTCGGCCGCCACCTCGCTCACGCGGGTGGCGGAGGCCGCCGTGCCGCTCGAGGATGCGCCGGACGCCCGGATCATCGCCTTCCGCGCGGCCGATGGGGGGATCGAGCACCTCGCGATCCTGGTGGGCGACGTGGAGGCGCAGCTCGCCGCCGGCGTTGCCCCCCTGGTCCGTGCCCATTCGGAATGCTTCACCGGCGACCTGCTGGGGTCGCTGCGCTGCGATTGCGGGCCACAGCTGCGCGGTGCGATCAAGCGCATGGCGGCCGATGGTGCCGGCATTCTGGTCTACCTGGCCCAGGAAGGGCGAGGCATCGGGCTGGTGAACAAGCTCCGCGCCTACACGCTGCAGGACCAGGGGCTCGACACGCTCGATGCCAACCGCGCGCTTGGATACGGGGCCGACGAGCGCAATTTCCTCGTCGCCGCGACCATGCTGCGCGAGCTGGGCGTGCATCGCGTGCGGCTGCTGACGAACAACCCCGACAAGATGGCCGGCCTGGCCGCCTGCGGCATCGAGATCGAGGGGCGCGAGGCGCACCAGTTCGAAGCCAATGGCGTGAACGACCACTACCTCGAGACGAAGGCACGGCGCTTCGGCCACCTGTTGGAATAGGCTTCAGGCGGGGCGGCGCGCCCGCAATGCCGCCGCCAGCGTGCCGTCATCCAGCACATCCAGCGCCCCGCCGATTGGCACGCCCTGCGCGAGGCGCGTAACCGGCACTTGCGTGCCGACAAGCCGGTCCATCAGCACATGGGCGGTGGTCGCGCCGTCGACCGTCGCCGGCAGCGCGATGATAATCTCCTCCACACCGCCCGCCTCGATCCGCGCGAGCAGCGGCTGGATGCGGAGATCCTCCGGCCCGATGCCAGCGAGTGCGGAGAGCGTCCCGCCAAGCACGTGATAGCTGCCGCGATGCGCCTGCGCGCGTTCCAGCGCCCAGAGGTCGGCGACACCCTCCACCACGCAGATCAGCCCGCGCATCCGCTGCGGATCGTCGCAGATGTGGCAGGGAGATCGTGTGTCGAGGTTGCCGCAAACCTCGCAGGGACGCACCGCCTCGGCCGCGCCGCGTAGCGCGTCGGCGAGCGGAAGCATCTGCCGCTGCGGGTCCATCAGCATGCGCAGGACCGCCCGCCGCGCGCTGCGCCTGCCATAGCCGGGCAGCCGCGCGAGCAGCGCGATGAGATCCTCGACAGGGTCGATGTTGCGCATGGGCGCGCCCATGGTCCTGAAAGCGCCGCCTCAGAAGGGCAGCTTCATCCCGGCGGGCAGGTTCATCCCGGCCGTGGCCTTCTGCATTTCCTCGGCCATCATCGCCTCGACCTTGGCTTTGGCGTCGGCATGGGCGGCGAGGAGAAGGTCCTCCAGAACCTCACGGTCATCGGCGGTCATCAGCGCGGGATCGATCGACACGCGCTTGAGCTCGCCCTTGCCGGAGAGCGTCAGCTTCACCATGCCGCCGCCGGCGGCACCCTCGATGGTCTCGGCTTCCAGCCGCGCCTGCATCTCCGCCATGCGGGTCTGCATCTGCTGCGCCTGCTTCAACATGTTGCCCAGGTTCTTCATGCGTGGACCTCAATAATCCTCGGGTGGGGTGTCGTCGTCGGTATAGGCGGAATCGGCGTCGAGCGGGGCGAAGTCGGGGAAATCCCCGTCCGGCTCGGCGGTGCGGGCGGCGGGCGTCTCGGGTGCCAGGCCGTAGGCGTCCATCGCCTCGTCACGCACAGCCTCGACCATGGCACCGGGGAAGGCGGCGAGGACGGCCTGCACGATAGGGTGGCTGCGCACCAGCTCCAGCCGGTCCGCAGCGGCGGCGCGGCCCTGGTCGGCGAGCGTGGGTTCACCCTCCGCATTGCTGAGCGTCACCGTCCAGCGCGCGCCGGTCTGCTCGGTCAGGAAGGCGGCCAGCTGCGCGGCCAGGTCACGCGGTGCGTCCGGCTTGGGGCGCAGCTCGATCCGTCCCGGTGCCACCGTGATCGGGTGGACGGAATGCACGAGGTGCGCGTGCAGCATCGGCTTGCGGCCGGAGGCGAGTGCAACCACGTCGCGGAAGCTCTGCGGGTTGGGAAGCGCGGGCGCGGCCTGCATCATCGGCGCGCCATTGGCGACCGCGCGCATCCCGCCACCACCGCCGTTGCCGCCCTCGGGCGCCGGGCGCGGCGGCGCGTCGCTGGCGGGCTGGGAGAGGCGGCGGATCAGGTCGCCCGGCGTCGGCAGCTCCGCCACATGGGCGAGGCGGATCAGCACCATCTCGGCGGCCGCGCGCCGGTCCACGCCTTCCTGCTGCACCTCCGCCACGCCCTTGAGCAGCATCTGCCAGGCGCGCCCGAGCACCGGGATGGACATCCGCCGTGCCAGCGCGACGCCGCGGGTGCGGTCCTCCTCGGGCAGGGAACGGTCATTGGCGAGCGATTCGACCAGCCGGAACCGCGTCAGCAGATGCGCGTATTCCAGCAGGTCGGTGATGAGGACCAGCGGGTCGGCGCCGCGTTCATGCGCGCGGTCCATCAGGCCCAGCGCGTCGGCGATGCGCCCGTCCAGCACGGCTTCCATGACGTCGAGCACGAGCCCACGATCGGCCAGGCCCAGCATCTCCCGCACGATCTCCGCGCTGATCGCGCTGCCGCCGAGCGCGATCGCCTGGTCGAGGATGGACAGGCCATCGCGGACCGAGCCCTCGGCCGCGCGCGCGATCATGGCCAACGCCTCATCCTGGGCACTGACCTGTTCCTGCGCGAGGATGCGGGCAAAATGCGCGCGCAGCTCATCCTGGGACACGCGGCGGAGGTGATGCGTCTGGCAGCGGCTGCGGATGGTGACGGGAACCTTGCGCAGCTCCGTCGTGGCAAGCACGAAGACAACCTGCGCCGGCGGCTCCTCGAGCGTCTTCAGCAGCGCGTTGAACGCCGCCGAGGACAGCATGTGCACTTCGTCGAGAACGAGGACCTTGTTGCGGCCCTGGGACGGGCGATAGCGCAGCCGCTCGCGCAGTTCGCGCACATCGTCGACGCCGTTGTTCGAGGCGGCGTCCAGCTCCTGCACGTCCGGGTGGCGATCGGCCAGGATGGCGCGGCATTCGGCGCACACACCGCAGGGATCAACGGTCGGGCCACCGGCGCCATCGACGCCGATGCAGTTCAGCGCGCGGGCGATGATCCGTGCGGTCGTGGTCTTGCCCACGCCGCGCACGCCGGTCAGCAGCAGCGCATGCGGGACACGGTTCTGCGCGAAGGCGTTGCGCAGCGTGCGCACCAGCGCGTCCTGGCCGATCAGCTCGGCGAAGGTGGAGGGACGGTATTTGCGGGCGAGGACGCGGTACTGCGCATCGGGCGGCCGCGCTTCGGGCATGGGCGCGGCAGCGACTTCCCCGAACAGGCCGGCGCCGTCCTGAGGCGGCTCCGGCAGGCCGGCTTCCGGCGGGGTCTCGTCCCCGAACAATCCGCTCGCCATCCCGGCCTGAGCCCCTGTCATATCGAGTGCGGGCGCCGCATGAGGGTGGAAGGCCGGCAATGACCCGAGCGAGAACCCGTTGCGGCTGCTTCCTTCCGGACCTGACCGGGTTGGCGAGGAGCCCGTCCATCACCGACCTTCCGAGGGCACGATATCATGCCTCGGCGCCGAATAGGCAATGCCCCCCAGGCAGGAAGCTTCGCGGGGCTGATAAGCAACATCGCCGGCGGGCACCTGCCGCATTGCCCACGCCAGCCCCGCATGGCAGGGTCCGGCCCGCATGTTGTCCATCCCCGCAAGCCGCCCCAATGCCTATACCGGCAGTCCCATCGACCGCGCCTCCGGGCGGCGGGAGGATGCTGCCTTCATCGCCGGTGCGCTGGCAGACCCGGAGACGCTGTTTGTCCCGGTCTGGCGCGCCCGCAGCCTGATGAAGGGGGTGGAGGAGGGCAAACCCGAAGCCATCCTCATCACCGGCGGAGCTGCTGAACAGCTGCGCATGGCCGGCGGCCCCTGGGCCTTCCTCGGCCTTTGGGAAGGCCGTCCCGTCTTCGCCGTCGACTGCTCCCAGGCGGAAGACCCGCTGCCGCTTTTGCCGGAAGCGGCCGGCAGCTTCACCGACCTTCGCGCCGTCGCCGGGCTACTGCCTCCGGGCGAGGCGAGCATCCTCGCCCATGCGCGCGGGCTGATGCACTGGCGCACCAAGCACCGGTTCTGCGGCGTTTGCGGCAGCACCTGCGAACCGCGCCACGCCGGCAACGCCATGACCTGCACCGGCTGCGGCGCGCAGCATTTCCCGCGCACCGACCCCGCGGTGATCATGCTGGTCGTGCGCGGGGACAAGTGCCTGCTCGGCCATTCGCAGCGCTTTCCGAACGTGACGATGTACTCCACGCTCGCGGGCTTTCTCGAGCCCGGCGAAAGCCTGGAAGAAGCGGTGCGCCGCGAAGTGGGCGAGGAAGCCGGCATCACCGTGGGCCAGGTCTGGTACCACTCCTCGCAGCCCTGGCCCTTCCCGGCTTCCATCATGCTCGGCTTCTACGGCGAGGGTCTGTCCGACGAGATCACCATCGACCCGGATGAGCTGCGCGACGCGCGCTGGTTCACCAAGGCGGAGCTGCGCGACCACCAGGCGCTGGGCTTCAGCCTGCCGCGGGTCGATTCGATCGCGCGCCGCCTGATCGAGGATTGGCTCGCGGCATGAGGATCGCCGCAATGACCGCTGTCGCGCTGCTCGCCGCCTGCGCCGCGCGCAATGCGCCGCCTGCGGCACCGGACACGCCCGAAGTGGCGGCCTGCAACGCCGAATGGACCACCAATCCCGAACGCCGCCGGCTGATGCAGGAGCGCTTCGCGTCCAATGAGCTGGAGATCGATCGGCGGATCGAGGAGGCCAGGATGCGCGCGCGGCACGACTGCCTGCAGCGGCGCGGCGTCGTCGAGGGCGGCGGGGTCGAGCGCGTCCGGCGGTGAGGCGGCGCCCGCCTGAGCGCGGGCTCGCCGGAGCCAAGTCGGGCTAAAGATCGACGCGGATATTGCCGCGCCGGATCACGTCCATCCACTTCGCCTTTTCGCGCGCCAGCCGCGCATCGCCATCGGCCGGCGTCGATCCGACATAGTCAAAGCCGAGTTCGGCGAAGCGCTGCGCGACGTCCGGCGCGCGGGCAGCCCGCAGCACGGCCTCGTTCAGCCGCGCGACGGGACCATCCGGCGTGGCCTTGGGCGCGACCAGCATCGCCCAGGTGTAGACGTCATACTCCCGCAGGCGGGCATCGCTTTCGGCCATGGTCGGAACGTCCGGGAACTGCGTGATGCGGTCCTTCACCATGGTGGCCAGCGCCCGGATGGTGCCCGCGCGGATAAAGCCGCTCGCGCCAGGCACATCGGCGAAGACCATGTCGACCTCGCCCGCCAGCAACGCGGTCAGCGCCGGACCCGTGCCGCGATAGGCGATATGCGTGAGGTCCACGCCCATCGACAGCTTGTACAGCTCCGCCCCCAGGTGCAGCGGCGTGCCATTGCCGGCCGAGCCATAGTTCAGCCGCGCCCCGCGCTCCCGGCACATCTGGTGAAAACCAGCGATATCCCGCGCCGGGCTGTCGGCGCGCACCACCAGGATATAGGGCGAGGTCGAGACCAGGCTCACGCAGCGCAGCGCCTCCGCCGGATCAAAGGGCATCGGCTGCATCGTCAGTGGCGCGGTCAGGAAAGAGATGGAGCCCATCAGCACCGTGTAGCCATCGGGCCGCGCCTGCACGACGGCACGGGTGCCGATGGTGGACCCCGCACCGGCTCGGTTCTCGATGGTGACCGGCTGGCCCAACGCCTCGCTCATCTTCGGTGCCACCAGGCGCGCGCCGATGTCCGGCGTCCCGCCGGGCGCGAAGGGCACGATCATGTTCACGGGCCGCTCCGGCCAGGTAGCCTGCGCACGGGCGGCGAGGGCCGGGAGCAGGGCAGGCAGCGCGAGCGCCGCACGGCGCGGGATGAGCGTGCTCATGGATGGGTTCCTCCGGTCGTTCTTGACGGGCAGTCTAGGCGGGAAGTCGGGAGGCGGCGATGGGCGGATTTCTGGACGAGCTGGGCGTGGCGCGCATCATCAACGCCTATGGCACCAACACGCGACTCTCGGGCGGGCTGCTGGCGCCCGAGGTGATCGCCGCCATGGCCGAGGCCGCGCGCAGCACGGTGGACATGCTCGACCTTCAGGCCGCGGCCAGCCGCACCATCGAGGAGGCGACGGGCGCCGAGGCCGGGATCGTCACCGCCGGTGCCTCGGCGGCGCTGCTGCTGGCTGCTGCCGCCTGCCTCGCCGGTCTCGACACACGCGCGATCAACCGCCTGCCGGAAACCGGCGAGCGATGCGAGATCATCATCATCCGCAGCCAGCGCAACATGTACGACCGCGCGCTGCGCACCGCCGGCGCGCGGCTGGTCGAGGTCGGCATCCCCGACCGCGTGAGTGGGCCCGGCGTGCGGGACGCCTCCGCCTACGATGTCGCGCACGCGATCACCCCAGGCACGGCGGCCATCTTCTGGCTGGCGCATCCGCAAAGCCTGCCGTCGCTGCCAGAGGTCGCCGCTGTGGCGCGGGCGCATGGCCTGCCGGTGATCGTGGACGCGGCCGCGCAGCTGCCGCCCGCATCCAATCTGCGCCACTTCATCGCCGAGGGCGCGGACCTGGTCTGCGTCTCCGGCGGCAAGGCGATTGGTGGGCCGCAGGCCTCGGGCATCCTGGCCGGGCGGCGGGACCTGGTGTCCTCCGCGCTGATCCAGATGCTCGACCTCGACCTGCCGGAGCAGGAGTTCGTCCCGCCTGCGGAATTCGCACCGCTGGGGACGCTGAATGGCCTGCCGCACCATGGCATCGGACGGTCGAGCAAAGTCGGCAAGGAGGAGATCGTGGGCCTGCTCATGGCGCTGCGGCGCTTCGCCGCGCGCGATGCCGATACGGAGCGCGCCGTCTGGATGGCGCGGCTGGAAGCGGTGCTAGGTGCCGCCGGTCCGTTGCCAGGGATCGAGGCGGTGCTGCTCCCCGATGGCGCCAAGCCGGGCCTTCCACTGCTACGCCTGCGCTGCGCACCGGGCACGGCCGCGCGGCTGGAGGCGGCCATGCGCGCCCGGCGCATCCACCTCGATGCCTCCCGCATTGGGGATGACGTCCTGGCGGTGAACCCCATCGCGTTCGACGATGCGGATGCGGGGGCGATCGGCCGCGCGCTGGCCGCCTGCGCAGGTTGACGCGCCGCACGGCGCGCGCAACATCGCCGCACTGCAAGGGAAGACGCGCATGTTCCTCGTCGGCAATGGCGCCGGTTTTTCCGGAGATCGGGTGGACGCGCCGATCCCGGTGGTGCGCAGCCTCATCCGTCGCGGTCTGCCCGCCGCTTTGTTCTTCGAAACGCTCGGCGAGCGCACCGTGGCGCTCGCCCAACTCGAACGCCGCCGCGATCCGGAGCTTGGTTTCGAGCCGATGCTCGAACGCCTGCTGGAGCCGATCCTGGCGGATTGCTTCCACCATGACATCGCGATCCTGGGGAATTTCGGCGCCGCCAACCCGCCCGCCGCCGCGCGCTGCATCGCGCAGCTGGCCCGCCGCCTCGGCCTGCCGGAGCTGCGCATCGCCACCGTCACAGGCGACGACGTGGCCGGCAGCATCGACCTCGCGACGCTCGCCATCCATGAGGCGGATTCGAACCTGCGCGCGGATGCTGCGAAGCTGGTCGCCGCCAACGCCTATATCGGCGCTGGGCCGCTGGTCAAGGCGCTGCGCGGCGGCGCGCATGTGGTCGTCGCCGGCCGTACTTCGGACCCCGCACTCGCCATCGCGCCGCTGATTGCGCATTACAACTGGGGCTTCGATGATTGGGAAAAGCTGGCGGTCGGCGCCGCCGCCGGGCACCTGCTCGAATGCGGCAGCCAGGTCTGCGGCGGCGTCTTCTGGGACCCGGGGCGCAAGGACATTCCCGACCCCGCGAATATTGGATTTCCGATCGCTGAGGTCGGCGCCGACGGGTCGCTGACCATCACCAAGCCCGAGGATACCGGCGGCTTGGTCGACTT
>JAZKFA010000128.1:0-6283 GCA_040386655.1 Pseudomonadota bacterium | reverse complement strand
GCCCTCGTCGCAGCCCGTGGGCGCGCCGCCGATGATGCCGCCCAGCGCATCGGGACCCTCGGCATCGGCGATGACGCCGTCCTCCTCCGTCAGCGCGTAGGTCTTGCCGTTCAGCGCGTCGAGCGTCTCGCCGTCCCGCGCCATGCGCATCGTCAGCGTGGAGCCCTTCACCTTCGCCACGTCGAAGACGTGCAGCGGCCGGCCAAGCCCGAAGGTGTAGAGGTTCGTCACGTCGACCAGCGCATTGATCGGTCGCTGCCCGATCGCCGTCAGCCAGTCCTGCAGCCATTGCGGCGATGGCCCGTTTCGGAGGCCGCGGATTGCGCGTCCCAGCACGTAATTGCACGCGCGCGGGTCCGCGATCTCCCAGCGCAGCGGCGAAGCATAGGCCGGCGTGATCACCGGAGATGGCAGCGGCTTCAACCGCCCGAGCCCCGCGGCCGCAAGGTCGCGCGCGACACCGTGGACGCTGAGCGCATCGCCGCGATTGGGCGTAACGGCGATCTCGATCACGGGATCATCGAGCTTCGCATAGGCGACGTAGGCCATCCCGACCGGCGCATCGGCGGGCAGGTCGATAATGCCGCTATGGTCGTCGCCGAGGCCCATCTCGCGCGCGGACAGCATCATCGCCTCCGACGCCACGCCGCGGATCTCGCCCTTCTTGAGCGTGATGCCGGTGCCCGGGATGAAGGCGCCTGGCAGGGCCACGACGCCGCGCATCCCCGCCCGTGCATTCGGCGCGCCGCAGACGACGGAGAGCAGCGGTCCCTCGCCGGTGTTTACCTTCAGCGCGCGGAGACGATCGGCATTGGGATGCTGCTCCGCCTCCACCACCTCGGCGATGCGGAAGGCGGCGAGCGGCGCGGCGCGATCCTCCACGCCCTCGACCTCGAGCCCGATGGCCGAGAGCGTGGTGGTGATCTGGTCGAGGCTCGCGTCGGTTTCGAGATGGGTGCGCAGCCATGACAATGGGAACTTCATCGCTCAGATCCCCTCGGCCAGGGAGGCGGGGGCGAGCGGGTCGGACGCGTAGTGCCGCAGCCAGCGCAGATCGCATTCATAGAATGGGCGCAGGTCGGGAATGCCGTGCTTGAGCATGGTGATGCGCTCGATCCCCATGCCGAAGGCGAAGCCCTGCCACTCCCGCGGGTCCAGGCCGCAATTGGCCAGCACGCGCGCATGCACCATCCCCGAGCCCAGGATCTCCAGCCAGTCGCTGCCCTTGCCGATCTCGCCGGTCTTCCGGTTCCAGCCGATATCGACCTCCATCGAGGGCTCGGTGAAGGGGAAGTAGCTGGCGCGGAAGCGCACCGGCAGGTCGGACACCGCGAAGAAGCTGCGCAGGAAATCCACAAGGCACCCCTTGAGGTGCGCGAGCGTGATGCCGCGGTCGATCACCAGCCCCTCCACCTGGTGGAACATGGGCGAATGCGTCGCGTCATGGTCGGCGCGCCAGGTGCGGCCCGGCGCGATAATGCGGATCGGCGGTTCGCCCTTGAGCATGGTGCGGATCTGCAGCGGGCTGGTCTGGGTGCGCAGCACCACCTGGTGCCCGTCCGCATCGCGGCCGGGCAGGTAGAAGGTGTCCTGGTCCTGCCGCGCAGGGTGATGCTCGGGGATGTTGAGGGCGGAGAAATTGTGCCAGTCGCTCTCGATGTCGGGCCCGTCCACCACCGAGAAACCCATGGCACCGAAGATCGCGGTCAGCTCCTCGATCGTTCGGCTGATCGGGTGGATGGACCCCTCCCCGGCGCCGGCCGGCGGGTGCGGGCGCGGCGGCAGGGTGACGTCGATGCGCTCGGCCGCGAGGCGGGCATCGAGTGCGGCGGCCTCCAGCAGCGTGCGGCGGGCATCGAGCGCGCCTTCGACGGCGGCCTTCAGCGCGTTGATCGCGGCACCGCGCTCCTTGCGCAGCGCCGGGTCCACCCCGCCCAGCGCCTTGAGCAGGCCGGTGACGCTGCCCGCCTTGCCCAGGGCGGCGACACGCACCGCATCCAGCGCGCGGAGATCCGCGGCGGCGGCGATGGCGGCCAGGGTTTCGGAGCGGATCGTATCATCGGCGGACATGGAGGCGACCTCGAGCCAGGACGGAGAGGGGTATGACAATGGTTTTCGGCGCGATGCAACCGCTGCAACGCCAGATCGCCGCATGGCGGCTTCGCGCCGCCCGCGCAGGGTGTCTATCCTGCCCGGCCGGGTGCGAGTCCGGCCGGCGCGCGGGGGATCGCGCCAGGAAGGGGTTGCATGCGCGTCGAGCGGAAACTGCAGGTGCTGCTGGTCGCGCTGGGCGCGATGTTCCTGCAGCAGACCTTCGCCGCCCTCGGGCGCAACATGCCCTCCATCATCGCGCCCGCCATCCTCGAGGACCTGGCACTCGATCCCGCCTGGCTCGGTGTCTATGTCGGGCTCGGGGCGGCGGCGGCGCTGGTGTTCCAGCTCGGCTGCGGCAGCTTCATCATCCGCTACGGCGCGCTGCGCACCAGCCAGGCGGCGCTGGTGATGCTGGGCGTGGGGCTCGCCGCCGCGGCGGCCGGGCCGCTCGCCTTCTTCGCGATCTCGGCGGTGATCGGCGGCGGCGGGTCGGCGATCTCGACGCCGGCGAGCTCGCATCTGCTGGGCCGCTATTCGCCGCCGCGCCAGGCGCCGCTGGTCTTCTCGATCAAGCAGACCGCGGTGCCGGCGGGGCTCCTGCTCGCGGGGCTGCTAGGGCCGCTGTTGACGCTGTACTGGGGCTGGCGCGGGGCCATGCTGGCCGGTGGCGCCGCCTGCGTGGTCTTCGCCGTGATGCTTCAGCCGCTGCGCGCGGGCTTCGATGATGACCGCGACCCGACGCGCGCCTTCCGCTTCTCCGATTTCGCGACCACGCTGGCGGTGGTGCTGCGGCGGCCCGCGCTGCGACGGCTCGCGATGGCCTGCTTCGCCTTCAACGGGTTGCAGATGGTGTTCACCGCCTACTTCGTGACCTATCTCTTCGCCCTCGGCCATGACCTGGCGGCGGCGGGCTTCGTCTTCTCCATGGCCACGCTGGTCGCGGTGCCCGGGCGCATCCTGTGGGGCTGGGTCGGGTCCGGCCCGGCGCAGCCGCGCCAGGTGATGGCCTGGCTCGCGCTTGGGATGGCGGGGAGCACGGTGGTCGTCGGCCTGCCTGACCTTTCGCTGGCGCTCCTCGGCATCGCCGGCGCGGGGCTGAGCCTCACCGCGCTCAGCTGGCACGGGGTGCTGCTGGCCGAGGCCGCGCGCCTGGCACCGGAGGGAATGCGCGGAGCCGCAACCGGGGGCGTGCTGTCCTTCGGCCAGGTCGGCGCGCTGCTGCTTCCGCTCGTCTATGCGGGCGTGCTGGCTGCCACCGGCAGCTACGCCGTGGGCTTCATGCTGTGCGGTGCGCCCTCCCTTCTGGTGGGCGTGGTCCTGCTGCGGCCGCAGAGAGAGGACACGATCGCGTGAGACGGTAACCACGGCGATTGGTGCGGTATATCATCGAACGATGATCAAAGATCCTGCGATTCGGCTCGTGGTGCGTGCTTTGGCTCCCGAACGGCGCGCGGCGCATTGTTGCAGCACCATCCCGATCGCTCCTCCCGCATACCTGCGCGCGTGATCGCCGTGGCAGCACAGCGCGATGGCGCGCGGTGGCGGATGGGCGCGTGGGCGCCGGCGCCCGGCTTGCGCGATGACGCGAGCACCCCATCCACTGTCCCGCGATCTGCCAGCCTGCCGCGGGACATCGGCATCGGGGGAGATGGCCCGCCCGCAGCGCCGCTGCCGCGGAACGCATGGCGGGGCGTCGCATCGTGATCACCCAGGCTCTGGGAATGCAGGAAGCCCACGAGGGGCAGGTCAGCGACAGGGCCGCCGTGGCCAGGCAATCCTCGCTGCCGAAGCGCCCGGGCCGGCGCGGCTCGGATGCGCTCCTCATCGCGGCGATCATCCTGCCGCTGGTCTTCCTCGCCGGTTCCGCCTGGGTCGCCTGGCGCGACGCCTGGCGCTCGGCCGAGCGCGAACTGGCCAGCGACGCCGACGCCGTCTCCGAATACGCATTGCGGGTGTTCGACGGCCACCGCCTGGCCGGCGAATTCGCCAATCACCTGCTGCGCGGCCTGTCCGACGACGCGATCCGCGCGCAGGCGGCCGAGCTGCACCGTGAGCTCAACGGGCTGCTGCAATCGATGCCCGGGCTGCTCACCATCGTCGTGCTCGACCGCGAGGGCATGGTGCTGCTCAACGCCGCCCTCTACCCCATCCCCCCCGGCAGCCAGGTGGCGGATCGCGAATGGGTACAGGCCCTGCGCGCGCCGAACCCGCCGGCGCTCCACATCAGCGGGCTGACGACAGGACGATTGTCGCCGACGCTTTTCTTCGCCTTGAGCATGCGCCGCACCGGGTCCGGCAACGGTCTGCCGGAAGGCGCCTTCGATGGCGTGGTCACCGTCTCCATCAACCCCGCACAGCTGTCCGCCGGCCTTGGGAGTGTCAGCGGTGCCGGGGCATCCACAGCATCGCTGGTGCGCACGGACGGGGTCCTCATGGCGCGCAGCAGCGGCGTGACCGATTCGCTTTCCCAACTGCCCGCCGACAGCCCGCTGCGCATCGCAGCGCGCGAGGGCACGACGCGCGGCACCTACATAGGCCGCGCGCTCGGCGTGGCGTCGGCCAATGCGGGCGAGGCGCGGCTGATCGCGTTCCGCCGCGTGGGCACGCTGCCGGTCTACGCCACCGCGGGGCGCCCGAAGCCCGAGATCGTGGCGCGCTGGCGTGAGGTCGCCAGCCTGCAGATGGCCGTCGGCCTGCCCGCATGGCTCGCCTTCATCGGCCTTGCGTGGATGTTCCGCCGCGGCCAGCGGGCGCTGGCGGACGCCAATGCCCAGCTGGAGCAGCGGGTCGAGGAGCGCACGGCAGCGCTGCGCCTGGGCGAGGCGCAGCTGCGCGTCGCCCAGCTCGCCGCCCGCATCGGCACCTGGGTGCTGGACCCCGAAAGCGGCGAATTCAGCTGGTCGGACGAGCAATACGCATTGTTCGGCATGAGCCAGGCGCGCGACGGCATGATGACCTATGAACGCTTCCTGACCGAGGTGGTGCACCCGGACGACCGGCCGCAACTCGAGGCGATCGCCGCCGCCGCTTTTGCAAGTGGCGAGTTCGACGCGGATTTCCGCGCCTGGCGACGCCTGCCCGATGGCCAGCGCCAGGTGTTCTGGGTCAGCGGGCGCGGCCGCCGCGTACCGGGGCCGGATGGGCGCGAGCGGATGTTCGGCATCAATGTCGACATCTCCGAGCGCAAGGAATCCGAACGCCGCCAGCAGCTGCTGATGCACGAGGTCGATCACCGCGCGAAGAACGTGCTTGCCGTCGTCCAGGCCGCGCTGCGCCTGACCCCGCGCGACGACCCGCACGCCTACGCGCGCTCCGTCGAGGGCCGCGTCGCCGCGCTGGCCCGCGCCCATATCCTGCTGGCCGAGCGGCGCTGGAGCGGTGCTTCGCTGCGGGATCTCGTCCAGGGCGAGGTCGGCGCGCTCGACCCCGGCGCCGACGCGGCGGCGATGCCGCGCATCGAAATCCAGGGACCAGAGGTGATGCTGGCCCCGGCAGCCGCGCAGGCCCTGTCCATGGCGCTGCACGAGCTGGCGACCAACGCCGCCCAGCATGGCGCGCTCAGCGACGCCTCGGGGCGTCTGGACGCCAGCTGGCGCGTGGATGCCCAGGCCGGGACGCTCGAGCTGCGCTGGGTCGAGGGCGGTGGTCCGCCGATCCAGCAGCCGCCCGACCGTCCCGGCTTCGGCTCACGCATCGTCGAGGCCGCGGTTCGCGACCAGCTCGGAGGCCAGCTCAAACGCCAGTGGCTGCGCGACGGGCTCGTACTGGTGATCACCCTGCCGCTCGCGGCACTCGCGCTGGCGGCATGACGTAGCGCAAAGGCTTGGCGCTTGCTCGCGGTGGCGTGACTGTGCCGAGGGCGAATTGTGCCGCTTTCCTCGCGTGTCAGACACACTTTACGTGATCCCACGGGTTATGGATAGGATAGCGGGGACACGCCGCACGGGCACTGCCCCGCTTAAGAACCCGGAGGAACCGTGCCGGCAGCATTTGCCAATGACGACGACGTCACGACGGGATCCTTCCCGGTCGTCGGCGTTGGTGCGTCCGCCGGCGGGATCGAGGCGCTGGAAGGCCTGCTGCGCGGCATGCCGGAACGACCCGGGGTGGCCATCGTCGTCATCACCCACCTGAACCCGAAGCGCGAGAGTCTACTGCCGGAAATCCTCAGCCGCTTCACCACCATGCC
>JAZKFA010000127.1:0-5436 GCA_040386655.1 Pseudomonadota bacterium | reverse complement strand
GATGTTGGCGCTGATCTGCTGGGGCGCGTAGGTCTCGCCGTTCACCTTGACCCAGGCGTCGCCATTGTCGGCGCGCACAATCTCGAACGGCGCGAGGCCGATATCCTTCTGCACCATCGGGTCGTCGAAGCGACGGCCGATCAGGCGCTTGACGGCGTAGAGCGTGTTGGTGGGGTTGGTGACCGCCTGGCGCTTGGCGGACTGGCCGACGAGGCGCTCGCCATTCTTAGCGAAGCCCACCATCGAGGGCGTGGTGCGTGCCCCTTCGGCGTTTTCGATAACGCGCACATCCTTGTCTTCCAGGACGGCGACGCAGGAATTGGTGGTGCCGAGGTCGATACCGATGACCTTGCTCATCCGAATAGTCTCCTATGTGGCTGACGGGTCCCGGCCCTTTGATCTGGCACCGTGCCCGCCCCCGTCTCAACGGATGGGGTGGATTGCAACAGCCCGAGATGTATTGACCGCGACGCCCTCCGACAAGGCCCCCGATGCCCGCATGGGGCATATGCGTGGCGGATTGCGCCTCACCGGTTGCGCATTTGCCGCATCGGGGCCACCTATCGGGGGAACCGGACCGGGGTGGTACGGTATTTCTCCACCCCCGAAGACCCGATGGGACCCGTGCCATGTTCATCGAAACCGAAGCCACCCCGAACCCTGCCACCCTGAAGTTCCTCCCGGGGATCGAGGTCATGGGCGTGCGGGGAACCGCCGATTTCACCGGCCCCGAGGATGCCGCCGCCCGCAGCCCACTCGCCGCGCGGATCTTCGCGCTGGGGGACGTCGCACGCGTCTTCTTCGGTGCTGACTTCATCACCGTCACCAAGTCCGACGAGACCGGGTGGCAGACGCTGCGCCCCCGTGTGCTCGGCGCGGTCATGGAGCATTTCACCGCCGGCCTGCCGGTGCTGGAAGGCCTGGAGGCTGAGGAAGAGGCCGAGGATGTGGACCCCGCCGACATCGAGATCGCGGCCCAGATCAAGGAGCTGCTGGACACCAGGGTGCGCCCGGCGGTAGCCGGCGATGGCGGTGACATCGTCTTCCGCGGCTACCGCGACGGCATCGTGCGGCTGCGCATGCAGGGCGCCTGCTCGGGCTGCCCCTCCTCGCGCGCGACGCTCAAGCACGGCGTGGAGAACATGCTGCGCCACTACGTCCCCGAGGTGGTCGCGGTCGAGCAGGTCGAGGCCTGACCCCGCCGCTGGCGGATTTATAAACCGGCTCCGTGTCATGCTAGGGTCAGGACGAAACCTGAGCGGAGCCTGAACGCGCGTGGCTGACGCCGAAGACAGCGGCCCGGAGCCCCCCACGCCCCAGATGGCGCCGGGCATGGACCGCTTCGCCACCGCGGCCGATGTTCAGCTGGTGCATGTGCTGTTACTCGGCCGCGAGAGCCGGCGGCCCGAGACCTTGCAGCGCCACACAGGCCGGCCGCTGCGCCTGGTGGTCCAGGCCGTCGCCCGTGCGGGAGAATTCACCGAGGGCGTGGTGCCGGCCATCACCAAGGGCACGCCGCCACCCCATGCCACCCTCGGCCTGCTGCCCGACGCGGCGCTGCGGGACTGGGTCGCGATGCTGCTGGGGGCCGCCCCGCCGGCGGCCGGCTGGGGGGGCTTTCTCGCCTGGGCGCTGACCGCGCCTTCCATCCTGGACGCCATCGAGGGTGCGAGCCCGCCCGCTGCCCGCGCGCTGCGCGACCTCGCCGCCGCGCGAACCGGCATGGTCGTTCCACCCCACGCCCAGGCTCCCGCACCCCGCATCACGGCCAACGCCACACCGGCGGCGGAGGCCACGCGGCGCATCACCGTCATCGCCTGGGACATGGCGCACAACCCGGTCGCCCGCGCCCATACGCTGGCAGAACTCGCCTCTCCCAGCGAGGCGGCGGAGCTCGTTGGACCCGTCTTTGACCAACTGGGCGGCCGCATCTGGCCCCCCGTGGCCGACAGCACCCTGCCCATGCGCAGCTTTCCGGCCGGGGACCTGCGTAGCCTGGTCGCCGGCGCCGTCGCGCTGGCCGATGCGACACGCTGCGACCTGGTCCATGTCGGCAAGCCCCGCCTGGCCAGCCTGCTGGTCGGCGCCCTCATCCGGCAACGCACCGGCGCCCCGATGCTGCTCGACATCGACGACCACGAATTGGCCTTCGTCGAGAACCAGGCGCCCGCCGACTTCGCCGAGCTTGAGCATGCCGTCGCGGCCGATCCGGCCGCTTTCGCCACGCCGCGCAGCCCGATCTGGACGCGTTTTTGCGCCACGCTGGTGGGCGAGGCGGATGGCATCACCGTCTCCTCCGCCGCACTCCAGCGCGCCTATGGCGGCACCATCATCCGCCACGCCCGCGACGAGGCCCTGTTCGACCCGGCACTGCACGACCGCGCCGCCACCCGCGCCGAGTTCGGCTATGGGCCGGAGGATCGCGTGGTGCTGTTCCTCGGCACGCCGCGGCAGCACAAGGGGCTCGTGCAGCTGGTCGAGGCAATGGAGCGGCTGGCCGATCCGCGCCTCGCGCTGTGTGTCATCGGCACCATCCGCGACATGGCGCTGCTGGGGCGGCTGCGGCGCGCGACGGCGCGTGTTGCGCTGCATGGCGACCAGCCCTGGTCGCGGCTGCCGGCGCTGGCGGGCATGGCCGATGCCGTGGCGATCCTGCAGGACCCGGAGGCCGCGATCTCCGCCTGGCAGACGCCCGCCAAACTGACCGATGCGCTGGCATCAGGCGTGCCGGTGATTGCCACATCCGTGCCGCCGCTGGCCGAGCTCGCCGGCGATGCGGCCCTGCGGATGGTCGGCACGCCGGACGAGCTGGATGCAGCCCTGCGCGAGGTCGCAGTAGGGACGCGCGATGGCGCTCCGGGACGCGCCCTGTTCCACCGCGAGCTGAGCTTCGCCGCCAACCGGCCACGCCTGGCGCAGGCGCAGGCGGCCTGCCTGGCCGCCCCGCGGCGGGAGACGCCGAATTTCGCGCGGCTTCTCACACTGCTGGAGCGGCAGACCGGCATCGCGCTGACGCGGCCCGCCCCTGTGGTGGTGGCATTGCCGCCAGCCATGGCACAGGCCGGCGGCGCCGGACCGCGGCCCGCGGAGGCTGCCGCGCGTGTCGCTTTGCCGCCCTCCGTCAAACCTGCCACGGCCCTGCCGACCACCACGCCCGCCGAGCGCGCCCGCATCGCGCTGCACGAAGCCCGCACCGCCGAGGCGCGGGGCGACTTTTCCGCCGCCGCCACGCTGCTCGATGCCGGGCTGAAGCTCGCGCCCCGCCATGCGGACATGCTCTCGGTGCGCGCCCGCGTCGCCTTCACCATGGGCGAGATGGCGCTGGCCGAGACCCACGCCCGCGCCGCCCTCGTGATGCGGCCGGAACTGACCCGGGCGTCCATCATCCTCGCGCGCATCGCCATGGCCGCCGGCCGCCATGCGGAGGCGGTGGACCTCTGGGGCACCGTGCCGCCCACCGACCCCGCCTATCGCGAGCGGCTGCTCAAATGCGGGCAGCTGCTGCTCGGCCTCGGCCGGCCGCTGGAGGCACTGGGCGAATTCGCCGAGGCGCTGCGCCGCCAGCCCGCCGACCGAGACGCGCTGCGCGGCGCCGCCGAGGCCACCGAGGCGACCGGCGCGCTGCGCAGCGCGCTGCGGCGCTGGAGCGCCCTGCTCGACGTGGTGCCGGAGGATGCGGCGGCGACGGAAGCGGTTCGGCTGCTTGAACAGCGCCTCACCCCCTTGCCCGGCCTTGCCTCTCCGCTGCGCAATCCGTGGCTGCGCGACTGGCGCGGGCTGGTCGAGGGCGCCATCGGCCCGGGCACCACCGCGGAGCCATCGCCGGGCCTGACGCTGATGGCCGAGGGCCGGCTGCGCTACGCCGTCGCCGAAGCCCATGAGCGCCGCCCCGGCGAGCTGCCCTTCTACGGGCTGTGGCTGCGGACGGAGGGCGGCAGCGCCGAGGTCTGCTTTGGCCTCGATCCCGCCGCGGGCGGGCTGCTGGTCGCCGGGCTGCGCATGGGGATCGAGCTGCATGCCCCGGGGCGGCCGGTTTCCCTCACGCTCGCGCTGCGCGAGCCGGCGGGAAGCGTTGGGCGTCGCCTCGTCCGCCTCCAGGCCTCGGCACGGCGGCGCATGGCCTGCTTCGACCTGCAACTCGACCCGGCCGAGGCTGGGCTGCTGGCGGCCGGCCGCCTCGCGCTCATCCTGCGCCTGGTTGGGCCTGGGGCCTTGGTGGTGCTGCCGCCGCAGCCGCTCTGCCGGCTTGAGGCGGACCCGGCGCCGGCCGAGGGCTTCGAATCCGCGGTGCTCGCCGCCGCCTTCCCGGCTGCGGCGCTGCCGCCGGCGGCAGTCGCGGTGCCGACGGCCCAATGGTTGAGCGCCCAGGCGTGACTGTCATCGAGACCGCCGGCGCGTTGCGCGGGGCGACCTCCGGCCGCGTCTGGCTGGAGCAGGGGGAGGCGGGCGCGCGCCTGCTCGGCTGGGCGATGGCCGAGCCGACGCTGCCGGGCGAGGCGCCCGAGATCACGGTCCAGGCCGCCGGCCTCGGCCTGCGCAGCTTTGGCACCGAGCCGCCTGCAGCAGGCACGTCCGGCGGCATGACGCCGGATGGCGCGCATCCGTTCGCCTGGCCGCTGCCATCAGCGCTGCGCGACGGGTCGCGGCGCGTGCTGCACATCTGGAATCTCGCAACCGGGCAGGAGCTCGCGGGGTCGCCTGTCATGGTTCCGGCTGGCCCCGCGGCCTCAACGGCCAGGAGCGTGCCGCTCGCGCGCTGGGACGCGCCGCTCGCCGGCCATGTGAGCGCGGGAGAGGCGGTGGAGCTGGCCGCCGGGCTCTGGGTCGCCGCCGAGCCGCCGGCGCGCACCCTGCGCTACGAGCTCGCCTTCGCGGAGGCCGTCGCGCCCGGCGAGCCGCCGGCGCGCGGTATCCGCATCCTGACCGATGCGGCGAGCGCACGCATTGCGCTGCACTACCCCCTGGCCCCCCTGCTGGCGGAGGTTGGGTGCGAGACGCCCGTGACGGTGCAGGTCTCCGCCTGGCTGCCGCAGGCGACCCAGCGCGCGATGCAGGCGCAGGCGGAGCTATGGCTTCTCGCCCTGCGTGACGGCCGCTTCGAGAAGCTGCGCCGCCTGCGCCGGGTGCGCATCTTCCGCCGCCCGAGCCTGCTCACCGCCCAGCTCACCCATGGCGCGGAGGACGGCCCGGCGGACACACTCTGGCTGGGCATCGAGGCGTTGCAGGCCAAGGGTCTGGCCGCGCTTCCGCCGCGACTCGCGCGCGCGGTCGAACCAATCACGGATGGAATGGAGGATGCCCGCCTGCACGGCGCCTTCGACGCGCTGGGCGAGCTGGTGCGCGTGCACGGCGAGGCGGCGATGGCCAGCCACCCCTTGCTGCCGGCGATGCCGCCCCCCGCGCCGGTGCCTCCCGTCGCGGCCGATGCGCACCCGT
>JAZKFA010000126.1:2753-5168 GCA_040386655.1 Pseudomonadota bacterium | reverse complement strand
GCTGGAGGAGCAGCGCCGCGTCGAGGCGCAGCGTGAACGCGAGGCCCGCGCCCAGCAGGCGCTGATGGTCCGCTCCGCCGCCGAGGAAGCCGCACGCCGCGCCGAGGACGACGCACGCGAGGCTGAGGAGGCCGCGCAGCGCGCTGAGGAAGCCGCGCGCCAAGCTGAACGCGACGCCGCCGCCGGCATCGTCGCCGAGCCGCCCAAGCCCGCCGAAGCCGCACCGGCTGCCAGCGCAGCTCCGGCCGGCGCTGTCCGCCCGGCACCTGCCGCGGCACCCGCGCGCCCCGGCGCGCCGGTCGCGCGCCGCCCCGATGCCCCCGGCAGCACCGCCGCGGACCGGCTGACGCTGAAGCCGCGCGCACCGACCGCCGAGGAAGAGGATGAGGGCCGCCGCCGCGCCGTCATCCGCCGCCCCGGCAGCCTGCCCGCGCTGCCCGCCAAGAAGGGCCCTGCCCTCGCGACGGTGAAGAAGAGCCTCGCCGGCGGCGACCGCCGCTCGACCGGCCGCATCGACGTCCAGGCCGCCATCGAAGGCGATGACGACCGCAGCCGCTCGATCGCCTCGATGCGCCGCGCCCGTGACCGCGAGCGCCGCCAGCAGGAGCTGGCGCGCCTGCGCGCCGGCACCGAGAAGGTGGTGCGAGACGTCATCATCCCCGAAGCCATCACCGTGCAGGAACTCGCGAACCGCATGGCCGCGCGTGGCGGCGAGGTGGTCAAGGCGCTGTTCCGCATGGGCGTCATGGCGACGCTCACGCAATCGATCGATGCCGACACGGCGGAACTGGTGGTCCAGGAATTCGGCCACCGCTCCAAGCGGATCGCGGAAAGCGACGTCGAGATCGGTCTCGAGGGCGAGACCGACATCGTTGGCGACCTGGTCACCCGTGCGCCCGTCGTCACCATCATGGGCCATGTCGACCACGGCAAGACCTCGCTGCTCGACGCGCTGCGCAAGGCCGATGTCGCCGCCCACGAGGCTGGCGGCATCACCCAGCACATTGGCGCCTACCAGGTGCTGACGCCCGCCGGCGACCGCGTGACCTTCATCGACACCCCCGGCCATGCGGCCTTCACCGCCATGCGTGCCCGCGGTGCGAGTGTCACCGACATCATCGTGCTGGTCGTGGCCGCCGATGACGGCGTGATGCCGCAGACGATCGAGGCCATCAGCCACGCCAAGGCGGCCGGCGTGCCGCTGATCGTGGCGGTCAACAAGATCGACAAGCCCGGCGTGAAGCCGGAGAACGTCAAGCAGGAGCTGCTCCAGCACGAGATCGTGGTGGAAAGCCTCGGCGGCGACACGCAGGAGATCGAGGTCTCCGCGACCAAGAAGATCAACCTCGACAAGCTGCTCGAGGCGATCTCGCTGCAGGCCGAGGTGCTCGACCTCAAGGCTAATCCGGACCGTGCCGCCGAAGGGACCGTGATCGAGAGCAAGCTCGACCGCGGCCGTGGCCCCGTGGCCACCGTGCTGGTGCAGAAGGGCACGCTGCGCCAGGGCGACATCGTCGTGGCCGGCGCCGAGTGGGGCCGCGTCCGCGCGGTCGTCAACGACAAGGGCGCGCAGGTCAAGGAAGCCGGGCCGTCCTCGCCCGTCGAGATCCTGGGCCTCTCGGGCGTGCCGTCCGCCGGCGAGAAGTTCGTCGCGGTGGAGGATGAGGGCCGTGCGCGCGAGATCAGCGAGTTCCGCACCCGCTCGATCCGCGAGAAATCGGCCGCTGCCGTCAATGCCGGCCGTGGCTCGCTCACGGACATGCTCGCCCGCATCCAGGCCGGTGCGCAGAAGGAAGTGGCCGTCGTCTCCAAGGCCGACGTGCAGGGCAGCGCGGAGGCGATTGCGGTCGTCCTCAGCAAGCTCGGCAACGAAGAGGTCCGCGTGCGGATGCTGCTCAACGGCGTCGGGCAGATCACCGAAAGCGACATCCAGCTGGCCAAGGCCTCGCAGGCCGTCATCATCGCCTTCAACGTCCGCGCGACCGCGCAGGCGCGCGAGCTGGCGAAGTCCGAAGGGATCGAGATCCGCTACTACTCGATCATCTACGAGGTCGCCGACGACGTCGAGAAGCTGGTCCTGGGCAAGCTTGCGCCCGTCCAGCGCGAGAAGTTCCTGGGCTACGCGCAGATCCTCCAGGTCTTCGAGACCAAGCGCCAGGGCAACATCGCCGGTTGCCGCGTTACCGAGGGCGTCGTCCGCCGCGGCTGCGGCGTGCGCCTGCTGCGCGAAGGCGTGGTCATCCACCAGGGCGAGCTCTCCACGCTCCGTCGCTTCAAGGATGACGTGAAGGAAGTCGCCAACGGGTACGAGTGCGGCATGTCCTTCACGAACTACAACGACATCCGCGTCGATGATCAGATCGAGTGCTACGAGGTCGAGACGGTGGCGGGGACGCTGTAAGAAAGCGCCGGGAG
>JAZKFA010000126.1:0-2743 GCA_040386655.1 Pseudomonadota bacterium | reverse complement strand
AGAAATTCTCCCGGACCCTCTTTTTTTGTTTTTGCCACTTGGTACCTGTCCTCTGAGGAGGATTTCCCATGCCTAAGACCCAATCACCCGACGGGCCGTCCCAGCGCCAGCTGCGCGTCGCGGAGGAAGTGCGGCACGCGCTCTCCACCATCTTCGCGCGCGGTGAGTTCCGCGACCCGGACCTGGTCGGGGCGACGATTACTGTCACCGAGGTGCGCGCCTCGCCGGACCTCAAGCACATGACGGCCTTTGTCTCCGGCCTGGGCAAGGACCTGCCGCCCAAGCAGTTCACCGCGCTCAAGAAGGCGGGGCCCTGGCTGCGCGGGCAGATCTCCAAATCCGTCCGCCTCCGCCACACGCCGGAGATCCATTTCCAGACGGACACCGCGCTGGACTACGCCTTCACCATCGCCAAGGCGCTCAACCAGCCCGTGGTCGCGCGCGACCTGGCGAAGGATGAGGAGAAGCCGTGACAGCGCCCGACGCCGCGCCGCTGATCCGCGTCATCGCCATGCCGGCTGACACCAACCCCGCCGGTGACATCTTCGGCGGCTGGCTGATGGCGCATATGGATCAGGCGGGTGCGACCATCGCGCTTCGCCGCGCGCGCGGCCGCGTCGCGACCGTCGCGGTCGAGGGGATGAAGTTCCATCGCCCGGTAAAGGTCGGCGACGAGGTCAGCCTCTACGGCACGCTGCTGGGCACCGGGCGGACGTCCATCCGCGTGCAGGTGGAGGCCTGGCGCCGCGACCGCACCGCCGAGGATGCGAGCAAGGTGACCGAGGCCGTGTTCACCTTCGTCGCACTCGACGCGGCCGGGCAGCCGCGGCCGGTCGACTAGCCCCATTCAGAACGCGCAATAGGAGAGCAGCTCCAGCACCCCCGCCAGGACCGCGAGGACCGGCGGCACGAACAACGCGAGCAGCGCCACCGTCCCGCCGATCACGCCGCCCATGACGAGCCCGCCGGTGCCGCCCGCCGCATAGCCAAGCCCCAGCCCGCCGCCGAGGAACAGCACCGCCATCGCGATGCGCGACCACAGCGGGTATTCCTTCCACGCGTCATCCGTGCCATCCGCCATGCCGCGAGCCTGGCATCACGCCGCGGCCCCGCAAACCCAGAGTATTCATGACCCGTCAGCGCCAGAGAAAACCCCGCGGCCAGGCCCTCGATGGCTGGCTCATCATCGACAAGCCGTCAGGGATCGGCAGCACCGACGTCGTCACGCGCGTCAAGCGCGCCTTCGATGCGCAGAAGGTGGGCCATGGCGGCACGCTCGACCCGCTCGCGACCGGCGTGCTGCCGGTGGCCTTCGGTGCCGCGACCAAGACCGTGCCCTATGTGATGGACAGCACGAAGATCTACTCCTTCACGCTGCGCTTCGGCGACGCGCGCGATTCCGACGACAGCGACGGCAATACGATCGGCACCTCCGACGCACGTCCGACCGATGCCGCGATCGAGGCCGCGCTGCCCGCCTTCCGCGGCTCGATCATGCAGGTCCCGCCGATCTACTCCGCCATCAAGATCGGCGGCGAGCGCGCCTATGACCTGGCCCGCGCCGGGGAGATCCCCGAGCTTGCGGCCCGTCCTGCGCGGGTGGATGAGTTCTCCCTGATCGAGCGGCCGGATGCCGATACGGCAATCTTCCGCGTGGTCTCGGGCAAGGGCGTGTACATGCGCTCGCTGGCCCGCGACCTCGCGCGCGCGGTCGGCACGGTGGGCCATATCGCCGCCCTGCGCCGTCATCGCGTGGGTCCTTTTCACGAGGCCGACGCAATACCCCTGGACAGCATCGCCGGTTCGGCCGATACCCCGCCTCCTTCCCCGGAGCTTCTGCGCCCCGTGGTGACCGCGCTGGACGACATCCCGGCACTGGCCATTCACGAGAGCGAGGCCCACCGGCTGCACCAGGGCCAGGCAATCTCGCTTGTGGACCTGATGGGCCGGGTTCCGTCCGATGCCAATCCCGATGGTGGGCTGGTGCGCGCGATGGCGGGGGGGCGCCTGGTCGGCCTCTGCCGCCTCGAAGCTGGCCTTTGCCAGCCGGAGCGGTGGATCGGGGACGGCCGGGGCTGAAACCCCATGTGAACGGAGACCCACGATGTCGATGACCGCAGAGCGCCGCAAGGCGCTGATCGCCGAATACGCGCCCAAGCCCGGCGACACCGGCAGCCCCGAAGTGCAGGTGGCGCTCATCACCGAGCGCATCACCACGCTAACGGAGCACCTCAAGGCGCACCAGAAGGACTTCCACAGCCGTCGTGGCCTGCTGATGCTGGTGAGCCAGCGCCGCGGCCTGCTGGACTTCCTCAAGCGCAAGGAAATGGCGCGCTACACGAGCCTCATCGGACGCCTCGGCATCCGTAGGTAATTTTCATCGGCCGAAGAGGCCGATAAAACTAGCTGCCTTTTGTGCCCTCAGACGGCGGGCGCGCGCTCCGTGCGCTTGCCTTCGCCGGACTGCCGGCGTTCAGCCATTCGGCCTCGCGGTCCGCTGCGCGGCCCGGAAGGCAGGGCGGGTTTAGCGGCGGCGCCCGTATCCAAAAATAAAAGAATGGGGTCTGGGGAAATTCCTTTCCCCGGCCTTCTTTATTCGCCCGCCGGCCGCATCTCATCGCGTTCGAACTTGAACCCGACATTGCAGAACTCGCAGGTCATCGTGATCGTCCCCTGCTCCGCCATGTGGTCCAGGTCATCGGGTGCGAAGCCTTCCAGCACGCCGGCGAGCTTGGCGCGCGAG
>JAZKFA010000125.1:0-14013 GCA_040386655.1 Pseudomonadota bacterium | reverse complement strand
AGGGCGCGGAACGGGGCCGCGCGGACCACGCCTGCGGCGGCGGGGTGGGCGCGGGTGATGTCGGGCGCGGCATAGCCGCATTGCGGGCATTGCTGCAGCCAGCGCGCCATGGTCCCGCGCATCGGCTCGCCCGGGCGCAGGTCCAGGTCCGGCGCCTGTTCCGGCGGGCCGGGGCGATGCACCGGCTGCCGACTCTCCTGGCCGCAGACGCCGCAGCGGCGCGCGGCGGCATCGGCGGTGCGGGAGGCGGCGGAACGCGGGCTTGTCATCGTTTGAAGGTAGGCGCGCCCCTCGCCGGAGCAAGACCGGCTTCGGGACAGGTTGCACGGCGAGAGGCGGCAACGCACATTGCGCCCATGCCTCGCGGTGACCTGTTCCCCGATATCGCCCCGTTCGAGACCGGCCTGCTGCCGCTCTCCTCCGGGCACGTCATGTATTGGGAGCAGGTGGGCAATCCGCGGGGACAGCCGGTGCTGTTCCTCCATGGGGGCCCGGGTGCCGGCGCGGGCGCGGTGCACCGCCGCTTCTTCGACCCGCATCACTGGCGTGTCATCATCTTCGACCAGCGCGGCGCAGGACGCTCCCGCCCACTGGGCGAGCTGCGTGACAACACCACGCCCGACCTGGTGCAGGATATCGAGGTGCTGCGCCGCTTCCTCGGCATCGAGGCATGGCTATTGTTCGGCGGGTCCTGGGGTTCCACGCTCGCGCTCGCCTACGCGCAGGCGCATCCCGAACGCGTTCAGGGCTGCGTTCTGCGCGGCGTCTTTCTCGGCCGCGACAGCGAGGTCGACTGGTTCCTGCACGGCCTCAAGCGCGTCTTCCCGGACGCCTGGGCGAACTTCGCCGAGCACCTGCCGCCCGCCGAGCGCCACGACCTGCTCGGCAGCTTCATGCGGCGGCTGTGCGACCCGGACCCCTTCATCCACCTGCCGGCCGCGCGCGCCTGGAGCCAGTATGAGGGCAGCTGCTCCACCTTGATGCCCTCGCCGGATACGGTGGCGAGCTTTTCGCAGGACCGCACCGCCCTGGGTCTCGCGCGGATCGAGGCGCATTACTTCGTCAACAAGCTGTTCCTGCCGCCGGGCGGGCTGCTCGCGCATATGGGCCATATCGCGCATATCCCGGCCGAGATCGTGCAGGGACGCTACGACATGGTCTGCCCGCCGGAGACGGCGTTCGACCTCGCGGCGGCCTGGCCGAAGGCGCGGCTGACCATCGTGCCCGATGCGGGGCATTCCGCGCTGGAGCCGGGGGTGCGGACGGCGCTGGTCGGCGCGGTGGAGCGGTTCCGGCGCCGCTGAAGCGACACACCACGCCCTTTATTTCTGGCGCCGAGGTTCCATCGGCACGATCAACTGCAGCTCGGGCGTCGGCGCCGGCATTGGCGACGCCGCGGGACAATCCGGTCGCAGCGGCCCGCAATCCCAGGCGAAGCGATCACCCCGCCCGGTGAGCTGCCCACCTCGTTCGAACCGGCAGACGCAGGCGCGCCCCGCCATGCAGGCGAGGCTGCCCTCGGCGCTCGCGGTGCATCGGCCCGCCGGCGCGTCCTGCGCGAAAGCCGGGACGGCAAGCAGCAGCCAAATGAGGAGCAGGCGCATGGCCCGAACTTGCGCCGGCCCTCCTTGCCAAAGGGTTTAGGCGAGCGGCGGCCAGGCGGCGGCGGCCAGGTGCGCGCGCATGGCGGCGATGACCTCCGGCGGCTTCGCCCCGGCGGCGCGCAGCCGGGCGCGGAGTGCGGCCATCTCCTCCAGGTGCTCGGCCCAGTCAGGGCCAAACTGTGCGCTGAGCCATTCGCGCAGAGCCACGGCCAGGGCCGGGGCGCCGCCGGCGGTGGAGACGGTCAGCAGCAGTTCCCCCCGCCGCACGATGGAGGGGACATGGACGTCGCACAGATGCGGCACGTCCTCGATATTGACCGGGATGCGGCGCGCGCGCGCCTCGGCGGCGAGCCATTCATTGTCGTCATCGGAGAGCCCGGCACCGAAGATCAGCCGCGCGGTGTCCAGCGCCGTCGCATCAGGGCGCCCGGTGCTGACGACGAGCGCGGTGATGCCGGCGGCGACAAGCAGCGCCCGCCGCTTCTCGAAGGCCGGGCCACTGCCCACCAGCAGGACCGGCGTCGCGGGGATGAAGGTGAGCGGCAGCATCAGGCGGCTTCGGTCGCCTCCCTCAGGAGCAGGGCCCTGGTCTGCTCGGGACCAAGGCGGGTGCAAAAATCGCCAAGCCCCTCGCCCGTGTGGCGACCGGCGGCATACGCGGCCAGAACAGGGTTGAGCACGTCGCCAACCACATCCTGCGGCACCTTGTCCGCCAGCGGGAAGGACAGGCGGGTGCCGGCGAAATCACCGCCGACGAACAGGGTGTAAAGGCCGGGTGCTCGCCCGACGACGCCGATATCGCCGGAATAGGGCCGGGCACAGCCATTCGGGCAGCCGGTCAGGCGCAGGCTGATACGCTCGCCCAGCAGCCCGTGCCGGGCCAGCGCCTGCTGCACATCGGCAAGAATCGGGGCATGGACGCGCTCACCCTCGGCTAGCGACTGGCCGCAGCTGGGCAGGGCCACGCAAGCCAGCGACCAGCGCGCGAGTGGCGAGAGATCTTCGGCGAAGACCACGCCGTGGGCGCGCAGGATGGCCTCAATGGATGCGCGATCGGCGGCAGCGATGTCGGACAGGATCAGGTCCTGCTGCGGCGTCGCGATGGGGTTTGGGGCGAAGCGTTCCAGCACCTCGCGCAAGGCCGCGCGCAGCGTCCCGCCGATCCGCCCAGCCGGGATGGGCAGGCCGAGCCACCAGCGCCCGTCGCCCTGTTCGTGCCAACCGAGCAGCTCCGGCACCGTGAGCTTCGGCAAAGGCGGCGGCGGGGCGAGGGCGCGGCCCAGATCGGCCTCCAGCCGTGCCTTGACCCAGGCGACGCCCTTCTCCTCCACCACGTATTTGAGCCGCGCATGCTTGCGGTCGGAACGGTCGCCATGGTCGCGCGACAGGCGCACCACGGCCTCCGCCGCGTCCAGCACGTCATCGGGGCCGATGAACGCGATGGGGGAGGCGAGGCGGGGATAGGTCGCGGGCTTGTTGTGCGTCATGCCCATGCCGCCGCCGACCAGCAGAACCCAGCCCTTCAGCGACTCGCCCTCCGTCACGGCGAGGAAGCCGAGGTCGTTCGCCAGCACATCGGGCGTGTTGTCGGCGGGGTGAGCGAGCCCGATCTTGAACTTCCGCGGCAGGTAGGTGGGGCCGTAGAGCGGCTCCTCCTCCAGTGCCCCCGTCGCTTCCTCATCAAGGAATATCTGGTGATGGGCGCGGGTGCGCGGGAGCAGGGCGGAGGAGAGGCGGACAGCCTCCGCCTCCAGCCGCGCATGGAGCCAGTCCCGCCTCGGCGCGGGCGAGGTGGTGACATTGCGCACCACGTCGCCGCAGGCGGCCATGGAGGTGAGGAGTGTGGCGTTAATCCCGGCAATGGTGCCCTTGAGATTCTCCCGCAGCACGCCGTGGAACTGAACGCCCTGGCGCGAGGTGAGGCGCAGCGTGCCGTCCGCATGGGTCGCGGCGAGCGTATCGAGGGCAACGTACTGGGCGGCGGTCAGGCGGCCAGCCGGGGCGCGGACCCGCACCATGAAGGACCAGGCCTTGTCCTCGCCCCGCTGCTTTCGCTCGGTGGCGGTGTCGCGGTCGAACTGCTCATAGGTGCCGTGAAATTTCAGCAGTGTGTAGGACGCTTCGGAGAGGCCGCCGCGCGCGGCCTCGGCGCCGATCTCCGCCCCGATGGGGCCGCGAAGACCTGTGCTGGCGAGCTTGATGGCCTCGGCGCCCGAAGGCTTCTTCTCGGTGTGAACTGTAGGCATGCCGACGACTCCAGAGGGGTAACTCGAAGAAAGGAGATAAAAATTCTCTTGCGGCTGGGTATATCGGCATCATAGAAAATATTCTACTCCTTTCTGGAACCACCAAATGGCTGATGTCGATACCCTCACCACCCTGCCCGAGACCGAGGGACCCCGTGCGGGCGAAGTGTGGCTGGTGGGTGCCGGACCGGGCGACCCCGGCCTGCTCACGTTGCGCGCGGCCGAGGCACTGAAGCGGGCGGACCTCGTGCTGCATGACACGCTTCCGGGTCGCGGCATGCTGCGCCTCATCCGCTCCGGCGCGACCATCATCAATGTCGGCAAGCGCAAAGGTGCCGCGCCGGTCCCACAAGCCGTGATCAACAAGAAGCTGGTCGAAGGCGCGCGCGCCGGTCAGCGCGTGGTGCGGCTGAAGGGCGGCGACCCCTTCCTGTTCGCCCGCGGCGGCGAGGAAGCCCTGGCATTGAACGAAGCGGGCATCGGATGGCGGCTGGTGCCTGGTGTTTCGGCGGGCACATCCGTCCCCGCCTCAGCGGGGATACCACTCACCCATCGCGGGGTTTCGAGCGCGGTCACCTTCGTCACCGGGCATGACGGCACCGGGGCACTGCCGGAAAGCGTGGACTGGGAAGCGCTCGCCCGGCTCGGCGGCACCATCGCGGCCTTCATGGCGGTGTCCCGCCTCGATGAGATCGTGGTGCGGCTGGTCGCGGGCGGCCTGCCTCCGGAGACACCGGTCGCGATCATCGCGGGAGGAACGATGGCGGCGCAGGCTACTCTGCGGACCACGCTCGGGACCTGCACGCTGGCCGCCAAGCGCGCCGCCCTTCCTGGACCGGCGATGGTGGTGATCGGGGAGGCCGCCGGCTTGGCGGCGTCCGTGCTGAACATCGGGCCGGCGCAGCCAGTCCAACAAGGAGCTCGCGCGCATGCATAGCATCGGCATCCCGCTGACCTATCGCCGTGAGCCCGAGGATGAGGGCGAGACTCCCTGGACAGGGGACGAGGCCGCCGCCCCGGCGCTGATGGTGATTGCAGGGGTCGTGATATCGATCGTGCTGATCGCGGTGGCTGCGTTCGTGGTTTGAGCAAGGCTGGGGAAAATTACTCTCCCCAGCCTTTCACCCCTTCAACAGCTTCCGCGCGATGAGCACCCGCTGGATCTCGCTCGTGCCGCCGCCGATCTGCGCGTGGCGCAGCAGGCGGTAGAAGCTGGTCAGTGGCAGTTCCAGGCTTTCGCCCATCGCGCCGTGGACCTGGATCGCGTGGTCGAGCGTCCTCGCCCCCCAGTCGCCGGCGCACATCTTCACGATGGCGGCCTCGGCGCGCACGTCTTCGCCGGCATCGGCGCGCGCCGCCATTTCGTAGGTCATCGAGCGCAGCGCGGTGATGTCGACATGCATGTCCACCAGCTTCCACTGAATCGCCTGGCGCTCTGCGATGGGCTTGCCGAAGGTGATGCGCTGCTTCGCCCATTCGATTGACATGTCGAGGCCGCGCTGCATCTTGCCGAGCGCATAAGGGCCGCGCAGCAGGCGGTCATGGATGGTGAGCCAGCGCTGGCCGAGCGAGAAGCCCTTGCCGACTTCGCCGAGCACATTCTCCGGCCCGAGGCGGACATTGTCGAAATTCACGATGTACTGGGAGGTGCGGCCCGACAGCCAGGTGGGCAGGCCGGCGGGGTCGATGTTCACGCCCGGCGTGTGCCGGTCGAGCACGAACATGGTGATGCCGCCACGCTGGCGCTTCTCCGCATCGGTCACGGCCTGGACCATGATGATGTCGCTGCCATGCGCGTTGGAGATCCACATCTTGGTGCCGTTCAGCACCCAGCCCTCGCCGTCGCGCACGGCGCGGGTCTGCATCATCCCGCCGGGATCAGAGCCGGCATTGGCCTCGGTCTGGGCGAAGCAGGTGGTCTTCTCGCCCTCGATCACCGGCTTGAGGAAGCGGTCGATCTGCTCGCCTTTGCATTCGTAGAGAATGTTGGCGACGTTCGCGAAGGGGAAGGGCACGGCGCAGTAGTTGAACTCCTCCAGGATGACGGCCTGGGCGAGCATCCCCAGGCTGGAGCCACCGTATTGCTCGGGCACCATCAGGTTCCAGAAGCCGACATCCCGGGACAGCTTCACCAGCCGGTCCACGGTCGCCTTGTCGAAGGTCTCGCGCAGGTTGGTGATGGGCGGCAGCGCGTAGCCGTTCTTCGGGCTGGCGAGAAATTCGCGCTCCAGCGGCATCAGCTCCTCGCGCACCAGGCGGCGGGCGAGGTCGCGGTATTCCGCAATTTCCGGCGGCATGCCGTAGACGTTTGGGATGGTGGCGTGCGTGTCCATGGGAATGTCCGATCAGGCCGCGAGCTGGCGGGCGGGGAGGGTATCGATGGTGAGCAGGCGGTCGAACAGCGCGGTCGCGCGCGCGGCCTCGCCACCCACTTCTAGGCAGGCGCGGAACTTCTCGAACAGCTCGCCATCGGAGAGCGGGATGGAGGCGTGGCCACGGGCGCGCTTCACCTCGGGCCCGGTGATCACCTGTCCGGAATTCAGCGTCACGATCACCTGGTCGAAGCGGCTGCCCGAGGGGCTCTCGGGGTCGTAATCCTGGTTGGTGATGACGCTGACGCGCGTCATCAGTGCCTGCACGTCGGGGCGCTGGACGAAGCGGTCCGTCAGCTCGGGCAGGCCGACGCGGCCGGCGATGATCGAGGCGGCCATCGCGAACTGCATGGAGAACTTCGCCTCCAGCTCGGTCTGCGGCTTCGCGTTGCGCAGGATGGTCGCGAAGCGGTCGCTGATATGGACCTCGACCTTCGCGACGTCGGTGTGCGCGAAGCTGTTCTCGCGCACCAGCTGCAGCGCGCCGTCAATCGCGCGGTGGGTGCAGTAGCAGGCCGGGAACTTCTTGATGCTCAGCCCCTCCGTGAGGATGCGGAAGGGCGCGCCGGCGGTGCATGGCGAGACGCGATCCGTCTCGCCATGCTGGGAGATGGCGGAGAGGAACCCCTGCGGATGTTCGAGCGCGTCGGGCGAGGCGGTGAAGCCGGCCTTGGCCAGGCGCGCGGCCATCAGCCCGGAATGGGCGGAATGGCCGGCGTGGAAGGGCTTGGTCATGGTGCCGAAATTCGCCATCAGACCCGCGGATTGCGAGGCACCGAGCGCGATGGCCATGGTCGTGCGTTCCGCATCCATACCGTGCAGCTTCGCGCAGGCCGCGGCGGCGCCGACGGCGCCCATCACGCCTGTGGGATGCCAGCCCTTGGAGTGCAGCATGCCGCCCTCGCGCCGGATCAGCTCGGCCCAGACCTCGTAGCCGGCGACGTAGGCGGTGAGGATTTCGGCCCCCGTGGCGCCCAGTGCCTCCGCCTCGGCCATGATGGCGGGAACGAGCACGGTGGAGGGGTGGCCGCGCAGCGAGACATCGTCGAAATCGAGCGCATGGGCGGCGGTGCCGTTGATCCAGGCGGCCTCGGGCGCGGGCGCGCGGAGGGGAGAGAAATACAGGCTGGCCTCGCCCGTCGTCGCGCTGGCCGCGCTGCCGAGCAGTGTGCGGCGCAGGATCTGCGGCGCGTCATCGTCGCGCCCGGCGATCATCACGCCGACGCAGTCGATGAGGCCCATACGAGCGATGCGGAAGGCCTCGGCCGGAATGGCTTCGGCGGTGAGGTTAGCGACGAAAGCGCCAAGCGCGCGGGTCAGGTCCATGCCAGCATCTCCTTCACTGCGCGCCCATCGGCACGCGACGGTTTTCGAAGTAGCCACGCAGAATATCGGTGAGCGCCTCGGGCGCTTCGTAGGCAAGCCAGTGGCCCGCATCGGGGATCAGGCTGATGCGCGCATCGGGGTGCAAGGCGCGCAGTGCGTCGACGCGATCCTCCAGCCCCCAATAGGCGAGCTGGTCGAGCGTTCCCCAAACTGCATCCACCGGCAGCGTCAGCTTCCCGAGGGCACGGCGCAGAGCGCCTTCCTTCACGTAGACCCGCGTATCGAGCCGGGCGCGGGAGGAATTCCATTCCTGGATGTCGAGTGCGAGATCGTCGATCTTGGCGCGATCCGCGATCATCATGCGCGCCAGGTTCTCGCGGTGGGCATCGCGCAGGGCGGTACCTTCCAGGCCGCGCACCTTCTCCAGGATCATCGGCGCGCGCAGCGGCACAAGGCCGCCAGCCCCCACCAGGGTCAGCGAGCGCGCCTGGTCGCCGAGGTGCAGCGCGAGGTGCGAGGCGACAGTCGCGCCGAAGGAGAAGCCGACGAGGTCGGCGGGTTCGCGCGTGACGGCGCGCAGGCCCTGCGCCACGATGTCCGCGACATCCTCAATGGCCGTGGACGGCGGGACGGCACTGTCCGAGAACCCCGGCAGGTCGGGCACGATCACCTGGCGCGTTCCGGCAAAGCGGGGGATCACGCGCAGCCAGTGCCGCCAGGATCCGACACCGCCATGCAGCAGCACCAGTGGCGCGCCTTCGCCCCAGACATGCCAGATCATCACGCCTGCACCACACGGCGTCTCGACGCGGCGCAACGTGCGCAACAGGGCGTCGACTTCGCTCATCACTGCGCCGGCGGGACAAAGGGGTAGGGCACCGGCGCCCGGCCGCGATAGGGCAGGGCGACCACGGCCTTGCCGGGCGTGGACTCCACACCCTGGTCGTTGCGGATGCCCACATCGAGGTCGATCAGGCCGAACTCGGCCGCCTCGCGCTTACCGGTGACCTTGGCCCAGACTGTGAGCCTCTCGCCCACCACGTTCATCGCGCGGAACTGGAAGCCGATCTTCCACACCCAGCCGGTCCGCCCGGCCCAATCCTTCAGCAGCTGCGCGATGAAGTTCTGCTTCAGCGACCCGTTGATCAGGAGGCCGGGCAGCTTGTCGTGCCCGATCGCGAAGGGCTGGTCGTAATGGATCTTGTGCCAGTTCTCCATCGCCGCCGACCAGCGCATCAGATGCGCGGTGGTGAAGCGGCCGCGGTCGAGCGGGGCCAGCGCGTCGCCGACGGAGACATCCTCGAAATCGATGCGTTCGCTCATGGCATTCACCGCCGGATGATCGTCTTGCGGGCGCGCAGCAGGACCTGCCCCGCCTCGGTGGTGAACTCGGTCTCGATGATGACGAAGATCATCGGCCCGCTCTTCGTCTCACGCTCATAGATGTCGGCGTAGCGGGAGCTCTGCAGCACGGTCTCGCCATGCTTCGCATAGGCGAGGAACTCGATCTCCGCACCGCCATTGAGCAAAGCCAGGCCATCGAGCGGCAGCGGCGGCAGGCCGTTGCCGACGCCCATGACGATGCCGTCGAAATCCGGGTCCTCTGCGTTCTCGGTCAGGAAATCCGGTGCGCCGAACGGCGTTCGGAACATGAAGGAAGGAAAGATGGGCGGGGCGATCGGCGCGCCATAGGGCTCCAACGCCTCGGCATAGGCGGGGTCCGGGTCCATGATGGCCTGGGCGTAGCGGCGCACGGCACCGCGCTCGACCGTCTCGCAGGCCGCAAAGGGTTCGCTCCGGTAGCCGATGAAGGCTTTTGCTTCGTCGGTCAGCAGGGCCATGCGTTTCCTCCCTGTGTCATGCGGGCTGGTCGCCCTGGCGCCAGCCGGTATCGAGCCCCACCGCGCCCTGCGCGGCGAGGGCGGCGATGTCGGAAGCGGTGTAGTCGAGGCCGAGCATCACCTCCTCGGTGTGCTGGCCAAGGCGCGGTGGCGGCAGGCCGATCGCGGCTGGTGTTTCTGACAGCTTCACCGGCAGGCCGGCCATGCGCATCGAACCAAGACCCGGCAGCGCGATCTCCGCGATCATGTCCCGGGCGCGCACCTGCGGTTCGACGACGACCTTGTCGATGCGGTTGATCGGGCAGCAGGGCACGTCGTTCTGGTGCAGCAGCACTTCCCAGGCCGACACAGGGCGCGTGGCGATGACGGCGCCGATCAGCTCGATCAGCTCCAGCCGGTTCGCGACGCGCTGGGCCGCATCGGCGAAGCGCGTATCCTCGATCCATTCGGGCTTGTCGAGCGCGGTGCATAGCCCGCGCCACATGCGCTGGTTGAAGGCGGAGATGACGATCCAGTCGTCCGCCGCGCGGAAGGCGCGATAGGTGGGGCTGGTCAGCGCGCCGCTGCCCGAAGGCCCGGGCACCTGGCCGGAGGCGAAGTAGCGCGTGATGAAGTGTGCGAGCATCGCCATTTGGCCCTCGAGCAGGGAGGTATCCACCCGCTGCCCGCGCCCCGTGCGGTGCCGCGCCTCCAGCGCCATCATCACGCCGATGGTGCCAAGCATGCCCGCGCCCACATCGGCGACGGAGATGCCCATCTTTACGGGACCGCCGCCTTCCTCTCCGGTGATGCTCATGCCGCCCGAATAGGCCTGCATGAACAGGTCGTTGGCGGGTTCCGCAGCGCGGGGCCCGGTCGCGCCGAAGCCGCTGATGGAACAGTAGATCAGGCGCGGGTTCAGCGCGTGCAGGCTGTCCCAGTCGAAGCCCGCGCGGGCCAGGGCGCCGATGCGGTAATTGTCCACCAGCACATCCGCGCGCGCGATGAGGCGGCGCGCGACTTCCACGCCTTCGGGTGACTTCAGGTCGAGCGCGACGGAGCGCTTGTTGCGATTGGCCGAGGCGAAATAATACCCCATGGCGCCGTCGAAATGCGGCGGCCAGGAGCGGCTGTCATCGCCGGCGCCAATGCGCTCGATCTTCACGACCTCGGCGCCGAAATCGCCCAGCGTCATGGCGCAGAACGGCCCGGCCATCGCGACGCCGACCTCGACGACGCGCAGCCCCGCGAGCGATGCCGTGCCTGCCATGGTCACCTGAAGATCCAGCGGTGCATTGGACTGTCCTCCGTCTTTCGCGTTATTTGCATCGCGAATAGACTACTTGCATAAAACGCTACACGCGTGAGCTGAGCCTGTCTACTTGCCCCGCAGCGGCAGCTCCCGGATCGCGCAGGCGGCGATCGTCGCCACCGCCATGATCGCGGCTGCGACCCAGTAGACCTGCGAAAACGAGACCTCAAGCAGCGTGCCCATGGCGCGCAGCTCGGCGGCTGGCATCGCCGCACGCAAATGCGGCTGGAACAGCGCGAGCCCGCCGCCCAGGCGCTCCACCAGCACGGCCACCAGCCCCGCGGTGCCGAAGGCGCCGCCCATCAGGCGGAAGAACATCATGCACGACAGCCCCACGCCCGCGTCACGCGGTTCCAGCGCATTCTGGATGGTGACCGTCAGCGGCGACATCTGCCCGCCGAAGGCGAGACCGAGCAGCAGCGTCACGCCGAGGTCCACCACCAACGCATGCCCAAGGCCGAGAAGTGCGAGCAGCACGCACCCCAGCATCGCACCGGCGCAGCCGAGGATCGGGAAGATCTTGCTCCGCCCCGTCTTGGTGATCAGCTGCCCCGCGACGAAGGACCCCGTCACGGTGCCCAGCGTCATCGCGATCAGCCGGATGCCGGCCTCGCCAGGCGCGAGGCCCACCAGCAGCTGGTAGTGCAGCGGGATGATCAGGATGAGCGCGATCATCACGATCGACGTCAGCAGCGTCACCAGGCTGGCGAGGGCAAAGATGCTGTTTGCGAACAGCCGCATTGGCAGCATCGGCTCCGGCGCGCGCAGCTCCCACCACACCAGCGCCACCAGGAACACCACGCCCACGGCGAAGCCCGCGAGTGTCTCCGCACTGCCCCAGCTACCGGTGCGCTGCACGGCGGAGATGCCGAGCAGCAGCGGCGTGGTCGCGGCGAGGATGAGTGCCGCACCCAACCAGTCGATCACCGGCTTGCGCGTCGGCCGCGGCAGGCGGCGCAGTTGGTACCAGGTCATCGAGAAGGCCAGAGCGCCGAGCGGCAGGTTGATCCAGAATATCCAGTGCCAGGACAGGCTGTCGCTCAGCACCCCACCGAGCACCGGCCCCACCACATTGGCCGTCGCGAAGGTGGTGGAGAGATAGCCCTGGTACTTGCCACGCTCGCGCGGCGGCAGGATGTCGCTGACCACGGCAATGGCGACCGAGCGCAGCCCGCCGCCGCCGAGGCCCTGGACCAGCCGAGCCGCGATCAACCAGCCCATCGTCGGTGCGAGTGCCGCCAGCATCGCGCCGGCGACGAAGATGGTGACCGAAACCAGCAGCACCGGCCGCCGCCCGTACAGGTCGGACAGACGCCCATAGATCGGCGTCGTGACGGTGGAGGCGATCAGGTAGGCGGTCACCACCCAGGCAATCTGGTCCCACCCGCCGAGATCCTGCGCGATGGCCGGCAGCGCGGTCGCAACGATGGTCTGGTCCAGGCTCGCGAGGAACAGCGCGAGGGTGACGCCGAGCATGATGGTGCGGATCTGCGCATGGCTGAACCGCGGCGGCTCGGTCTCGGAGGTCATGCCCGTATCCTCGCGCGGCGGGCGGCGCGTGGCCAGACGGGTTGCCGCGCGCGCCGCGCGGCGCTCTCATGCGCGCATGACCCAAGCCCCCGTGATCGCCGAACCGAAACTTGCCGCCACCGTGCTGCTGCTGCGTGAGGGGGATGGCGGGCCGGAGGTCTTCATGGTGGTGCGCCATGGGGACATCGCCTTCGCCGGCGGCGCGCTGGTCTTCCCCGGCGGACGGCTGGACCCGGGCGACCGCGCGCTGGCCGAGCGCGTGGGCCTGGCCGGCGATGCCGGCGCGCTGCGCCTCTGCGCCCTGCGCGAAACGTTTGAAGAGGCCGCCATCCTGCTCACCCGCAGCGCCGCCCCGCGCGACTTCGCCACCTGGCAGGCGAAGCTCTGCGCCGACGAGATCAGCTTCGCGGCCCTGCTCGAGGGGCTGGGCGTCGAGCCGGCGCCCGAGGCGCTGGTGCCCTTCGCGCACTGGATCACCCCGCCTTCGCGCCCGAAGCGCTTCGACACGCATTTCTTCCTCGCCGTCGCACCCGAGGACCAGGTCGCCGCCCATGATGGCGGCGAGGCCGTGGACAGCGTCTGGATCAACCCGCGCCGCGCGCTTGCCGAAGCCGACGCCGGGACGCGCAAGCTGGTCGTCGCGACGCGGCTGAACCTCATGCGGCTCGCGCGCTTCGACACTGTAGCGGCAATCCTCGCCCATGCCGAGGCAACCCCGGTGGTGACCATCGAGCCGCAGTCGAAGGCCGTGCCTGAAGGGCGGCTGATGTCGCTGCCGCTGGCCGCCGGCTATGGGATCGACAGCTTCCTCTCGACCGATCCGGCTTCCATCTAGGCGCGGATTTCCGCGCGCTGGATGATGGTGACCAGCTTTGCGACGCTCTCGTCGAAGGCGCGCTTGGTTTCCGCCGGCGCCATCGGCTCGGCGGGGACGAAGCCCTGCTCCTCCAGCAGGTCGCGCAGGCTGGGGTCGCTGAGCGAAGCGACGGCGGCTGCGTTCAGCCGGGCCACGCGGTCCGGCGCGGTGGCCGAGGGAACGAAAAGCACGTTCATGCTCACGCATTCGTAGCCAGGCAGCCCGGCCTCCGCGATGGTGGGTACGCCCGGCAGTGCGCGGAGGTGCTGCAGGCCCGTCAGCGCGATTGCGCGAAGCCGCCCCGCCTGGATCAGCGGGATCGCCGGCGGGATGGTGCAGAAGCTCATGTCGACGCGGCCGCCGATCACGTCCGTCAGCCCCGGCGCGGTGCCGTTGTAGGGCACGTGGAGGGACTGGGTGCCGGCCATCATGTTGAACATCTCGGCCGCCAGGTGCCCCGCGCCGCCAACGCCGAAGGAGGCGTAGCTCATCGCGCCGGGCCGCGCGCGCATGTACGCGATCAGCTCCGGCACGGTGCGCACCGGCAGCGCCGCATTCACCACCAGCAGATAGGGGATCAGCGTCAGCACCGCGACCGCGGTCAGGTCGCGTTCCGCATCATAGGCCACGGGCGTGCCAAGGTGGCGCATCAGTGCCATCTGCGTGCCGCCTGAGAGCACCGTGTAGCCATCCGGGTCCGAACGCGCGACGAATTGCGTGGCCAGCATGGTGGATGCACCGGGCCGGTTCTCGGTGATGACGGGCTGGCCCAGATGCGGCGACCAGCGGGTGCCGAAGGCACGCGCCATCAGGTCCACGGAACCGCCGGGCGTGTAGGGCACCACCAGCTTCACCGGACGGTTCGGAAAGGGACCGGCCTGCGCGAACGCCGGCAGCGGGGCCGTCGCCAGCAGACCCGCAAGTGCGCGTCGAGTGATCATCGTGGT
>JAZKFA010000124.1:0-8184 GCA_040386655.1 Pseudomonadota bacterium | reverse complement strand
TGGCCGGCCACCCTCTCCCGATGACAGGCTTCACCCGCCAAGGGCCCAGAGACCCACCTCCCAATCCAAGCGCCAACAAAAGTGGGGTCCAGGGGACTTCAGTTCCCTGGCGGGGTCGAGGGGCGGAGCCCCCGCCTTGCTTGCTTTCACGCCCTCGGATGCGCGCGGCGCCACGTTTCCAGCAGGGCGGTTGCATCCACGGCTGTGTAGCGTTGGGTGGTGCTGAGGCTGGCGTGGCCGAGCAGTTCCTGGATGGCGCGCAGGTCGGCGCCCCCGCCGAGGAGGTGGGTGGCGAAGGAGTGTCGCAGCGCGTGGGGCGTGGCGTGTTCGGGAATGCCGGCGAGGCGGCGGTAGTCTCGGAGGGATCGCTGGGCGACGGCGGGGTCGAGGCGGTTGCCTCGGGCGCCGATGAAGAGGGGCGCCTCGGGGGCGGCGGCGGGGCGATGGGCCAGCCAAGCGGCCATGGCGTCGCGGATGACCGGCAGGACGGGGACGATGCGTTCCTTGCCGCCTTTGCCGGTGATGCGGAGGGAGGCGTCGGACCCGGGCAGGGGCGCGTCGCGGATGTCGAGTGCGAGGGCTTCGGCGATGCGCAGGCCGCAGCCGTAGAGCAGGGTGAACAGCGCCACGTCGCGGGCCGCCTGGAGCGGGGCGAGGGGGTGGCGCGAAGGGTCGTAGCGAGAGCCGATCTGCGTCGCGACCTCGCGCGCGTCGGGGGCAGACAGCGCGCGCGGGACGGGCGGCTTGGGGCGCGGGCCGCGCATGGCGGCGAGCGGGAGGGCGGCCATGCCGTGACGGCGCGTGAGGTGGCGGAGGAAGCCGCGCACGGCGGCGAGCGCGCGGGCGCGGGAGGCGGCGGCCAGGCCGTCTGTCGCGCGCTGGGCGAGGAAGCCGCGGAAGTCGGCGGGCTTGAGCGCGCCGAGGGCGGCGATGTCAGGCTCGGCGCCGAGATGGGCGGTGAGAAAGCCGAGGAAAGTGGTGATGTCGCGCTGGTAGGCTTCGAGCGTGTGCGGGCTGGCGCGGCGTTCGGATGCGAGGAAGCCCAGGTAGGCGCCGAGCGCATCGGCGCCGGTCATCGGGCGAGTGCTGCGGCGACCGCGCGGCCGAGGAAGGCGAGTTGCGGGGCGGCGTGGTTTTCCGGCAGCGCCGCGGCGTCGCGTGCGCCGAGCGCGATGAGCATCGGGGTCGGGCCGGGGACGCGGGCCAGCGCGTCGCGGGCGATGAGCAGGGCCTGTTCGGCGTGCAGCAAGGCGGCGTCGGCCGGCTCGGCGCGGACCAGGGCGTCGCGCCCGGTGCCGATCAGGCGCGCGACGGTGCCGGGGGGCAGCGGCAGCACGCCGCGCCGTGCCGGGGCCTCCGCGGCCAGCGTGCAGCTATCGATGCCGAGCAGGGCGGGCAGCTCGTTGCTGACGGTGTCGATGGCGTCGCGCGTGCGCATCAGGGCGAGGACGGCACGCGCGATGCGATCGGCGAAGCCGTCCTGCGCGCGGCCCTGCGCCAGCATGCGTTCGAATTCCAGCTCGAGCGCGGCCATCTTGGCGCGCTCGGCCGAGATCATTGCCGCCATGTGGTCCGCGATCGCCTCGCCATGCGGCCGCTTGGGCGGCGTGAGCACGGTGTACAGCGCCGGCCGTTCCGCGAGGAAGCGCGGATGCCGGCGCAGCCAGGCCTCGACCGCGTCGGGGCCTCCGTCGGTCACAGAATGCCCCCGGGCTTCAAAGAATGCTCTGCCCGGTCTTCTTCCAATCCGCGAGGAAGGCGTCGAGGCCCTTGTCGGTGAGCGGGTGCTTCATCAACTGGCGGATGACGGCGGGCGGCAACGTGGCCACATGCGCGCCGAGCTTGGCCGACTGCACGACATGCACTGGGTGGCGGATCGAGGCCACCAGAACTTCGGTCGTGAGCAAGGGGTAGTTGTTGTAGATCTCCACGATGTCCGCGATCAGCTCCATCCCGTCCTGGCCGATATCGTCCAGCCGGCCCACGAAGGGCGAAATGAAGGTGGCGCCCGCCTTGGCCGCGAGCAGCGCCTGGGCGGCGGAGAAGCACAGCGTGACGTTGACCATGGCCCCCTCGCCGGCGAGGCGCCGGCAGGTGATGAGGCCCGCTTCGGTCAGCGGCACCTTCACGCAGACATTGGGGGCGATGGTGCGCAGGTACCGGCCCTCGGCGAGCATGCCGTCGACATCGGTCGCGGTGACCTCGGCGGAGACGGGCCCCGGGGTGATGTCGCAGATCTCGGCGATCACCTGCTTCATGTCGCGGCCGGACTTGGCGATCAGCGACGGGTTGGTGGTCACGCCGTCGAGCAGGCCGGTGTCCATGAGGGAGCGGATTTCGCCGACATCGGCGGTATCGACGAAAAACTTCATGCGCGGGATTCCTGGGTGAGCATGCCCGATCCTACCCCATTCGCCCTGACCCCCGAAAGTAACCCATCGCGACGGCTGCGGGTGCTGCTGCCGCTGCCCCTGGTGGACGCCTATGACTACCGGGTGCCGGGGGGGATGGATGTGGGTCCCGGCGACATCGTGCTGGTGCCACTGGGCAAGCGCCAGGAGATCGGCGTGGTGTGGGATGGTGATGCCGACCCTGCCCTGCCGGAGCGCAAGCTGCGCGACATCGCGGGCATGCTTGACGTTCCGCCCATGACCGAGAGCCTGCGCCGCTTCGTCGATTGGGTCGCGCAATACACGCTGAGCCCGCCGGGCGCGGTGCTGCGCATGGCGCTGTCCAGCCCCTCGGCGCTGGAGGTGCAGCCGATGCAGGCCGGCTGGACGCTTGGCGATGCGGTGGGCGAGCAGCGCATCACCCCGGCGCGGCAGCGGGTGCTGGCGCAGCTGTCCCAGGGACAGGTGCTGGGCGGGACCACCTTGGCGGAGGCGGCGGGGGTCTCGGCGGGCGTTTTGCGCGGCTTGGCCGATGCCGGGCTGCTGCGCCCCGCACTCTTGCCGCGCGGCCGCGCCTTCGCGAGGCCCGATCCGGATTTCCCGGGGCCGCGCCTGGCCGAGGACCAGACCGTGGCGGCCGAGGCGCTGCGGGCTTCCGTCGCGACGCGCGCCTATGGCGTGACGCTGCTGAGCGGCGTGACCGGGTCCGGCAAGACCGAGGTTTACTTTGAGGCGGTGGCCCAGGCGCTGCGTGAAGGGCGCCAGGCGCTGGTGCTGCTGCCGGAGATCGCGCTCTCCGCGCAATGGCTGGACCGGTTCCGCGCGCGCTTCGGCGTGGCACCCGCGCTGTGGCATTCCGAGCTGACCTCCCGCACCCGGCGGGTGACGTGGCGGGCCGTCGCGGAGGGTGAGGCGCCCGTGCTGGTCGGCGCGCGGTCCGCGCTGTTTCTGCCCTTCCCCGACCTCGGCCTCATCATCGTCGATGAGGAGCACGAGACGGCGTTCAAGCAGGAGGAGGGCGTGGTCTATCACGCCCGCGACATGGCCGTGGTGCGCGCCCGCCTGTCCGAGGCGCCCTGCGTGCTGGTGAGCGCGACGCCGTCCCTGGAGACGCGGCACAATGCGGAGATGGGGCGGTATGCGCTGCTCGACCTGCCAGCGCGGCATGGCGGGGCGGTGCTGCCGGAGGTCTCGGTGGTGGATCTCCGCCGCGCCCCACCGCCGCGCGGGCGCTTCCTCAGCCCGGTGCTGAGCGATGCGGTCTCCGCCACGTTGGATCGCGGGGAGCAGGCGATGCTGTTCCTCAACCGCCGCGGCTATGCGCCGATGACGCTGTGCCGTAGTTGCGGGCACCGGATGCAATGCCCGAACTGTTCCGCCTGGCTGGTCGAGCATCGCGCGCAGAAGCGCCTCCAATGCCACCATTGCGGCCATGCCGAACCGCCGCCGGCGCAATGCCCGCAATGCGCGGCGCCCCATTCCCTGGTTCCCATCGGCCCGGGCGTGGAGCGCGTGCTGGAGGAGGCGGTGGCGCTTTGGCCGGAGGCGCGGCTGATCGTCATGGCCTCGGACACGCTGCCAGGCCCGGCGGCAGCGGCTGCGGCGGCGCGCGCGATCGAAGCGCGCGAGGTGGACCTGCTGGTCGGCACCCAGATCATGGCCAAGGGCTGGCATTTCCCGCACCTCACGCTGGTCGGCGTGGTCGATGCCGACCTGGGCCTGGCGGGCGGCGACCTGCGCGCGGGCGAGCGCACCGTGCAGCTGCTGCACCAGGTTGCGGGCCGGGCGGGGCGGGAGGCGGCGCGCGGGCGCGTGCTGCTGCAGAGCTTCAACCCCGAGCATCCCGTGCTGCAGGCGCTGGTCTCCGGCAATCTCGACAACTTCATGGAGGCCGAGGCCGCTGCGCGCAGGCCCGGCCACTGGCCTCCCTTCGGCCGCCTGGCCGCGCTGATCGTGAGCAGCGAGGAGGAACGCGCGGCCGAGCGCGTGGCCCGCGACCTGGGCCTCGCCGCACCGAACATGGAGGGGGTTCAGGTGCTCGGCCCCGCGCCCGCCCCGCTGGCGTTGCTGCGGGGCCGACACCGGCGGCGGCTGTTGCTCAAGGCGCGGCGGGGGATCGCGGTGCAGCCGCTGCTGCGGGAATGGCTGGCGCGGGTGAAGGTGCCCGGCACGGTCAAGGTTCAGGTCGATGTGGACCCGGTGGGCTTCCTCTGACGGTCCCGGCGCGGCCGGTCAGTATATCAGCCCGATGACCGCGAAGTAGCTGACGACGATGCATGTCACAATGAGCCCCCACCCCACCTCCTCGGGCTTCGGACGGGCATCTGCCACGGCGCGCGTTTCGGGGCGGATCCACCGGTACAGACTGTAGAACCGGTCGTAGAATCCCATCCCGGCGATCGTCAGGCAGCCCAGCAGCAAGGCCCCCCAGAACATCTTCATGATGATGTTGCCAATCAGCTCCCACCAGCCGGTGTGGCTATAAATCCAGCGGTCCACGTCGGCGAGGTTGAAGCCCAGCAGCACCAGGGCCAGGCCGATGGCGAACAATATCGCGCACAGGAACAGGTAGGCCGCGGAAGCCAGGCTGTTCGGGCGCAAACCCTGGCCGACATCCACCCAGCTCGCGCGGCAGACCTGCCAGGTGAAGACGATCATGCGCCCGATCCCGCGCAGAACGGCGCGCGCGACACGCCAGGGCCAGGCGAGCAGCTCTCGGATGAAATGCACGCCCCGCTCCTGCGACTCCGATTCGTTACGGAGCCTGTGGCCAGGCCGCGTTCCGCCGCAAGCCGGCGGTGGGTCCTGCGGCGCAAAATTCCAGGCAGAATAATGGGATGGGGGCGCGGTGCGGGCGCCGGGGAAAATTCATGATCCCCAGTGTTTCTGCCGCGCGCTCGGTTGCAGCCCTGTCATCCCTATGCTAACCGCAGCGCGCCGCCGGGGGGCGGGTTCCCACTGCATGAACCTGGCCCCTGACCACGCGCGGACCGCGCCAACCGCAGTGCCATCAGCGCTGCCAAGACAGGACCGGGATCGCCCGTGGCCGCTACCGACGAGACGATCGCTTCCAAACAGACAATGAATGCCTCCGGCCTTGCTGCGCGCTATGCGCAGGCGCTGCTCTCGCTTGCCGATGATGCGCGCCGCGAGGATCCGGGTGCCGTGGACCGCATCGCCGGCGACCTGGACACCTTGTTCAAGCTGTGGCGCGACGACCCCGGCTTCCGCGCCTTCGTGGCCGACCCGCGCATTGATGCCGCATCCCAGCGCAAGGCCGGCTTCGGCGTGCTGGACCGCGCCGGCATCGGCAAGGAAGTGCATAATTTCTTGGGTGTGCTGGTGGCCAACCGCCGCCTGTCCGCCCTGCCCGAGATCGCGGCCGCCTTCGGTGCGCTGCTCGCCGCCCGCCGCGGCCAGCAGACCGCCGAGGTCACCACCGCGCATCCGCTCACCGACGTGCAGCGCGCTGCCATCGCCGCGCGGCTGACCGATGCGGGCTATTCGGGCGTGCGCCTGGTCGAGCACCTGGACGCGTCCCTGCTCGGGGGCCTGGTCATCCGGATCGGCTCCCGCCTCTACGACAATTCGATCAAATCCAAGCTGCAGCGCCTGCAGTACGCCATGAAGGGGGCCGCCTGATATGGACATCCGTCCTGCGGAAATCTCGGAAATCCTGAAGTCGCAGATCGCGAACTTCGATGCCGAGGCGAATGTCGCTGAAGTCGGCACCGTGCTCACGGTCGGTGACGGCGTGGCGCGCTGCTACGGCCTGCAGAACGTCATGGCCGGCGAGATGGTCGAGTTCCCGAATGCCGGCCTGAAGGGCATGGCGCTCAACCTCGAGAGCGACAATGTCGGCGTCGTCATCTTCGGCAACGACAAGGGCGTGAAGGAAGGCGACACGGTCAGCCGCACCGGCGACATCGTGGACGTGCCCGTCGGCATGGGCCTGCTCGGCCGCGTCGTCGATTCCCTGGGCAACCCGATCGACGGCAAGGGCCCGATCGTGGCCACCGAGCGCCGCCTGATCGAGGTGAAGGCGCCGGGCATCATCCCGCGCAAGTCGGTGCACGAGCCGATGCAGACCGGCATCAAGGCCATCGACAGCCTGATCCCGATCGGCCGTGGCCAGCGCGAGCTGATCATCGGTGACCGCCAGACCGGCAAGACGGCCGTGATCATCGACACGATCATCAACCAGAAGCCGATCAACGCCGGCGGCGACGACAAGAAGAAGCTGTATTGCATCTACGTGGCCGTCGGGCAGAAGCGCTCCACCGTGGCGCAGCTGGTCAAGACGCTCGAGGAGCAGGGCGCGCTGGAATATTCCATCATCGTGGCCGCAACCGCCTCGGATCCGGCGCCGATGCAGTACCTGGCCCCCTATGCCGGCTGCGCGATGGGCGAGTTCTTCCGCGACAACGGCATGCACGCCGTCATCTTCTACGACGATTTGTCCAAGCAGGCGGTCGCCTATCGCCAGGTGTCGCTGCTGCTGCGCCGCCCGCCGGGCCGCGAGGCCTATCCGGGCGACGTGTTCTACCTGCACTCCCGCCTGCTCGAGCGCGCGGCCAAGATGAGCGATGATTTCGGCGCCGGGTCGCTGACGGCCCTGCCGGTCATCGAGACCCAGGCCGGCGACGTGTCCGCCTACATCCCGACGAACGTGATTTCCATCACCGACGGCCAGATCTTCCTGGAGACGGAGCTGTTCTTCAAGGGCATCCGCCCGGCGGTGAACGTCGGCCTGTCCGTGTCGCGCGTGGGGTCCTCGGCGCAGATCAAGGCGATGAAGCAGGTCGCCGGCAAGATCAAGCTGGAGCTGGCGCAGTATCGCGAGATGGCGGCCTTCGCGCAGTTCGCCTCCGACCTCGACGCGACGACGCAGGCGCTGCTGGCCCGCGGCGCACGCCTGACCGAGCTGCTCAAGCAGCCGCAGTACAAGCCGGTACCGGTCGAGGAGCAGGTGATCTCGCTGTTCGCGGGCACCCGCGGCTATCTCGATAAGATCGCGATCAACAAGATCGGCGAGTTTGAGCGCCGGTTGCTGGCCGACATCAAGACCTCGGCCCCCGGCATCCCCGAGGCGATCGCGAAGGAGCAGGCGATCTCGGGCGATACCGAGAAGAAGCTGATCGCCTTCCTCGACACCTTCGCCAAGTCGTTCGCCTAAGGCCGCACCCGAATGGCCAGCCTCAAGACGCTGCGCATGCGGATCAACAGCGTGAAGTCCACGCGGAAGATCACGCAGGCGATGAAGATGGTCGCGGCCGCGAAGCTGCGCCGCGCCCAGTCGCAGGCGGAAGCCGCCCGCCCCTATGCGGAGCGGATGGAGCGGATGCTCGCCTCGCTCGGCGCGGCCGTCGCTTCCTCCCCGGATGCGCCGAAGCTGCTGGTCGGCAACGGGCGTGACCAGGTCCATTTGCTGGTCGTGATGACGGCCGATCGTGGCCTCGCCGGCGCGTTCAACTCCGGCGTGGGGCGCTTCGCCCGCGCCCGCGTCCGTGCGCTCGAAGCCGAGGGCAAGACGGTCAAGATCCTGTCCATCGGGCGCAAGGGCGCGGTGTATCTCAAGCGCGAATTCGCCTCCCGCTTCGTGGGCGAGATCAGCTTCCAGGGCAAGAAGACAGTCGAGTTCGCCGACGCCGCCGAGGTCGTCGCCCGCATTTCCGCCATGCTCGAAGCCGGCGAGTTCGATGTCTGCACGCTGATCTACAACCGCTTCCGCAGCGTCATCAGCCAGGTTCCCTCCGAGCAGCGCCTGATCCCCGCGCCCCTGCCCGAGGTGAAG
>JAZKFA010000123.1:0-4017 GCA_040386655.1 Pseudomonadota bacterium | reverse complement strand
TGCGCGCCATCGCCGGCGTGGTGCGGCCGAGCGGGGGCAGCGTGACCTTCGCGGGTGAGGCGACTACGGGCGCCGCCAGCCACCGCATTGTGGCGCGGGGCCTCGCGATGGTGCCGGAGGGGCGGATGGTCTTCGCCGACCAGACCGTGCGCGACAACCTGGTCCTCGGCGGCTTTACCCGCATGCGCGCGGATGCCTCGGGTGTGGAGGCGGATATCGAGCGCGTGCTGGAGATGTTCCCTCGCCTGCGTGACCGCATCGCGCAGCAGGCCGGCACGCTGTCGGGCGGGGAGCAGCAGATGCTGGCGATCGCGCGCGGCCTCATCTCCTGCCCGAAGCTGCTGGTGATCGATGAACTGTCCCTCGGCCTCGCTCCGCGCATCCTCGAGACGCTGTTCCCCGTGCTGATCGAGCTCAACAAGCAGGGGCTGTCGATCCTGCTGGTCGAGCAGATGGCGAGCTACGCGCTGGCGGTGACGCACCGGACCTATGTTATGGAGAATGGGCGTGTGCTGCTGGAAGGCGCCTCAGCCGATCTCGCGACGGATGAGCGGGTGCTGGGCGCCTATCTGGGCCGCCGTCCCGCCGCCTAGAGGTAGCGTTTGGCCAGCATCATGTGGACGCCCTTATTGCCGTCCACCGTCTGCGTGACGCGCAGGTCGGCGATCAGCGAGCACAGCATATAGGCGTGATTGCGCGACAGGTTGGTGCGTATGCAGATCTCGCGCACCATCTCCCGCACGGCGTCCTTCGCGGCGTCGTCCAGATCCTCGTCGATGCCGATGGAGATCAGGTGCGTCGGGCTTTCCGCGAAGGGCTGCGTGAGGCGCAGATCCTTGCGGACCGTCAGGCGGAACTCCCCGGCCAGGCCAGTTTCCAGCGCGCTGATGCAGACTTCGCCATCTCCCTGCAGGCCATGGCCGTCGCCGGCGTAGAACAGCGCGCCCTCGGCGAAGACCGGCAGGTACAGCGTCGTGCCCGCCTTCAGCTCCTTGTTGTCCATGTTGCCGCCGAAGGCGCGCGGGATGTTGGTGGTGATGGCACCCCATTCCGGCGGAGGCGCGGTGCCCATCACGCCAAAGAAGGGATCGAGCGGCAGCTCCGTCCCCCAGGGCAGCACGCAGACGCCCCGCGCCTTGTCGATGCGCGGATGGATGGTCTCGTACTCCGTGAACTCCTCCGGCAATGTGCCGAGCAGCGGCAGGATGGCGGTGAAGCCCCAATCCATTGTCGGCTCGACCGAGAGGATGTCGACCTGCAGCGTGTCGCCGCGTTCCGCACCGCGCACGAAGACAGGGCCGGTGACGAAATGCGCGCCTGGTCCCTGCCTCAGTGTCTCGATCGCCGCGAGGTAGCCTGGCGGCACCATGGAGCGGTCGGCGGGCAGGGAGGACAGGCCACCGGCGGGAACCGCGGACAGGCGCACCGTGTCGCCGGAATCGATCGTGAGCACGGGTGGAATGGCGGCGTCGAGCGTGCCCCAGACCATGGTCTCGGGCGTCGCGGGGATCTCGTGCTGCTTGCTCATGGAAATCCGCCCTCAGTGGTTGCGCTGGCGCCAGGCCTCGATGGCCGCGATGGCGGTGTCGGCGTCGATGATGTCGGCGTAGCGGCGGCCCACATCCTTGAGGTTCTGGTCATGCGCGACCTGGTCCTGGTCGCCCACGCAATCCTCGGGCACCTGCACGCGGAAGCCGAGCGAGAAGGCGTCGATAATGCTGGCGCGCACGCAGCCCGAGGTGATGCATCCCGTGACGATCACCGTGTCCACCCGCTCGCGCGTCAGGATCGCACCGGCGGCGGTGCCGAAGAAGATGGACGGGGCGGTCTTGGAGAGGACGACATCGGGTTCCTCGGCGGCGATGCGCGGGTCCAGCGCCACCTCCGGCCGGCCCGCGAGCATTTCGAACACCGGGGGGATCTTCCAGTGCGGCGCGCCCTTGGGCCCGTCGAAGGCGACGACGCAGGCTATGACCGGCACGCCCGCCGCCTTGGCCGCGCGCATCAGGCGCGCCGTGTTGACCACCGCGCGCTCGACCATCGGCGCGCCGCCCAGCGGATAGGCAGGATCGGTGAAGCCGACCTGGAAATCGACCACGACGAGACCCGGCTTTTCGCCGAAGCCCATCTGGCCGGCGCCGTAGCCCCGCGCTGCGTAGACATCCTCGCTCATCCGTCTTGCCTTCCAGGCGGGATTGCCAGTCCCCCGCTGCGGTGCACCGCTGTGTCGCGGCATGAATGATGCAGGTTCCATGCCGGGCGCGCCATGCGAGGCGCGCCGACAGCCAGGAGGGTCCCATGCTGCTCGATGTACCCGTGATCGATGTCGGCCCGTTCCGCGGCGGCGATGCCGCGACGCGCCAAGCCATCGCGGCGCAGGTGGGGGCCGCAATCGACGGCATCGGCTTCCTGGTCATCACCGGGCACGGCGTCCCGCCGGAGCTGATCGCGCGCACGCAGGCGCTCTCCAACGCCTTCTTCGACCTGCCGATGGAGGAGAAGCTGCGCGTCCTCCGCCCCGCCCCCGACATCACCCGCGGCTACATCCCGCTCGAAGCCGAGAGCGTGGGTCGCAGCCAGGGACTCGACGTGCCGGGCGACCTGAACGAAAGCCTGATGGTCGGCCCCGTCGATGTGCAGGACACGCCCTATTTCTTCGGCCCCGCGGCGGGGCGGCACTTCCACCCGAACCTCTGGCCGGAACGCCCCGCGGAACTGCGCGAAGTCTACGAGGCGTATTTCCGTGCGATGGGCGCGCTGGCCGAAGACCTGATGGCGATGTTTGCGCTCGCGCTTGGGCTGAAGGGGGAGTTCTTCGCCGACAAGATCGATCGCCACATCTCCCGGCTGCGCGTGCGCAACTACCCCGCGCCTGAGACGCCGCCTAAGCCCGGCCAGCTGCGTGCCGGCGTGCACGCCGATTACGGCTCGCTGACCATCCTGCGCGCCCAGGACAAGCCAGGTGGGCTTCAGGTGTGCAACCGCGCGGGGGATTGGGTGGACGTGCCCATCGCGCCGGACAGCTACATCGTCAACATCGGAGAGCTGATGGCGCGCTGGACCAACGGACGCTGGCGCGCGACGCTGCACCGCGTGGTGAACCCGCCGGCGGCGAGTGCCGCAGCAAGCCGGCGCCTGTCCTTGGTGTTCTTCCACAACCCGAATTACGACGCGCCGGTGGCCGCATTGCCGGGGACAGTGGAGGAGGGCGCGGCGCCCAACTTCCCGCCGACGACCTCGGGCGAGCATTTGCGCGCGCAGTTCATCCGCACCCAGGTGCCGGCAGGGTGAGGTAAAGTCCCGCGTTCTTCAGGCTCCAAGCTTGCAGGGCAACCCGATCCCACGCGTCACGTTTTCGCCCCCATGGGCAGAGCGGAGAGCGTGATGGACGGGTTGATGACTGGACGATTCGATACGCGGCGCGAGGCTGAACTGGCCGTGGAGCATCTCGTGCAGCAGGAGGGCGTGCCGCGCGAGGCGATTTCCGTGCTGCCGGTTGGCAGCCAGAATACCGCCGGCATCGAGCCATCGGGTTCGGACAATGCGGACGCGCAACCTGGCAGCCGCGAGCGTGATGATGCGGCGTTGACCGGGCAGGTGGAAGTTTCGGTACGGATACCGGCTGGGATGGATGAGACGGTCAGGCGCGCGCTGGCTGAGGCTGGGGCGCAGGGTTTGAGCGAGGCGTGATCGCAAGCATCGCCGGAGTAAGGTAAGCCGGGCCTACTGGCGGAGCAGGTGCGACCGATTACCGAACGGGCCGCCGCAGACCTTTGCGCGGCTTCGATAGTATCCCGAGGGAATGCGCGAGCCAGAGCGATAAAGCAGCGTACTGGTGCGACCCAAAGCGAAGATGGCGGAGAGGGTGTCAGGCTCAATTTTGAGCTAAACTACTGAAATTTATAGCATATCAAAGCATATACTCAAAGCTGTACCCGGCTATGTACCCGGTCGATTGAGCGCTTGGTGCTTCAACTCTCCGAAGGGCACGAGGCAGCCAATCAAAACCACCATGCG
>JAZKFA010000122.1:0-12506 GCA_040386655.1 Pseudomonadota bacterium | reverse complement strand
ATCCCCGCACCCCGGCATGCGTTGGTGCTGGGTTGGTTGAGGGATGTGCTTGCTGAACAGGGCGGGTTTGGGAGGGGGCGCGTCACGCGAGTTCCCCTCGCCAAAAGGACTTCCGAGCGCCCCCTCCCAAACCCGCCTCGCCTCCGGCGAGGCTCGAACCCCTCACCAATCCAAGAACCAACGGATGGAGGTCGAGGATCGACACGATCCTCGCGGAGTCCAGGGGCAGAGCCCCTGGCCTTTCTGCCCATCCCGAAGCTCATGCTTCCTTGTACCGGTACCCGATGCCGTACAGCGTTTCGATCTGCGAGAAGTCGTCATCCACGACGCGGAACTTCTTGCGGATGCGTTTGACGTGGCTGTCGATAGTCCGGTCGTCCACGTAGATGTTCTCGCCGTAGGCGCCGTCGATGAGTTGGTCCCGATTCTTGACCATGCCGGGGCGGACGGCGAGCGCCTTGACCAGCAGGAATTCCGTGACGGTCAGTTGGACCTGCTGGCCTTTCCACAGACAGGTGTGTTTCGTCTCGTCGAGGACGAGGTCGCCGCGAGAGATGATGCCGCCGGGCGGGGCACCGCTGCCTTCGGCGCGGGCGCCTTCGTTGCGTCGCAGCAGGGCGCGGATGCGCTCGAGCAGCAGGCGCTGAGAGAATGGCTTAGTAATGTAGTCATCCGCGCCCAGGCGAAGGCCCATCAGCTCGTCGACTTCCTCGTCTTTCGAGGTGAGGAAGATGACCGGCATGTTGGACCGCTGGCGCAGGCGCTGGAGCAGTTCCATCCCGTCCATGCGCGGCATCTTGATGTCGAGCACGGCCAGGTCGACGGGTTTCGCCATCAGGCCTTGCAGGGCGCTTTCGCCATCCGTGTAGGTGCGGATGGTGTAGCCTTCCTGCTCAAGCGTCATGGAGACGCTGGTGAGGATGTTGCGGTCGTCGTCCACGAGGGCGATGGTCTGGGGCATGGTCGGCAGAGCTCCGGTCAGTGGCCGATTGTGACGCAACGGGAGTGTCAGCGATATGGCAATGCCAACGGAGCGCGAGGCGGGGCGCGATGCTGCCGTGTTGGGCGCGGTGGCGGAATCGCGGCGGATGATCCGCGGAGCCAGTGCGGCAAGTCTCGCGACCAGCGTGGCCGGCCAGCCTTTCGTGAGCCTGGTCACGCCGGCGACGGCACCGGACCTGGCCTTTTTGTTGTGGATATCGACCCTGTCCGAGCACACGCGGCACCTGGCGGCAGAGCCGCGCTGCGCCCTGCTGTTCACCGGTGAGCCCGAGGGTCCGAATCCGCAGACCGCGCCGCGCATCACGGTAACGGGGCTGGCAGAGCCGGTGTCGGTCGACGAGGTGCCGGCCCTGAAGGCGCGATGGCTGGCGCGGCACCCCTACGCGGCGATTTATGCCGAGTTCGCCGATTTTGCCCTCTGGCGCATTCGGCCCCAGGCAGCCCTCTATGTCGGCGGCTTCGCCCGCGCCCTGCGGTTGCGGGCGGCCCAATTCGTGCCCGATCCGGCCGCCGTCTCCGCCATCGCGGAGGCCGAGACTGATATCCTCACGCACATGAACGACGATCACGCTGAGGCTTGTGCAAACATCGCCCAGGCGCTGTGTGGCGGCCCCCCGGGGGCTTGGCGGATGATGACGGTGGACGTGGACGGCTGTGATCTTACGGATGGTAACCAGACCCGCCGTTTCGCCTTCCCGGTAGCCGTCGGCGGCGTGGATCATGTGCACACGGTGCTGGTCCAGGCAGCGAGGGCAGCTCGTGCGGTTATGACAAAGCCTTGATTTCAGTTTGAAAACCAAGGCGGACGCGGATTTCAGTACTGTGACATGGCATCACCCTCGACATGCCCTAATTTCGCCGTCAGTTAAGCTGAAACAACCCGAACGCTAAGAAGTCGCCCTCTTTTCCCCCGGAGTTCCCATTATGACCTCGTCCGCACTCGCCGGCACCGGCGTCGCCGCCGTCGGCGCGCTTCATGCGAACCTTGAAGCGGCTGTCTTGGTGGGCGAGGCGCTGCGGCGCGGCGAAGGCCGGCTGTCCGAGGATGGCGCCTTCATGGCAGTCACCGGCCAGCACACCGGCCGCTCGGTGCAGGACAAGTTCGTCGTCGACGAGCCTGAGACCACGGGCGAGATCTGGTGGGGCAAGGTCAACCGCAAGATGCCGCAGGCGAGCTTTGCCGCGCTGATCGGCGATGTCCGCGGCTATCTTGGCCAGCAGGCGGAGCTGTTCACGCAGGACCTCTATGCTGGCGCCGACCCCGCGCACCGCATTCGCGTCCGCCTGGTTACGACCAACGCCTGGCACGCGCTGTTCGCGCGCAACATGTTCATCCGCCCGCCGGCCGCCGAGCTCGATGGCTTCGCGCCCGACTTCACCATCCTGCACGCGCCGGAGATGGAGGCAGATCCCGCCCGCCACGGCTGCCGCAGCACCACCGCGATAGCGCTGTCCTTCGCCGAGAAGATCATTTGCATCGCGGGCTCCAGCTATGCCGGCGAGATCAAGAAATCCATTTTCACCGTGATGAACTGGCTGCTGCCGGCGCGTGGCGTGCTGCCGATGCATTGCTCGGCCAATGTCGGCCCGGATGGCGATGTCGCGCTGTTCTTCGGCCTGTCCGGCACCGGCAAGACCACGCTGTCCTCGGACCCCGACCGCCGCCTGATCGGCGATGACGAGCATGGCTGGTCGCCCGATGGCGTCTTCAACTTCGAGGGCGGCTGCTATGCCAAGGTCATCGACCTCTCCGCTGAGGCCGAGCCTCAGATCTTCGCCGCCACGCACCGTTTCGGTACCGTGCTGGAGAACGTGGTTGCCGATGGCGGCGGCCGGCTGGACCTCACCGACCGCACGCTTACCGAGAACACCCGCAGCTGCTACCCGATCCACTACATTCCCAACATCGTCCCGGAAGGCCGCGCCGGACTGCCGAAGAACGTGGTGATGCTGACGGCCGATGCCTTCGGCGTCCTGCCGCCGATCGCCAAGCTGTCCTCGGCGCAGGCGATGTACCACTTCCTCTCCGGCTACACCGCGCGTGTCGCCGGCACGGAAAAGGGCATGGGCAAGGAGCCGCAGGCGACCTTCTCGACCTGCTTCGGCGCACCCTTCCTGCCGCGTCACCCGGAGGTCTATGGCCGCATGCTCGCCGAGCGCATTGGCGAGGATGGTGCTGATTGCTGGCTGGTGAACACCGGCTGGACCGGCGGCGGCTATGGCACGGGCCAGCGGATGGGTATTCGCCACACCCGCGCCCTGCTGCGCGCCGCTCTCGACGGGTCTTTGGCGAAGGCCGAGTTCGTCCGTAACCCCTTCTTCGGCCTGATGGTCCCGAAGGCCGTCCCCGGCGTGCCGAGCGAGGTCCTTAACCCGCGCGAGACCTGGGCCGACAAGGCCGCCTATGACCGTACCGCCCGTGACCTCGTCGCCCGCTTCGAGGCAAATTTCGAGAGCTTCTCGGGCGCGGTGGACGACAGCGTGCGCAGCGTGGCGATCCGCGCGGCCGCCTAGGCCCGCGCGGTCCGTTGGTGGTTCTGTCGGCGGCGATCCTGGCCTAGGCTCACCGCATGAAATCTCCGACTGACTGGCTCCGCGGCGACGGGGCCGCCAATGTCCTGGGCGGGGCGCTGCTCCCGTGCTCGGTGGCGCCGCTCACCGGCTTCCTTCGCGACGGGTGCTGCAACACCGGGCCGGATGATATCGGCCTGCACGTGGTCTGCGCCGAGATGACGGCGGAGTTCCTGGCCTTCAGCCTCGCGGCCGGCAATGACCTCAGCACTCCGCGGCCGGAATACGGGTTCGCCGGCCTCAAGCCCGGGGATCGCTGGTGCCTCTGTGCCGCGCGTTGGGAGGAGGCGCGGCGGCACGGCGCCGCACCGCCGGTGCATCTCGAGGCCACTCATGCCGCGGCGCTGGCAGTCTGCGCGTTGCAGGACCTGCGGGCGCACGAACCTCCGGAAGCCTGAAGCGGCAACTATTCCGCCGGCCGCGCATTGAATCTTCACCGCCGGACCGCGCCCCTCGCGCGGCAGCCCCGGCCTTGAGGATCAACCCCATGCGCAAGCTTCCCCTCGCCTTCGCGGCGCTCCTCATCGCAGCACCCGGTTTCGCCCAGACCGTGCCAAGCGACACCAAGGGCGCAACCACCGCTCAGCCGAGCCGGCCCCCTGCCTCCCCCGGGGCACCGATCGACCTCGGCCCGACCCCCGGCTCCGACCGCGCCTTCCGCGGTGGCGGTACGGTGCTGGAAGGTGCGCCGGGAGCCCCCGCGCCGGAGCCCCGCCCGTTGGCCCCGGACCGCAAGCCCAACTGATCGCGTCTGGACGCACCCGGACACCGGTGCAAAGCTCGGCGCGCTCGCCCGTCAGAGGCTGGGTTCGGGAGACACGCCATGATTAATCGCCGTCAGGTTCTGCGCGCCGCCACGTTGCCGATGCTGCTCGCGGCACCAGCCGTGCGCGCGCAGGCGTTCACCCAGGCGCTGCGCCTCATCGTCCCAAACGCGCCTGGCGGGACCAGTGACATCCTGGCGCGGTTGATCGCGCCGGCTCTGGCCGCGCGGGTTGGGCAGAATGTCGTCGTCGAGAATCGCGCCGGCGCCGGGGGCAATCTCGGGGCCGACCTGGTGGCGAAGAGCCGCCCCGACGGGCACACGATGCTGCTGCTGGACGTGTCGGTGCTCGCGACCAATCCCTTCCTGATGCCGAACATGCCCTTCGACGCCGCGCGGGACCTCGCACCCGTGCAGATGGTGATCTATGCGCCCTATATCCTGGCCGTGAACAACACCCTGCCCGTGCAGGACGCCGCCGGCCTGGTCGCCTATGCCCGCGCCAGTCCGGGGCGGCTCAATGCGGCCAATTCCGGCACCGGCACGCTGAGCCACATCGTCGCGCTCTCGCTCGCCGCCGCCTGGGGGACTGAAATGGTCTCCGTTCCCTACCGCGGTGGCGCACCGGCGCTGCTCTCCCTGGTTTCGAACGAGGCGAACGTCACCGTGGTGGGCGCGACGCAGTCTATGGCCTTCGTCAACAACGGCCAGATGCGCGGCATCGCGGTGACCGGGCAGAATCGTCTGCCGACGCTGCCCAACCTGCCGACCTTCCGCGAGCTGAACTGGCCCGAACCCGATTCCGGCACTTGGCAGGGTCTGCTGGTGCAGGGCCAGACGCCGCCCGCCATCATCGCCCGGCTGGAAACCGAAATCGCCACCATCCTGAACGAGCCCGCGATCAAGGCCCGCATCGCGGAGCTGGGCGGCGAGGTACGCGCGGATGGCGCGGCCGCGTTCCGCACGCGCCTCGCGCAGCAGACGGAGAGCTACGGGCGCATCATCCGCGCGAATAACCTGCGCGTGGAGTAGCTCGGCTCAGCCGCCGCCTTTGCGCGCGGCGAGGTGTTCAAGGAAGCCGCCCAGCATCCGCTTCGGCTCCTCGCCGGCGAAGCTGGCGGCGAAAGCGGTGATGCCGGCCTGAATGGCGGAATCAACCGGCAGCCCCTGCCATTGCCGGATCAGCGCCTTCTGTGCGCGGATCGCGTCCGGGCCGGCCTCCAGCAGCATGCCGACCGCTGCCTCGACGGCGCCATCGAGAGCGGTCGCCGGCACCACCTGCTCGAGGAAGCCCCAGGATTCCATGGTGGCGGCATCAAGCGTCTCGGCGAGCAGCAGCAGGCGCCGCGTGCGGCCCCAGCCGATCAGGCCCGGCAACAGCGCGGCCTCCACGACCGAGGGGATGCCGACCCGCACTTCCGGCATGCCGATCTGCGCGCCCGTCGCGGCAATGCGCATATCGCAGGATGCCGCGACTTCGAGCCCTGCGCCGAGGCAGAACCCCTCGATACGCGCGATCACCGGCACCGGCAGGGCGCGCATCGCGTCGCAGACACCATGCACCAGGCGGATGAACGCCTCGGCCTCGGCGGGGTTCGTGACGGCCGCCATCTCGCGGATGTCGGCGCCGCCAATGAAGGCGCGGCCACCCGCACCCGCAAGCACCGCGCAGCGTAGCGTGCTGTCCTGCGCAAGCGTGGCCATGGCCGCGATGACCTCCCGCATCAGCACGGCGTTGAGCGTGTTGAGCTTGGCGCGATGATCGAGCGTGAGGTACGCGACGCCACGCGGGTCGATCCGCACCTCGAAACTGCCGGCCATGCTCGTGCCCCTTCCCTGTTCCGGCGCAGCATAGCGAAGGGATTGCCGGCGGTGATCCCGGTTCGGCATCATGCGCGCCATGCCGCTCACGCCCATCCAACCGCCTCTCTGGCCTGAACCTCGCGGCTATGCGCATGCGCTGTCGGGGCGCGGCCGCCTGCTGCTGCTCAGCGGCCAGGTCGGCGCCGATCCGCATGGCCGCTTCGCCTCGGGGTTCGTGCCGCAATTCCTCCAGACGCTGCGCAACATCGACACGCTGCTGCGCGAGGCCGGCGCCACCTCGGCAGACCTCGCAAGGCTGACCTGGTACCTGCCAGATCTCGCGCTGTATCGCGACAGCCTGAGCGAGCTGGGCCCCGCCTGGCGCAGCGTCATGGGGCGGCCCTATCCGGCGATCACCATCCTTGGCGTTGCGGCCTTGCTGGAGCCCGCGGCGCTGCTGGAGATCGAGGCCACGGCGATCATTCCCGACTAAGCCGGCACCCCGGTGAACACCACGCCGCAGGCTTTCACCGACCGGTGATGCCCGTGCGGCGGCCGCGGTGATAGCCTCCGCTTCAAGTATCAAACGAGGAGGATCGCCATGATCGCCACCACCCGACGCGCGCTGCTGGCCGCGGGCGCGGCAGCGCTCGCCGTCCCGCACATCACCGCCGAGGCGCTGGCCGCCGCGCCAATGCGGAACGAGGCGGCGCCGGCATGGCACCGTTTCAGGCTGGGGGGCATGGAGTTGACCGTCATCTCCGACGGGCCACTGCCGATCCGCCCCGCCTCCTCGGGCTTTATCGGGGTGGACCAAAGCGAGATGGAGGGGCTGCTGCGCGGCAATTTCCTCGCGACCGACCACCTGCCGCTGGAACAGAACATCCTGGTCGTGAACACCGGGCGACAAATGGTGCTGTTCGACACCGGCATGGGCGCTAGCATGGGCGCGGCGAGCCAGATGTTCGGGCCCACCACAGGCCGCCTGGTGGCCAACATGCGCTCGGCTGGCATAGAGCCTTCCCAGATCGACCTCGTGGCCCTGACGCACGCGCATTGCGACCATTGCTGGGCGCTGGTCGACGCCACCGGCGCGAAGGTCTTCCCCAACGCCCAGGTCGCGATCAGCGAGGCCGACTTAAACTTCTGGACCGATGACGCGAACAAGCGCGGGCCGGAGTTCATGACCGTGTTCATCGATGGCGCGAAGAAGAACCTCAACGCCTATCGCGACCGCATGGTGATTGCGCGGGATGGCGCCGACGTCGCACCCGGCATCCGCGCCATGGCGATTCCCGGCCATACCATCGGCCACACGGCCTACGTGATCTCCGATGGCGGGGAGACGATCATCAACTCGGGCGACCTCAGCCACCACCATGTGCTGCTGCTGCAGCGGCCGAACTGGAAATTCGCCTTCGACTCGGACCCAGACCAGGCGGCGCGGACCCGGGTGCGCTTCCTTGACATGGTGAGCCGCGATCGGACGGAGATGCTGTCCTACCACTTCCCCTGGCCGGGCAAGGGCCATGTGCTGAAGGTGGGCGAAGGCTACGCCTGGGTGCCCTCGCCGACCCGGACCATGCTGTAGCCTACCGGCACCAGTCCGAGACAAACGCCGCGATGGTCAGCGTGCATTGGCGCAGATCCTCGAGCGAGGTGCGTTCGTCGAAGCCGTGGTTGCCCTCGCCTTTGGGCCCGTAGCACAGGGCGGGGATGCCATAGTCGCGGCCGTAGAAGCGGGTGTCGTTGACCGCGGTGCTGCGCCGCTCCGCCATCTGCCCGCCATGCACGCAGGCATGGGCGGCGGCGAGCACCGCCTCCGCCTCGGTCCCCGGTTCCTGGACGAAGCCCTCGGCGCGGAAGCCGTGGAAGTTCAGCGTCGGTGGGTGGTTGGCGAGGAAGTTGTCGCCGCGCGCGGCCTCGGCCACCACACGCTCGACCGCCGCCATCGCAGCGGCCACGTCGTCGCCCGGCAGCAGGCCGATGCGGCAATCCACCTCGCACCAGGCCGGCGTGCTGCTGGCCCAGTCGCCGCCGCGGATGATGCCGGGGTTGAACTTGATCGGGTCGCGCACGGCGCCGAACCAGGCATGCGACCGCGCCGCCTCGTTCAGGCGCACCGTGTGAGCGGCCAGCGCCTCGACCAGCTTCATCGCGGACAGGATTGCGTTGGAGCCATCCTGCGCGACGGCGACATGCACGGGAACGCCCGCCACGCGCAGGCGGAACCACAGCGTGCCGGTGTGGCAGCGCGTAATGGCGTGGCCGGTGGGCTCCGGGATCAGCACCGCATCGGCGCGATAGCCGCGCAGCAAGGTGGCGAGAGCGCCGTTGCCAGTGCTCTCCTCCTCGGTGACGGTCTCGACATGCACATCGCCCCGCAGCGGCACGCCGGTGGCGGCGACGGCATCCATCGCAAAGACCATGGCGGAGACGCCGGCCTTCATGTCGTTCGCGCCGCGCCCGTACAGCCAGCCATCGCGCACCACCGCTGCGTATGGCGGGTGGGTCCACATCTCGGCCGGGCCTTCGGGAACCACGTCGATATGGCCCTGCAGGATCAGGCTGCGACCGGCCGGATCGGACCCGCGCCGCGTCGCCACCACCTGGCGGCTGGCGGCAGGGTCGGCATCGACCATGGGGCTCGCCTTTGCATGGGCAGGGAGTGGGACGTCGGCAATGGAGAAGCGGTCGACCGCCCAGCCGCGCCCGGCGAATTCACGGGCCATCCAGTCCTGCAGCGGCCCCTCATTCCCACGCAGCGAGGGGAAGCGAACCAATGACTGGAGGAATTCCGTCTGCTTGGCGAAGCCTTCATCCACGGCATGGCGAAGGCGATCGAGCAGGGCGGCGTCAGGCATTGATAAATTCCTTGGCAGGGTGCGCGGCCAGCCTCGGCCGTGCGCGCCGGACACGTCAAGCAGGTGGGCCGCCTTGCGCAGCGTGCGAAAATCCGCCTCGATGGCAGTCCTGAATGCACGAGGCGGAACGCCCATGACCCAGTCCACCCCCCGCAAGCCCGCCGAGGAGCTTCGCTCCGCCCGCTGGTTCGGCGATCACGGCCTGCGCAGCTTCGGCCATCGCTCGCGCGCATTCCAGATGGGCCATTCGCCCGAGGATTGGGCGGGCAAGCCGGTCATCGCTATCCTCAATACCTGGTCCGAGATCAGCCCCTGCCACGTCCACCTGCGCGACCGTGCGGCGGATGTGAAGCGCGGGATCCTGATGGGCGGCGGCTTCCCCATCGAGCTGCCCGCGCTGTCGTTGGCGGAAATCTTCGTCAAGCCGACGACCATGCTCTACCGCAACATGCTCGCGATGGAGGTGGAGGAGCTGATCCGCTCCCACCCCGTCGATGGCGTCGTGCTGATGGGCGGGTGCGACAAGACCACCCCGGGCCTGATGCTGGGCGCTACCAGCATGGACGTGCCCGCGATCTACGTGCCGGCCGGGCCGATGCTGCGCGGCAACTGGGCGGGCAAGACGCTCGGCTCCGGCTCCGACAGCTTCAAGTACTGGGAGGAGCTGCGCGCGGGCACCATCACCGAGGAAGATTGGCAGGGCGTGGAGGCCGGCATCGCGCGCAGCCACGGCACCTGCATGACCATGGGCACCGCCAGCACAATGACCGCCATCGCCGAGGCGGTGGGGATGAGCCTGCCTGGCGCATCCTCGATCCCCGCGGCCGATAGCGGTCACATGCGCATGTGCGCGGCGAGCGGACGTCGCGTGGTCGACATGGTGTGGGAGGACCTCAGGCCCTCGCAGATCCAGACGCGCGCGGCGTTCCTGAACGCCATCGTCGTCGCGATGGCGATGGGGTGTTCGACCAACGCCATCATTCACCTGATCGCCATGGCGCGCCGCGCCGGGCAGGATATCGGTCTTGAGGATTTCGAGCGCGCGAGCCGCGAGGTGCCGGTCATCGGCAATGTCCGGCCCTCGGGCACGCAGTACCTGATGGAGGATTTCTTCTACGCCGGCGGGATCCGCGCGCTGATGGGTGAGATCGCGGGCTTCCTCGACCTGTCCTGCATCACCTGCACGGGGCAGACGGTCGGCGAGAACATCGCGGGCGCGAAGGTCTACAACGCCGACGTCATCCGCCCGGTGAGCAATCCGATCTACGCCGAAGGATCGCTCTCGGTGCTCAAGGGCAACCTCGCGCCCCATGGCTGCGTCATCAAGCCCGCGGCGATGGATGCGCGCTTCCTCAAGCACTCCGGCCCCGCGCTGGTCTTCGACGACTATGCGAGCCTCAAGAAGGCGGTCGATGACGAGAACCTCGACGTGACGCCGGACCATGTGCTGGTGCTGCGCAATGCCGGGCCGCAGGGCGGGCCGGGCATGCCGGAATGGGGCATGCTGCCGATGCCGAAGAAGCTGCTCAAGCAGGGCCACCGGGACATGCTGCGACTGTCGGATGCGCGCATGTCGGGGACCAGCTACGGCGCCTGCGTGCTGCATGTCTCGCCCGAAAGCTTCATCGGCGGCCCGCTGGCACTGCTGCGCACCGGGGATATCGTGACCATCGACGTCGATGCACGCTCCATCCGAATGGACGTGTCGGACGAGGAGATCGCCCAGCGTCGCGCCGCCTGGGTGCCGCCGGCGCCGCGCTACGAACGGGGCTATGGCTTCGCCTTCTCCAAGCACATCGAGCAGGCCGACCAGGGCTGCGACTTCGATTTCCTGCGCACCGATTTCGGCGCCCCGGTGGACGAGCCGGCGATCTACTGAGCGGCGCACCTGCGCGGGACGGGTGCCGCGCCCGTCAGCGCGGGATGCGCCCCGCGATGCACTCGGCCATTGCAGCGCCTGCTGCACTCAGGCCGGTCGCGCTCAGGCGCAGCGCCTCGGCCCGGCCGGTGTCGAGGAACACCTCGCGGGCGCGGGCCCAGTCCATCGAGAACTCGGTCGTGCTGATGGCCTTGAACCCGCCCGGGAACTGCCCAGTCACCTGGAAGCCGATGCTCCGCCCCTCCGCGACCAGCGCGAGCGGCGTGCCGACCGGGGCACTCACATGCACCCCGCCGATATTCTCGGCGAGCTCCAGCTCCGGCCGCGCCGCGGCAGCCGCAGGTGAAGCCGGTGGACGCGCGTTCGGACGCGGCGGCGGCGCGGGCGTACCGGGCCGTGCGGCCGGCGCAGCCGCGGCGGGCCGGACCACCAGGCGGAACTGATGCGTGGGCGCCTGGCTCACGCCCGCCATCAGGCAACGCCGGTCCGTGCCGGTCAGCGAGACCGTCCAGTCGCCGGACTTCCGCTCCCACACCGGCACCGCGCTGCCTTGTGCGGAGGCGCCGCCCATGGGCCACGCCGCGCCAGCCGCGATCAGCGCCAGCATCCCTCCGATCCGAACCATCAAAGCCCCCCAAAAAGCAGCGGGCGCGGAGGTTTCCCCCCGCGCCCGTCAAACCTCGCTCGGAATGAAGCGTTCAGGCAACCCGTTCGCCGTGCAGCGACACGTCGAGGCCCTCGCGCTCCTCCTCCTCGGCCACACGCAGGCCGATGATAGCGTCCACGATCTTGAGCAGGACGAAGGTCCCCACCGCCGAGAACAGCATCGTCGCGCCGACCGCATAGACCTGGATGATCAGGGTATCCATGCCGCCCGACGTGCCGGCCGGCGAAGCCGTGGTCGCCGAGAGCGGCCCATAGGCGAAGACACCGGTGAGCAGCGCGCCGACGATGCCGCAGATGCCGTGCACGCCGAAGGCGTCCAGGCTGTCGTCATAGCCCAGCGCATGCTTGAGGCCCGTGGCACCCCAGAAGCCCGCGAGGCCCGCGACCAGGCCGATGATCAGCGCCGGGCCGGGCAGGACGAAGCCCGCCGCCGGGGTGATCGCAACCAGGCCGGCCACCGCACCCGAGATCGCACCGAGGACGGAGGGCTTCCCCTTGGTCGCCCACTCCCCGATCATCCAGGCCATCGCCGCCGCACCGGCGGCCAGCTGGGTGACCAGCATCGCCATGCCCGCACGCCCGCTGGCACCCACCGCGGAGCCCGCGTTGAAGCCGAACCAGCCCACCCACAGCAGGCTCGCGCCGATCACGGCGAGGCCGAGGTTGTAGGGCGCCATGTTCTCCGACCCGTAGCCGACGCGCTTGCCGAGCACGAGCGCGCACATGAGCCCTGCCACGCCCGCATTGATGTGCACCACCGTGCCGCCGGCGAAGTCGAGCGCGCCGAGCGCGAAGATCCAGCCATTCGGATGCCAAACCCAATGTGCGACAGGCGCGTAGATCAGCACCGACCACAGGCCGGTGAAGACCAGCAGGGCGGAAAACTTCATGCGATCCGCGAAGGCACCGGCGATCAGCGCCGGGGTGATGATGGCAAACGTCATCTGGAACATGACGA
>JAZKFA010000121.1:14172-19556 GCA_040386655.1 Pseudomonadota bacterium | reverse complement strand
CCGTTGACCATGGTGGTGTGGCTGTCGGTGCCGTAGCAGCTGTCGGGGTAGGCGTAGGTGTCGCCCGCATCGGTTGCGGTCCACACCACCTGCGCCAGGTATTCGAGGTTCACCTGGTGGCAGATGCCGGTGCCCGGCGGCACCACGCGGAAATTGTCGAAGGCCGACTGGCCCCAGCGGAGGAACTCATAGCGCTCGCCATTGCGCTCGAACTCGACATCCACATTCTGCTGCAGCGCCTCGGCCGTGCCGGAGCGGTCCACCATCACCGAATGGTCGATGACGAGGTCCACCGGCACCAGCGGGTTCACCTTGCGCGGATCACCACCCAGGCCCACTAGCGCGTCGCGCATCGCGGCCAGGTCCACCACCGCCGGGACGCCGGTGAAGTCCTGCAGCAGGATGCGCGCGGGCTTGAATGGAACCTCCTTCTCGGAGTGGCCACCGTTCACCCATTCCGCGATCGCCTTGGCGTCGTTGACCGTGTAGCTGCGGCCATCCTCGAAACGCAGGACGTTCTCCAGCAGAACCTTCAGGCTGTAGGGCAGGCGGGAGAGATCGCCGATGCTCGCGGCCGCCTTGGGCAGGCTGAAGTAATGGTAGGTCTTGCCGTCCACCTCCAGCGTGCTGCGGGTTTTGAGGCTGTCCTGCCCGATCATGCGCATGTGGAGAGACCTTTTCGCTGTGCCGCCCTCGCCTATGGTGCGATGCGGTGATAGGCGGTTTTAACCACGGCCCATCACGGGGGTCCATGGCCCGTCCCGTCTTGAGCGATACTGGCTTGACGAATGATGAAAGGTTCTGGCCGCCGGCCATGCTGATCGCCGAAAACCTCGCCTGCCTGCGCGGCGAACGCGCGGTCTTCGCCGGCCTGTCCTTCACCCTCGCCCCCGGCGAGGCCCTGCTGCTGACCGGTGCGAACGGCGCCGGCAAGTCCACCCTGCTGCGCCTCCTCGCCGGCCTGCTCCGCCCCGCCGAGGGCAGCCTTCGCCGCCCCACGCTCCTGCGCTACCTCGGCCATGATGACGGGCTGAAGCCCGCCTTCACCGCCACCGAAAACCTTGCCTTCCACGCCCAGCTCATTGGTGCGCCCACCACCGCCATCGCCCGCGCTCTGGACGCCCTGGACCTCACCCCGCTCGCCCGCCTGCCGGCCCGCGTGCTCTCCTCCGGCCAGAAACGCCGTCTCGCACTCGCCCGCCTGGCGCTGGACGAACCCGGCGCCGCACCCCTCTGGCTGCTCGACGAACCCACCACGGGCCTGGACGCCGCCGCCGTCGCACGCCTCGGACCGCTGCTGGCGACACACCGCAACGCCGGCGGCATGGTCATCGCGGCGACCCACATCCCCCTGCCACTGGACGCGGTGAAGGAGCTCGGGCTGTGAGGGGCAAGGCGAGGGGCTCCGCCCCCTCGACCCCCGCCGGGGATCGAGCCGATCCCCGGACCTCGGCATGCGTTGGTCCTGGGTTAGCAAGGACTGTGCTTGCTGAATGGGTCTGGTTGGGGAGGGGCGCAGCGTGCTCGAGCTCAACGGGAACTCTCTGGACGCGCCCCTCCCCAACCAAACACGCCTCCGGCGAGAACAGCCTCGCCCAATCCAAGAGCCAACGGATGGAGGTCGAGGATCGACACGATCCTCGCTTGGTCCAGGGGCGGAGCCCCTGGCCTTCCTTCCCATGACCGCGCTTCTCCTCCGTGACCTGCGGCTGGCCGTGCGTCATCCCGCGGACAGTCTCGCGGCGGTGATGTTTTTCGTCTTGGTGGCGGCGTTGTTTCCGTTCGGGGTGGGTCCGGCGCCTGAGGCGTTGGCGCGGTTGGCGCCGGGGGCTTTGTTGGCGTCGGGGTTGTTGGCGGCGTTGTTGCCGTTGGACCGGATGTTTGGCGCGGATGCGGAGGATGGGTCTCTGGACCAGCTGTTGGTGTCGGGGATGCATCCGGCGGCGATCGCGGTGGTGAAGGCCTTGGCGCATTGGCTGACGACGGGGGTGCCGCTGGTGGTGGCGGCTCCGGTGGCAAGTGCGATGTTGAATTTGCCGATGGAGGCCTGGGGCGTAGCGATGCTGGCGCTCGGTTTGGCGACGGCGTTGTTGTCGTTGCTTGGCACGGCGGGGGCGGCGCTGACGTTGGGGGCCAGAAGGGGCGGGGTGTTGTTGCCGCTGCTGGTGTTGCCGCTGGCGATACCCGCGATGATCTTTGGTGCCGCGGCGATCGAGGCGGCGGGGGCGGGGCTGCCGGCGGGGCCGTATTTATTGTTCCTGGGCGCGGGGCTGTGCCTGGCCTTGCCGTTGGCGCCGCTCGCGGCGGGGCTGGCTCTGGCGCAGGATTAGCTTGGGGCCTTGCGCGCGCGCGGAACTTGCATCGCAATGACCCGCGGCGTGATGGAGGCGGGATTTGCAGCGAGAGATGCATCTGGGTGTGTTCGTGCTGGGCACGGGCAACCACATCGCTGGCTGGCGCTATCCGGGTGCGGCGGACAGCTTCATGAGCCTGCCGGTGATCCAGGAGATCGCGCGCACCGCGGAGCGCGGCAAGTTCGATCTGATCTTCCTCGGCGACAATCTGAACGCCGGGGTGAACAACCACCCATCCTTCACCGCGCGGTTCGAGCCGTTGACGATGCTGGCGGCACTCGCCGCGACGACGACGCATGTGGGGTTGGGGGCCACGTCGTCGACCACCTATGGCGAGCCGTTCACGGTGGCCCGCGCGTTTGCCTCGCTCGATCATCTGAGCGGCGGGCGCGCGGCGTGGAATGCGGTGACCACGTCGGGGCCGGATTCGGCGGCCAATTTCGGGCGCGACCATCCGCGCCACGACGCGCGGTACGAGGTGGCCGAGGAATTCGTCGATGTCGTGCGCGGGCTGTGGGATTGCTGGGATGATGGCGCCGTCATCGCGGACCGCGAGACCGGGCAGTACATCGACCCCGCGAAGGTTAGGACGCTGGACCACAAGGGCCGCTTCTACCAGGTGAAAGGGCCGCTCAACATCGCGCGCTGCCCGCAGGGGCAGCCGATCATCCTGCAGGCCGGCAGCTCCGATGTGGGCCTCGCCTTGGCGGCACGCACCGCGGATGTGGTGTTCTCGGTGGTGCAGGATTTCGGCGAGGCCCAGGTCGCGTATCGCGCGCTGAAGGACCGGCTGCCGGCGTTCGGACGGCAGGAGTCGGAGGTGGCGGTGCTGCCGGGTGTTATGCCCATCATCGGTGCGACGGATGCGGAAGCCCGGGCGAAGCTGAACCACCTGCAGAGTTTTGTGAGTGCGACCAATGCGGCGACGCTGCTGAAGAACCGCCTGGGGATCGACGTATCGGGTTTTCCGCTCGATGAGCTGGTGCCGGAACTGCCGCTACCCGACACCTCGCACGGCTTCGCGCGCGCGATGCTGGCGAAGGCGAAGCGGGACCGCATGACCTGGCGGGACCTGCATAATTTGACGGGTGCGGCACGCGGGCATTGGGTGATCTGCGGGACGCCCGAGGCGATTGCGGATACGCTGGAGGAATGGTTCCGCGGTGGCGCGGCGGATGGCTTCAACATCCTGCCGCCCTACTTCCCGGGATCCTTCGATGATTTCGTGGACCAGGTGGTGCCCATCCTGCAGGCGCGCGGGCTGTTCCGGCGCGACTACACGGGCCCGACGCTGCGCGATCACCTGGGCCTCGCGCGGCCGCCAAGCCGGTTCTTCTAGCCTTCCCAGCCCAGCCCTTCTCCGCGAGACTGCGGCACGGAGGAGACCCCAATGGCTGAGCCGCGCATGAGCCGCCGCGTGATGAATCTCGGGCACCTGCTGACACAGGCGGCGCGGCGGGAACCGGCGCGGGTGGGCCTCGTCTGGGGCACGCGCTCATGGACGTGGTTGGAGATGGAGGCGCGTTCCGCCGCCATCGCCGCCGGGCTGCGCGCGATGGGCCTGGGCAAGGGCGACCGCGTGCTGGTGCACTCCAAGAACGCCGAGCAAATGTTCGCGGCGCAGTTCGCGGTGTTCCGCATCGGCGCGGTGTGGGTGCCCACGAATTTCCGCCTGCTCGCGGACGAGGTGGTGGAGCTTGCGCGCATGGCGAAGGTCAGCGCCTTCCTCTGCCATCCGGATTTTCCGGAACACTCGGCGGCGGTCGCGCAGGTGGTGCAGCGCCAGCTGATGTTCGGCGATCCGATGGAGGCGATGATCGCGGCCCATTTGGGTGCGCCCTCCCCGACCGAGCCGGTGGAGCATGACGACCCCTGCTGGTTCTTCTTCACCTCCGGCACCACCGGGCGATCAAAGGCCTCGGTGCTGACGCATGGGCAGATGGCCTTCGTCGTGAACAACCACTTGGCCGACCTGCTGCCCGGGACGAATGAGCAGGACGCATCGCTGGTGGTGGCACCACTGTCGCATGGCGCGGGCGTGCACCAGCTGACGCAGGTCGCGCGTGCGGCGAAGACCGTGCTGCTGCCGACCGACCGGTTCGACGTCGCGGAAGCATGGCGCCTGATCGAGGAGCACCGCGTCACCAACCTCTTCGCCGTGCCGACCATCCTGAAGATGCTGGCGGAGCATCCGGACGCCGCGCCGCACGCGCTGCGCCACGTGATCTACGCCGGCGCGCCGATGTACCGCACCGACCAGCAGATGATCCTCTCGCGCCTGGGCAAGGTGATCGTGCAGTATTTCGGCCTAGGCGAGGTGACCGGCAACATCACCTATCTCCGCCCCGACCAGCACGAGGCGGAGGACGGCCCGGCCGCGCGCATCGGCACCTGCGGCTTCGAACGCACGGGCATGCAGGTGGAGATCCAGGATGATACTGGGCGTGCCTTGGGGCCTGATGAGACCGGCGAGATCTGCGTCATCGGGCCGGCTGTCTTCGCGGGGTACTTCGATAATCCGAAGGCCAATGCGGAGGCGTTCCGTGATGGCTGGTTCCGCACCGGCGACCTCGGCCACATGGATGCCCAGGGCTTCCTCTACATCACCGGCCGCGCGTCGGACATGTACATCTCGGGCGGCTCCAACATCCATCCGCGCGAGGTGGAGGAGAAGCTGCTGACGCATCCCGACGTCGCGGAATGTGCGGTGCTCGGCGTGCCTGATCCGTTGTGGGGTGAGGTCGGCGTCGCGGCGGTCGTCCCGCGTGGCGGCTCCGGGAATGAGGCGGCGCTGCTGGCCTGGATGGGCGAGAAGATGCCCCGCTACAAGATCCCGAAGCGCGTCTTCTTCCTCGATGAGATGCCCAAGTCGGGTTACGGCAAGGTGCCCAAGCGCCTGGTGCGGGAGGCGCTGGAAGCACGCGGCCTGCTGCCGCTGGGCAAGACCTGATGCGCGTCATCCATCAGCCCGGACCTGCGCTGGGACCGCGCGCGATCGTGCTGCCGGCGATGCTGCATTCCATCGACCTG
>JAZKFA010000121.1:1348-14162 GCA_040386655.1 Pseudomonadota bacterium | reverse complement strand
GTGGTGGTGCGGGTCTCGGGCAGCGGCGGTGGCGCGGCCGCCGGACCGGCCACGGCGACGTCGGCGCCGAGGGTCAGCGGGTCGCCACCGGTGGGGACGAAGTCCGCGAAGACCCGCCAGCTGCCGGCGATGCTGCATTCCATCGACCTGATGCTGCCGCCTGGCGCGCTGCTTCTCGACGCACTGCGCGACGCGCTCGGCGCGCGCGGGCTGCGGTCGGGCGCCTTCACCATCGCCGGCGGCGGCTTCGCGCCATTCGGCTACGTCATCCCGGCGCTCTCGCCCGATGCCACGCGGGCAGCCTGGTACAGCGAGCCGCGGCGACCGCCTGGCGTGACGCGGCTGGAGCAGGGCGCGCTCACCTTCGGGCTGCGCGACGGCGCCGCCTTCTTCCATTGCCACGCGACCTGGATCGAGGCCGACGGCGCGCGCCGCGGCGGCCACATCCTGCCTGAGGAGGCGGTGATCGCGTCGCCCATCCAGGTCATCGGTACCGCGCTGTCGGGTGCGGGGTTCGCGGTGTCCGATGATGCGGAAACCGGGTTCCGGCTCTTCGCGCCGGTCGCAATGGAGACGGTCGCCGGCGGCCATCCCGGCCTGGCGCTGCGGCTGCGGCCGAATCAGGACATCACGCTTGCCATCGAGGGCATTGCCCGTGGCGCGGGATACACAAAGGCGGTGCTGCGTGGCGGTGTCGGCAGCATCATCGGCGGGCGCTTCGACGATGCGCCCGCGTCCGACGTGCCCTTCACCGAGATGTTCATCCGCGCGGGCGGCACCGCGGTCCCGCTCGACATCGCGATGGTTGATGTCGAGGATCGCCTGCATGAGGGGGTCCTCACGCGCGGCGAGAACCCGGTGCTGATGACCCTCGAAGCCGTGCTCGACCCCGAAGGAGACTGAAGCGATGCGACTTGGCGAAGGACAGACGGCTACCCCCGGTGCGCGGCTGCGCGCGGCGATGGCGGCGGCGAAGCCGCTCATCGTGCCCGGCTGCTACAACGCGATGTCCGCGCGTGTGCTGGAGGAGGTGGGCTTCCCCGCGATCTACATGTCCGGCTACGGCACGTCGCTGTCGATGCTCGGCCTGCCCGATGCGGGGCTGGTGACGCAGACCGAGATGGCGATGAACGCGAAGCACATCGCAGCCGCCGTGCGCGTGCCGCTGATCGCCGATGCGGATACCGGCTTCGGCAATGCCATCAACGTCGCGCGCACGGTCGAGGAATACATCCGCTTCGGCGTCGCGGGCCTGCACATGGAAGACCAGGTCGCGCCCAAGCGCTGCGGCCATGTGGCAGGACGCGAGGTCATCGGGCGCGAGGAGGCGGTGGGCAAGATCCGCGCGGCGGCGAGCGTGCGCGACGCGATCGACCCGAGCTTCGTCCTCATCGCGCGTACCGATGCCCGCGGTGCGCATGGCGGCTCGATGGCGGAGGCGCTGTGGCGCGCCAATGCCTTCCTCGAGGCCGGCGCCGACCTCGCCTTCGTCGAAGGCCCCGCGAGCGAGGAGGAAGTGGCGGAGGTCTGCGCCGGGGTGCGCGGCCCGGTTTTCTACAACATGACGGGTATCTCCCCGCGCATGAGCGCAGAACGCATGGCCGAACTCGGCATCGCCGTCACCATCCTGCCTGGTGCCGCGATGCGCGCGACACTGATGGCGGTGCATGACTTCGCCGTTGCCCTGAAGCAGGGTGGCCCGATGTCCGAGGCCGCCTACGACGCGAAGTTCAAGGCGCATCCGGTGGGCAACCTGCACCAGTTCGCGGGCTTCGATCGTATTCGCGAGATGGAGGCCGAATGGCTGCCGGCTGATAGCGCCGTGAAGTACGAAGGCACGCTCGGCCACATGCCAAAGGCGGCGGAGTAGCCTTTGCCGAAGACCGACGGTTCTGCGGTTGGTCTTCGCATCGCCCTACCCGACCGACCGCACTGGCCGGCCGGCCGGGCGGCACGGGGGAAGACCTCGCGCCGATTTTGTCAGAGCGCGGGCATGGGCTCCGCGATCCCGTTGTCCGTCGGCAGCGGGCCCCAGGCGTCCCAGCCGCGCTGATACTCGGGCGGAATACGCAGTGCCTCAGGCCGGCCCAGCTGCGCCGCGGCCTGCGCCGGCCAGAACGGCTCCCGCACCATAACCCGGGCGAGAAAGACCATGTCGGCGCGCCCATCGGCGACGATGCCCTGCGCTTCCTCGGCCGTCGTGATCAGGCCCGCCACGCCGACCGCGATGCCGGCGCCATGGCGCACCGCCTCCGCGCCGGGGACCTGGTACATCGGCTTGAGGTCGATCTGCTGGCGCGGGTCATTGCCGCCCGAGGACACGCTGATCAGGTCCACGCCGCGGCCCTTGAGCAGGGCGGAAAGCTGCACCGTCTCCTCCGTGGTCCAACCGCCGGGCACCCAATCGGTGTGCGACAGGCGCACGAACAGCGGCATGGTGTCCGGGGTGGCGGCGCGCACGGCGGCGCAGGTGTCCAGCAGCAGCCGCGTGCGGCCGGCGAAATCCCCGCCCCAGGCGTCGTTGCGCGTGTTGGACAGCGGCGAGAGGAACTGGTGCATCAGGTAGCCATGCGCGCCATGCACCTCGACGAAGCCGTAGCCCGCGCGCACCGCGCGGCGTGCGGCGATGGCGAAGGATTCCGGCAGCGCCTCGATCTCGGCAGGCGTCAGCGCGTGGGGCGTGGCGTAGTCGCCGAAGGCCTCCGCACTCGGGCCGACGATCTCCCAGCCCGGCACCGCAGGACCGCGCTCCCACGACACGTTGCGGCTCGCCTTGCGGCCGGCATGAGCGAGCTGGATGCCAGGCACCGATCCGCCGCGGGTGATGGCATGCGCCAGGCGCGTGTGCGACGCCTCCTGCGCATCATCCCATATGCCCAGGCAGGCCGGGGTGATGCGCCCCTCCGGCACCACGCCCGAAGCTTCCACGCAGACCAGGCCCGCGCCGCCGAGCGCACGCTGCAGCAGGTGCGCGAGGTGCCATTCGGTCGGGCGGCCATCGGTGCCGGCGGAGTACTGGCACATCGGCGCGACGCCGATGCGGTTCTTGAAGGTCACGCCGCGGAGCGTCAGCGGGTCGAACAGATGCGTCATGAGGTGGGCTCTTCCTGAGGGGGGCGGGCCGGCAGGCGACCCATGCGGTTTTCGAATATGGCGAAGATTCGCGCCCCCGCGCCAGGGGTCAGGACCAGGCGGCCATCCGGCGTGGTCGCTAGCCGGACGCGGGTGACGGCGTCGCGCAGGTTGCCACCGATCGCCTCGACCCCGCCGGCGACATTGGCGACGACGATATCGCAATGCATGGGGCGGAAGCGGCCGCCATCCGCGGCGCGCTCGCTCCAATGCACGATCGGGCGCGGCGAACGGTCGGCGCAGATGAGATCGCCCAGCGCGGGGCCGTAGCTGTCCGGGCTGTGTGGGATGAAGGGCGCGCGTTCCGGAAACTGCGCGGCATCGGCGATCAGCGCATCGACATAGGTGCCGTGCGAGGGTGCCGAGGGAAATTCGCGGCCATCGATGCCGGCCGCGCGCAGCACGAAGCTGATGAAGGCCGCCGACCAGGGCGGCTCCTCCCACACGCCCGTCGCGCCGGCTGCGAAGAGGCGGCGGTTGCGCGCGATGGCCCCGCCATCCGCACCCGGGTCCAGGGAGCGCCAATAGGCGAGGACGCGGGGAAAATTGTCGCGCGCCCCCTCGGCGGCGACGGGCACCGTCTCCGGCGTCAGGCGGCCCCAATCCTCCCACTCGGCCTCCGCGATGCGGATTATCCGTTCCCGGGCGGAGGCGGGATAGAGCAGGGGCGGCTCCCGCGCGGGCGGTGCGGCGATGCAACCCGTAAGCGATGCGAGCAAGAGCAAGAATGGGGGAAATGAATTTCCCCCAAACCCCCTTTCTTTCTCTTTTATCAATTGGCGTCGGACGCGCGGCCAGTGCTTCAGCGGAGAGGTCGCGCGCACTTCCAACCTGAACCAAGAAGCCAAACACAAAAGAATGGGGGTTTGGGGGAAATTCATTTCCCCCCAGCTTCCTTCCTCAGCACCAGCGTCGTCCACGGCCCCACATTGATGCGCCGCTCCAGCCGCAGCCCGCAGCGCCGATGCGCGGCCAGCACCATGCGCGCCTGCGTCCCCAGCAGCCCCGCCAGTATCGCCGTTCCGCCGGGCGCGAGGTTCTGCGCCAGGTGCTTCGCCATCGCGCAGAGCGGGCGCGCGAGGATGTTCGCGAAGACCAGGTCGTAGGGGCCGCGCACGCGCGGGCTGCGCCAGCCATCGGCGAGGGACGCGCGCATGCGCTGCGACTGCCCATTCATGCGCGCATTCTCGGCGCAGACACGCACGCTCCAGGGCTCGATATCGGTGGCCAGCACGCGCCTGTGCAGCAGCTTCGCCGCGGCCAGCGCGAGGATGCCCGACCCGCTGCCGAGATCGAGGATGCGCCGTGGCCGCCGCAGGGCCGCGCGCTCGAAGGCGATAAGGCAGCCCTGCGTCGAGGCATGCTCGCCACTGCCGAAGGCGAGCCCGGCATCCAGGCGCAGCACCACGCGACCATAGGCGATCGGGTTCGGGACGTGCGTGGGGCGGATGAGGAAGCGCTTCCCCACCGGCTGCTCGGGGAAGGCGGTGACGGTGCGCGCGAGCCAGCCATCGGCCTCCGTCTCGGCGCGCATCAATTCGGGCGCGTCGATGCCGGTCATCAGGGCGGCGAGTGCGAGCGCACCCGCGAGCTCGGTGTCATCGGCGCCCTGTTCGCGCACGCCCTCGACGCGCCAGGTCTCGGCGGGTTCCTCGCGGAAGTAGCCGACGGTCGCGCAGATGGTCAGGAACGCCGCCTCGAAGGCGGGGACCGCGTGTTCGGGCAGGCCCTCCAGCGCGATGGTCTCGAGCGGCCGCGCGAAGCGGTGCGACAGCGCCATCACGCCTTCTCCACGAACCGGTCGAGCAGCCGCTTCTCGCCGGATTTCTCGAAGGCGATGTCGAGCTTGTCGTCGTCGACGCGTAGGACCCGGCCATAGCCGAACTTCTGGTGGAAGACGCGTTCGCCGGCCGTAAAGCCCCCGGCGGAGGGGCGCTCCTTCACCTCCCAGGCGCCGGGTTCAACCATGCGTGGGCGCCGCGCCATCAGCCCGCCGCCGGCGAAGACGGAGGGCGCGGTGATCATGCGCGCGCGCTCCAGGCCCGCGCCGCCGGCGCGCTGGATGTGGGCCTCGGGCAGCTCGTCGATGAAGCGGGAGGGGATGGAGTTGGTCCAGTTCGCATAGATGCGGCGATTGGCCGCGTGGCTGATCACCGCGACGCGCCGCGCGCGCGTGATGCCGACATAAGCGAGGCGGCGTTCTTCCTCCAGCGCCTTCTCGCCCCCTTCGTCGAGGCTGCGCTGGGAGGGGAACAGCCCTTCCTCCCATCCCGGCAGGAAGACCATGTCGAATTCCAGGCCCTTCGCCGCGTGCAGCGTCATCAGGCTGACGCGCGCGGCATCAGGGTCGGCGTCGTTGTCCATGACCAGCGCGACGTGATCGAGGAAGCCTGCGAGCGTGGTGAACTCCGCCATCGCGCGCAGCAATTCCTTGAGGTTCTCAAGCCGCCCCGGCGCCTCCGGGGAGCGGTCCTGCTTCCACATCTCGGTGTAGCCGCTCTCATCGAGCAGCGTCGCCGCGACGACGACGTGGCCCTCGCTGTCGAGTGCCGCGCGCCAGCGGGCGAACCCGTGCATGAGTTCGGTGAGCGCGCTGCGGGCCTTGCCGCGCAGCGCGTCGCTGCCCTCGGTCATGATCTCCGCGGCGCTGCTCAGCGGCAAGCGCTGCTCGCGCGCGATGGCCTGCATCGCGCGCATCGCTGTGTCGCCCAGGCCGCGCTTGGGCGTGTTCACGATCCGATCGAAGGCCAGGTCGTCGGCGGGCTGGTTGAGCACTCGCAGGTACGCCATCGCGTCGCGGATTTCCTGCCGCTCGTAGAACTTCGCGCCACCCACCACGCGGTAGGGAATGCCCAGCGCAATCATCCGCTCCTCGAAGGCGCGGGTCTGGAAGCCGGCGCGCACCAGGACCGCGATTTCCGCGAGCGAGGTGCCGGCGCGGCGCGCCTCCTCGATGCGGCTGCCGACCATCCGCGCCTCCTCCTCGCTGTCCCACAGCGAGACGACATGGACGCGCTCGCCCTCGGCATTCTCGAGGCCCGAGCGCAGGGTCTTGCCCAGTCGTCCCGTGTTGTGCGCGATGAGGCCCGAAGCGGCGGCGAGGATCGGCTTGGTGGAGCGGTAATTGGCCTCCAGCCGGACGATGCGCGCGCCTGAAAAGTCCTTTTCGAAGCGAAGGATGTTTTCGATCTCCGCACCGCGCCAGGAATAGATCGACTGGTCGTCGTCGCCGACGCAGCAGATGTTCTGGTGCCGTTGCGCGAGCAGGCGCAGCCAGAGGTACTGCATTAGATTGGTGTCCTGGTACTCGTCCACGAGGATGTAGCGGAAGCCGCGGTGGTATTCGGCGAGAACGTCCGGGTTGGTGCGCAGGATCTCCGTCACGTGCAGCAGCAGGTCGCCGAAGTCGGCGGCGTTCAGCTCGACCAGGCGGCGCTGGTAGTCGCGATACAGGCCGCGCGCCGCACCCCCGGCCCAGTCGCTATCCTCGGCGGCGGTGACGCGATCGGGCGTCAGGCCACGATCCTTCCACCGCTGGATGACGCCCATCGTGCCCTGGGGCGGCCAGCGCTTGGCGTCGATGCGCGCGGCCTCCATCACCTGCTTGAGCAGGCGCAGCTGGTCATCGGCGTCGAGGATGGTGAAGTTCGTTTGCAGGCCCACCAGTGCGGCGTGCCGGCGCAGCATGCGCGCGCACAGCGCATGGAAGGTGCCGAGCCAAAGCCCCTCGACCGGGCGGCCGAGGATGGCGCTCACGCGCTCCCGCATCTCGCGCGAGGCCTTGTTGGTGAAGGTGACGGAGAGCACCTCCCACGGCTTGGCTCTCCCCGTCATCAGCAGGTGGGCGAAGCGCGTGGTCAGCACGCGGGTCTTGCCGGTGCCGGCGCCGGCCAGGACCAGCAGCGGGCCATCGAGGGCCTCGACGGCGGCACGCTGCTCCGGGTTCAGGCGGGTGATGTAGTCGGGCGAGGGAGGGGTCTGCACCGCCCCCGTATAGGCGATGCCGCGCCGGGGTTCGAGGGGTGGCGAGGCATTCCCGGACGCAGGGCAAAAACGCATCGCGTTCGGCTGCTGGAGCATGGCATTCGAACAGGTCATTCGACAGGGCGGAAAACTGCTCTAGGTTGCGGCAACCGGAGAGGAAGCGACCATGCCAGAGAACCAGGACCCCACGCCGGACGGCGATGCCGCCGCACACGCCATGGTGACTGGCCGGCGGGGCGCGATGACCGGCAGTTCGCTGTTGACCCTTGGCGCGGCGATCGCCGCCGTGCCGCTGGCCGCGAAGCTCGCCAACGAGGCCATCGCGCCAGCCGCCGCGCAGGGTGCCGCACCGGAGATTTTGCGTATGGATGGCAAGGCCCCGCTCGTCGTGCTCGGCGAACGCCCGCTCGTCGCGGAGACGCCGGAGGCGCTGCTCGACGACGCCGTCACGCCGACGGAGAAGATGTTCATCCGGATGAACGGTCGAATTCCGGACCCCGTCGCGGATCCCGCCGCCTGGCGCTTCAAGATCGAAGGCGAGGTGAACACGCCGCTCGAACTCAGCGTCGCTGAATTGCGCGCGCGTTTTCCCGTGGTGACGCTGCAATTGCAGATGGAGTGCGGCGGCAATGGCCGCGCGCAGTTCCAGCCGCCCACGCGCGGCAACCAATGGACCAACGGCGCGATCTCCAACGCGGAATGGACGGGCGTGCGGCTGCGCGACGTGCTCAACGCCGCCGGGCTGAAGCCGACCGCGGCCTTCACCGGCCATGCCGGCGCGGACCCGCATTTGTCGGGCGAGCCGGGCCGGCTGTCGATCAGCCGCGGCATGCCGATCGCGAAGGCGATGGATGAGACGACGCTGCTGGCCTTCGGCATGAATGGTGGTGCGATCCCCAACATCCATGGCGCGCCGCTGCGCATGATCGTGCCGGGGTGGCCGGGCAGCCTCAGCCAGAAATGGCTGACAAGCGTGCTGGTGCGGGCGACGCCGCATGACGGGCCGGGCATGGGCGGGACGTCGTACCGGATGCCGGTGCGCCCGATCGTCCCCGGCAGCGAGAATAATGGCCGCGATTTCGCGGACATGACGTCGATGCCGGTGCGCTCGGTGCTGACCAATGTGGCGCATGGCACGCGCTTGCCCGCCGGCACGCGGGAGATCGACCTGCGCGGCGCCGCCTGGGCGGGCGACGACACTGTCTCAGCCGTGCATGTCTCGGTGGATTATGGTGCGAGCTGGCAGCCGATGCAGGTGGCCGCACCAGCCAACCGCCACGCCTGGCAGCGCTGGACAGGCAAGGCCCGCCTGCCGGCCGATGGCTATTACGAGATCTGGTACCGCGCGACGGACGACAAGGGCCGGATGCAGCCGCACGCCGCGGCGAACTGGAATCCGCAGGGCTATGGTGCCAACGCGATCACGCGCGTGGCCGTGCTGGTCGGATGAGGGCGTTGGTCTTCGCGGCCGTGCTGCTGGCCGCGCCCGCCTTCGCGCAGGACGAGGAGATGTCCATTCTGCCGGAGGGCGAGGGTCGCGAGGAGACCTTCGCCCTGTGCACGCCGTGCCACAACACCGCGATCATCCGCCGCACGCGCCTGCCGCGCGCGCAGTGGGACGGTTTGATGGACTGGATGGTGGAAAAGCAGGGGATGAACCCGCTGGACGCGGAGCTGCGCACGACGATTGTCGACTACCTGGCCCGCCATTTCGGCCCCGCCGCGACACCCCCGCGCGCCCGCAACCCATTCCTCTGAGGCTTGCCGGTTGCGCCGCTCGCCCCAGTAGCCAAAAATAAAAGAATGGGGTCCGGGGAAATTCTTTTCCCCGGCCTTTTTGGAGTTTCGACCATGCCCTTCACTTCAGCCATCCGCGACGCCCTGCTCGGCGTCACCACCGCGACGCTCACCACCGTGCTGCTCAAGAAGGGTGTTCGCTTCTGCTACATCGCCGGAAGCCGCCCCCTGGTGCCGGGCAAGAATCGCCGCATCGCCGGCCCCGCCTTCACCCTGCGCTTCACGCCCACGCGCGAGGACCTCGCAACCGTGGACAGCTGGTCTTCGCCGCGTTCGACGCGCGCCGCGATCGAGGCGATGGAGGAGGGCTGCGTCGCGGTGGCGGACGCCATGGGCAGCCAGGCCGCGGGCATCTTCGGCGACATCCTGTGCGCACGGATGGCAAAGAAGGGCGTGGCCGGCCTGGTAACGGACGGCATGGTGCGCGACGGCGCCGGCGTGTTGGGCACGGGGTTGCCAGTATTCGCGCAGGGCAGCGTCGCACCCGCATCCGTCGCCGCGCTGAACTTCGTGGGCTGGCAGGAGCCGATCGGCTGCGGCGGCACCACGGTCATGCCCGGCGACATCATCGTGGCCGATGATGACGGCGCGGTGGTGATCCCGATCGCGCTGCTGGAGGCGGTGACGGAAGCGGCGGTCGAGCAGGAGCGGCTGGAGGCCTGGATCATGCGCGAGGTGGAGAAGGGCGTGCCGCTCCCCGGCCTGTACCCCGCCAATGCCGAGACGAAGGCGCGCTACGAGGCCGAGCGCGGATGAGCGCGCCCGTCCGCCACGAGGCGGAGGCGCCGACGAGCGCCGGGAGCGCGAGCCAGCCGCGCCAGACGGGGGCGGCCCGCATCGGCGTCGCGGGAGTGGGCGGCCGCATGGGCCGCCTTCTGGTGGAGGAGATCGCGACGGGCGGTGCCGCGCTCGCCGGCGGCAGCGCGCGTGGCGATGATCCGTCCGTGCTGTTCGCGGCGAGTGACGTGGTGATCGACTTCACCCATGCGCATGCGGCCCCGATCCATGCGGCGGCGGCGGTCGCGGCCGGCACGCCGCTGGTGCTGGGATCCTCGGGCCTCTCGGATGCGGAGGAGGCGGCGGTGCGCGAGGCGGCTGGCCAGGTCGCCATCGTCTATGCCGCGAATTTCTCGCCAGGCGTGAACCTCATGCTCGCGATTGCGGAGCGCATGGCGGCGAGCCTGCCGGGTGCGGATTACGACGCCGAGATTGTCGAGATGCACCATCGCCAGAAGGTGGATGCGCCGTCGGGCACGGCGGTCGCGATGGGGCGCGCGGTTGCCGCCGGCCGGGGTGAGCCGCTGCGGATGGAGTCCGGGCGCGATGGCCATACCGGCCCGCGCCAGACCGGCACGGTCGGCTTCGCGGCCCTGCGCGGCGGCCAGGTGGTGGGCGAGCACACGCTGCTCTTCGCCGCTGCGTCCGAGCACATCGCGCTCACCCACCGCAGCTTCGACCGGCGCGTCTATGCGACGGGTGCCGTGCGCGCCGCGCTGTGGGTGATCGGCAAACCGCCCGGGCTCTACGGGATGAAGGATGTGCTGGGGATGTAGCGCCTCAGCGCTGCGGTGCGCCCAGCCCGCCCGGCTCGAAGAAGCGCGGGTCGTTGAAGGCGAAGATCGCGGTGTCGAAGGTCAGCCCGGTCTCGATGCGCGACAACGTCACGCGCGTGGTGCGGTTCTGCGAGTCCAGGACGACCCATTGGCGCAGCTGCATCGGCTCCTCCTCCATGATGAGGGTGAGGCGGCCATCGCCCGGGCTGTCGGTGCGGAACAGCGTCACCGCGAGAAAGCCGCTCTCGCGCGCCACCTCCTCGATGGTGACGGTCCCGGACAGGCGCAGATTCTCCTGCAGCAGGATGCCCAACGGCGTGGCGGAGGTCGGCACCACCGACGGGCTGCGCAGCTCGCGGTCATAGAACAGGAACTGGCCGAAGGAGGCGACGAGCAGCATCGGCGTCGGCGGGTCGTAGTCGAAGCGCATTCGCCCCGGGCGCTGGATCCAGGCGGTGCCCTCCGCCGTCGCGCCATTCTGCGCGAGCTGGAGGAAGCGCGCCTTGAGCGTGCGGATGCCCCCCAGATAGGCCTCGACCCGCGCAAGCACCGCCGCGCGCTCGGCACCGGCGAGCACCACCGAACCGCGCTGCGGCGCCGGCGGCGGTGCCGGCTGCGCCGGGCGGCGCGGCGGGACCTGCGCCAGGGCGGCGGCAGGGGCGAGGGTGAAGGCGATCAGGGCGCGTCGGTGCATGGCGTGCATATGGCGCGCCGCGGGCCTCGGCGCTAGCGCGGCGGCGGACGCTGGCCCTGGCGCTGCTGCAAACCCTGCATCATCTGCTGCATGTCCATCGCCTGGTAGCCGGCCGGGATGGTGAAGCGCGCGGGGTCCTGCGCGCCGTAGCGGATCTCGGTGGCCTCCAGCGTGCCGGTGCCCTGATTCTCCGGCTGGGCGCGGAGCATCACGCCGTCATCGGTGAGGCAGGCGCGCGCGCGGTTGCCGCGATCCTCGATGCGCCAGTTGGTGCAGGCGGTGTTGAGGATCCGGTCGCTGCCCTCGCGGGTGAAGCGCGCCTCGGGCGAAGGACGGAAGCCGCCGCCGCCCGGCACCATCCCGCCATCCATCGTCATCACCATGCGTTGCTGGTCAAGCACCATGCGCGCGTTGCCGGCGCGGTGGTCGAACAGCATCCACCCCGCACCCATCGGGCCGCCGCCGGGCACGTCGATGCGCATCAGCCCGTTCGCGGTCGAGTAGGACATGGTGACGTTCATCGGCCCCTGCGGCCCGCCGGTGGCGCGGTAGGTGATGGTGACGTCGCGGGCGGGGAAGATGGCGGGCTGCTGCGCCTGGGCCGCAAGCGGCAGCATGGCTAGAAGGCCGATGGCGAGGCTACGCATGGCGATACTCCCGGCTGCTTGGGCTGAATGTATCCCGTGCCCCCGGGCGGAGGGTCAAGTCACCGAAAGTAAGAGGATCTTACTTTCAGGGAATGCCGGAAACGGCCGCCAAGCCATTGTCGATAAGGGGAAAATTCACCGAGATTCCGCTTTTCTGCATTTCAGACGCGGTCGCTGGAACGCGGGCAGCATCACCCCGCGTTCCAGGAATATATACCTCTACGCCAGCGCTCCGGTCAAGCTCCGGTTCAGCGCTGCAGGGCCTGCACGATCTCCTGCGTGACCTTCTTCGCATCGCCGAACAGCATCATCGTGTTGGGGCGGAAGAACAGCTCGTTGTCGACGCCGGCATAGCCCGAGGCCATGCCGCGCTTGATGAAGAACACCGTCTTCGCGCGCTCCACATCCAGGATCGGCATGCCGTAAATGGCCGAGGACTTGTCGGTCTTGGCGGCCGGGTTCGTCACGTCGTTCGCCCCGATCACGAAGGCCACGTCGGCCTCGGCGAATTCGGGGTTGATCTCCTCCAGCTCATGCACGTCGTCATAGGGGACGTTGGCTTCGGCGAGCAGGACGTTCATGTGGCCGGGCATGCGGCCAGCGACGGGATGGATGGCGTAGGAGACGTCCACGCCTTCCTTCTTGAGCAGGTCGCCCATCTCGCGCAGCACCTGCTGCGCCTGGGCCACCGCCATGCCGTAGCCGGGCACGATAATGATCTTCTGGCTGTTCTTCATGATGTAGGCGGCGTCTTCAGGGCTGCCCGCCTTCACCGGCGCACGGTCCGCATTGCCGGCACCGGCGGCCATCTCGCCACCGGTGGTGCCGAAGCCGCCCAGCAGCACGTTGATGATGGACCGGTTCATGCCCTTGCACATGATGTAGGACAGGATCGCGCCGGAGGCGCCGACCAGGGCGCCCGTCACGACCAGCAGGATGTTCCCGATGGTGAAGCCGATGCCCGCCGCTGCCCAGCCCGAATAGCTGTTCAGCATCGAGACGACGAC
>JAZKFA010000121.1:0-1338 GCA_040386655.1 Pseudomonadota bacterium | reverse complement strand
GACGACCGGCATGTCCGCGCCGCCGATCGGGATGATCAGCAGGAAGCCCAGCGCGAAGGCCAGGAGCGCGATCACCCAGAACAGCAGCGCATTGCCGGTGGCCACGAACATGATGATCAGCACCAGCATCAGGATGCCGAGCGCGAGGTTCAGCTTGTGCTGGTTGGGAAACAGGATCGGCGCGCCGGACATGCGGCCATCGAGCTTGGCAAACGCGATCACCGAACCGGAGAAGGTCACCGCACCGATCGCGAGGCCCAGCGCCATCTCGATCAGCGACCCGGCCTTGATGCCCCCGCCCGGCTTGGAGATCCCGAAACTGTCGGGCGCGTAGAAGGCGGCCGCGGCCACGAAGACCGCGGCCATGCCGACCAGCGAGTGGAAGGCCGCGACCAGCTGCGGCAGCGCCGTCATCTGGATGCGGCCGGCGACCACGGTGCCGATCGTCCCGCCGATGGCCAGGCCCGCGAGTACGATGGCGATGCCGCCCCCACCCATGCCGGGCCGCAGCAGCGTCGCGAAGATCGCGATGCCCATGCCGACCATGCCGTAGAGGTTGCCCTGGCGGGATGTCTCGGGATGGCTCAGCCCGCGCAGTGCCAGGATGAATAGGACCGAGGAGACGAGATAGGCGAGTGTGGAAACGGTCGCGCCCATCGGCTCAGCCCTTCTTCTTGAACATGGCGAGCATGCGGCGCGTCACCATGAAGCCGCCGAAGATGTTCACCGAGGCGAGCGTCACGGCGATGAAGCCGAAGATCTTGGCCGCGGTGGAATCCGACAGGCCGGTCGCCAGGATCGCGCCCACCACGATCACCGAGGAGATCGCGTTCGTCACGCCCATCAGCGGCGAATGCAGCGCGGGCGTCACGTTCCAGACCACGTAGTACCCAACGAAGCAGGCCATCAGGAAAATGGTCAGCAGGTAGAGGAAGGGGTCGGCGGCCTCGGCGATCGGCGCGACGTAAAGGGCCGCCTGGCGCGCCTGTTCGGCAAGCTCGAGCGCGCGCGTGGCCGCGAGCGTCGCCTGGTTGGCGAGTTCGGTGGGGTTCATGGCGAGCGTTCCTTCAGGCCGCGGCCGCGGGGGCGAGGTTCGGGTGCACCACGGCACCGCCGCGGGTCAGCGCGGTGCCCTTCACGATGTCATCCTCCGGCGACAGCTTCGGCGCCTTCGCGTTCGTCGAACGGTTTGAGCAACGTGAAGATCAGACCCTGGTTGGGCGCGGCGCCGCTGAAGCTGAAGCCGGCAATGGAAAATACCGTCGCCACCTCTGGGGTGGCCATCAGCACCTGCTCGGCCTCCGCGAAGCGGCCTTGATTGCGACGCAATCCTGCGAG
>JAZKFA010000120.1:6475-15411 GCA_040386655.1 Pseudomonadota bacterium | reverse complement strand
CACCGCCGATAACGATGTTCTGCGGCGTCCGGCGCTTCAGCCACATGGTGTAGATGACAACGTAGAAGGCGATCGACACCGCCAGCACCGCGGCCGCAACCCAGTTGGTCGCGAGACCCAGGATGCCCACCGAGGCGAGCGATAGCACGATGCCGTAGGCGAGCGCCGCGTCCGGCGCGATGCGCCCCGCGGGGATGGGGCGCGATGCGGTGCGGCGCATCTGCGCGTCGATATCGCGGTCCCACCACATGTTCAGCGCACCGGCCGCGCCCGCACCAAGTGCGATGCAGAGAACGGCGGTAATGGCGAGCACCGGGTGCAGGTGCCCCGGTGCGACGATCAGGCCAACGGCGCCAGTCAGCACGACCAGCGAGATCACGCGGGGCTTGAGCAGCGTCACCCAGTCTCGCACCTCGGAAAGGCCCGAATCAGTGCCTTCCAAGGCCGGCGAGATGGTGACGTCGCTCATGCGATACTCCTCAGGCCGCGCGCCTCAGCGGACGCGCGGCAGTTCCTCAAAGGTGTGGAAGGGCGGCGGGCTGGCGACCTGCCACTCGAGCGTAGTCGCACCCTCGCCCCAGTAGTTCGGCGCCAGCTTCTCCTTCGATGCGAAGGTCCGGTACACGACGTAGAGGAACACCAGCACCGAGGCCGCCGAGATGTAGCTGCCGATGGAGGAAACCATGTTCCAACCCGCGAGTGCCTCGGGGTAGTCCGGATAGCGGCGCGGCATGCCCTGGTTGCCCAGGAAGTGCTGCGGGAAGAAGGTGATGTTCGCACCGGCGAAGAACAGCCAGAAGTGCACCTTGCCCCAAAATTCCGGGTACTGGCGGCCGCTCATCTTGCCGATCCAGTAGTAGAAGCCGGCAAAGATCGAGAACACCGCACCAAGGCTCAGCACGTAGTGGAAGTGCGCGACCACGTAGTAGGTGTTGTGCAGGATCTGGGTGATGCCGGCATTCGCCAGCACGACGCCGGTGACACCACCCATGGTGAACAGGAAGATGAAGCCGATCGCGAACAGCATCGGCGTGTCGAGACGGATGGACCCGCCCCACATCGTCGCGATCCAGGAGAAGATCTTGATGCCCGTGGGCACGGCGATAACCATGGTCGCGGCCATGAAATAGGCCCGCGTGTCCACGTCGATGCCCGAGGTGAACATGTGGTGCGCCCAGACCACGAAGCCGACAACGCCGATGGCGACCATCGCGTAGGCCATGCCGAGGTAGCCGAAGATCGGCTTCTTGGAGAAGGTCGACAGGATGTGGCTGACGATGCCGAAGCCCGGCAGGATCATGATGTAGACTTCGGGGTGGCCGAAGAACCAGAACAGGTGCTGGAAGAGCACCGGGTCACCACCCCCTTCGGGGCGGAAGAAGGCGGTGCCGAAGTTGCGGTCGGTGATCAGCATGGTGATCGCGCCACCGAGCACCGGGACCGCCAGCAGCAGCAGGAAGGCGGTGACCAGCATCGACCAGACGAACAGCGGCATCTTGTGCAGCGTCATGCCAGGCGCGCGCATGTTCAGGATGGTCGTGATGAAGTTGGCCGCACCGAGGATGGAGCTGGCGCCGGCGAGATGCAGCGCGAACAGCGCCATGTCCATCGCGGGGCCGGTCTGATAGGTGCTGTCGGACAGAGGCGGGTAGATGGTCCAGCCGGCACCGGCGCCCTCACCCACGAACATCGACCCGCCGAGCAGCAGGAAGGCGGGGACCAGTAGCCAGAAGCTGATGTTGTTCAGGCGAGGGAAGGCCATGTCCGGCGCGCCGATCATCAGCGGAACGAACCAGTTGCCAAAGCCGCCGATCAGCGCGGGCATGACGACGAAGAACACCATGATCAGCCCGTGCGCGCTGACCCAGGCATTCCACATCTGTCCGGAGGAGAAGAACTGCATCCCCGGGGATTGCAGCTCCATGCGCATCAGCACGGAAATCCCGCCGCCGATCAGGCCCGCAAGGATCGAGAAGATGATGTAGAGCGTCCCGATATCCTTGTGGTTCGTCGAGAACAGCCAGCGCTGGACGAAACCCGGATAATGATCGTGGTGGTCGTCGTGGTGGTGGGCGGCGTGGGCGGCATTATCCATTTGTATCTGTCCTCGCAACGGCGCCGCCTCAGCGGCGCGCCTCCGCCATCAGGGTGGTGTCGATCGCCGCCGCCGCAACAGTCGGGGCTGCCTCCGGCGCGGGCGCCTGGGCGAAGCGCGTGCGCGCATCGGCGGCCCAGGCATCGAATTCGGCCTGCGGCACAGCGCGCACCACAATCGGCATGAACCAGTGGTTTGTGCCGCAGATCTGGTTGCACTGGCCATAGAAGGTGCCGGCGCGGTCGGCACGGAACCAGGTCTCCAGCGTGCGGCCGGGGATGGTGTACTTCTGCACGCCGAGCGAGGGGACGAAGAAGCTGTGGATCACGTCCTGGCCGGTGGTGATCACGCGCACGTTGGCGCCGATCGGAACCACCAGGGGGTTGTCCACGGCCAGCCGGAACAGGTGGCGCTGGTCGGCCGGAAGCTCGTTCTCCTGCAGCGGGTAGCTGTCAAAGGCGAAGTTGCCGTTCTCCGGATAGGCGTAGTGCCAGTACCACTGGCGCCCCTGCACGTTGATCGTCAGGTCGGCGTTCGGCACCCGGTCCTGGTAGTAGATCAGGCGGAAGGACGGGATTGCGATCACCAACAGGATCAGCACCGGGACCACCGTCCAGGCGACTTCGAGAATGGTGTTGTGGCTGGTGCGCGACGCTGTGGGGTTCTTCGCCGCGCTGTAGCGCCAGACGATGTAGCCCATCAGCCCGGCCACGAAGACCGTGATCGCGATGATGATGTAGAGAACCAGCTGGTTGAAGCTCTCGATGGCGTCCTTCACGACGCCGCCTGACTGCTGCAGCCCCAGGCCCCAGGGGGTCGGCGCGCCAACCATCGGGGCGGCCTCCTGCGCGAGGCCCGGCAGGGCCAGCAACATCGCCGCGGCGAAACCCGCCGCGCCGCACGTCACGGCTGCACCATGACGCCAGATCTTCGAAGCACGCATTCCGTGTCCCGTTCGCGCAGCCTTTCGGCGCGCTCCTGATTCTTCGCCCCGCGTCGGGGTTCCTCGGCCGAAAACCACCGCGCCCGGCTGGCCTCCGCGCATCGGCACGGACGGGTGTCGCCTCCCCGGGCCGGCAATGCGGGCGGACCATAGTCGCGTGACACCGCAGCGCACAAGAGAGGCTTGTTCAAGGCCGCGACAGCGTCGTCCACCGCCGGCACCACGGCTTGTCCACAGAAAACTGGCCTGGGGCCCCCCTCCAACAGCTTGTATGGGACACCTGATTATGACTACCGTATGTTGTGTCTGGGGACATCAGGGGGCTTGCCATCATGGATTGGACGCACGAGGCGATCGAACGACTCCGCGCACTCTGGGCGGAGGGTCATTCGACGGCCGAAATTGGCCGGCGCATGGGCGTGTCGAAGAACGCCGTGGTGGGCAAGGCGCACCGCCTGAACCTCTCGGCCCGACCGAGCCCGATCCGCCGCGACGCCCAACCCCGTGCCGAGCGCCCACGTGCCGCATGCCGCCCGCCGCCGCGCCGCAGCGCCAGCCCGCCCCGATGGTTGTAGCAGCCAAGCCCGCCGCGGCACCGGTGGTGCGTAGCAGCTTTCAGCGCAGCGGCCAGCGCAATTGCTGCTGGCCGATCGGCGAGCCCGGCCGCTCCGATTTCCGCTTCTGCTCGGCCGAGGGCCTGGCCGGCAAGCCTTACTGCGCCGAGCACGCCGCGGTCGCTTACGTGAAAGCGCGCGACCGTCGCGAAGACGCCGCTTAGTTGGCGAGGCCGAAGAACTCGGCCTGTCCAGTTACGCTTCATTATTGTGCCCTCAGACGGCGGGCGCCGCCTCTGGCGGCTGGCGTTCCGCCGGACTCCCGGCGTTCGCGCATTTGCGCTCGTGGTGCGCGCAAGGCGCGCCTCGAAGACCGTGCCCGGCGGCGCGCGAAGGCGCCGAGCCCTCGCCGCGGCCTACAGCGTCACGATCTGGCCGCTACCCACGGCTTCGAGGAAGCTCGCCACGCCGGCGCGCGCCACGCCGGGCGCGAGGGATGCGTTGCGTAACCCTTCCGCCGCAAGCCCCGCCTCGCAGGCGATGCAGCGTATGCCCATCTCGCGCGCGGCGGCCCAGAGCACCGCGATCCCCGCGACCCCTCGACTGGTGAGCAGCGCCTCGCGCGGGTCTGCCGACAGGGTGTGATCGGCCAGCAGCAGCCGCACCCCCGCATTTGTCGCGAAGAGCGTCACGTCCCGGCCGAGCGCCGCGGCACCCGTCGCCATCACCAGTGCGTAGTGCGCCCGTTCATGCCCGCCGCTGATGAGCAGGATGCCGAGCTGCGTCACGCGCCGAAGCCCGCGATGGTCGGCGCCTCCCCGCACAGCGCGCATTCCGGGTCGCGCTTCAGCCGAATGGTGCGAAAGCGCGCATCCAGCGCATCCCACAGCAGCAGCCGGCCCGAAAGCGTCTCGCCGATGCCAAGGATCAGCTTCAGCACCTCGGTCGCCTGCAGCGTGCCCATCACGCCGGTCACCGCGCCAAGCACGCCGGCCTCGCCGCAGGTGGGGACCTCGCCCTCCGGCGGCGGCTCGGGGTGGAGGCAGCGGTGGCAGGGGTGAGGAGCGCCGCGATGGGACTGGAACACCGAAAGTTGGCCCTCAAAGCGCAGCACCGCGGCCGAGACCAGCGGGCGGCCGAGGAGGTGGCAGGCATCGCCGAGCAGGAAGCGCGTGGCGAAATTGTCGGTGCCGTCGCAGATGATGTCGTAGCGCGGGATAAGTTCGCGCGCGGCGCCGGCATCCAGGCGCCTGGCGTGGGTCTCGACCCGCACCTCCGGGTTCAGCCCGGCGATGGTCTCGGCCGCGCTCTCGGCCTTGTTGCGGCCGATGCGCGCCGTGGTGTGGGCGACCTGGCGCTGCAGGTTGGAAAGCTCCAGCGCGTCATGGTCGACCAGGCCCAGCCGCCCCACCCCGGCGGCGGCCAGGTACAGCGCCAGCGGCGAGCCGAGCCCCCCCGCGCCCACGATCAGCACCGACGCCGCGCGCAGCTTCGCCTGCCCCTCGGCGCCGACATTCTCCAACAGGATGTGCCGCGAATAGCGGTGCAGCTCGGCGGAGGTGAAATCGAGATCCATGGCCTCGATATGGGCGCGCGGCCGCCCCCGCTGCAAGCCGGGTCCTTTTTCTCGCCACGCTGACCCGTTACAGCGCTGGCATGACCTCCGAGACCATCTCGCCGCCGCCTGCCGAGCCCATCCTGCTGCGGCGCGTGGCCTTCGCCGCCCTCGCGGTGGGGATCCTGGCTGCTCTGGTGGCCCTGACGGCGCGGGTGCTGGCCGGCGGCGGCTGGACGGTGTTGGAGGCGGTGATCCTGATTGCCTTCCTGGGCGCGGCACCCTGGCTCGCGCTCTCGGCCGCGAACGCGATCCTGGGATTCGCTATCCTGATGGGCGCGCGCGATCCCGTCGCCGCCGTGCTGCCGGCGCTGCGTTCGGTGCGGCCCGGCCCACCCAAAGCCATCACGGCCATCATCATCTGCATCCGCAACGAGGCGATGGACGCGGTGTTACCGCCCCTCGCTACCCTGCTCGACGGGCTGGCGGGCGAGGGCATGGCGGACCGCTTCCGGCTGCACATCCTGTCCGACACGCTCGATGCCGCGAAGGCCGATGCGGAGGCGCGCGCCGTGGCTGCCTTCATTGCGGCGCGGCCACCAGCGGGCATTCCCGTGCACTACCGCCGGCGCGCGCAGAACACCGGCTACAAATCCGGCAACGTCATGGAGTTCTGCGACAACCACGCAGGCGACTCGGCCTTTTTCATCTGCCTCGACGCCGACAGCACCATGTCACCCGCCGCGGTGCTGCGCCTGGTTGCCTGCATGGAAGCGGATGATCGACTCGCAATCCTGCAGCAGATGATCGTGGGCCGTCCTGCCTCCGCCGCCTTTCCCCGACTGTTCCAGTTCGGCATGCGCGCGGGCATGCGCAGCTGGGGAACCGGGCAGGCCTGGTGGCAGGGCGACGAAGGCCCCTACTGGGGCCACAACGCCATCATCCGCATCGCGCCTTTCCGGGCGCATTGCCGGCTGGAGCCGCTGCCGGACGGCAGCCACATCCTCAGCCACGACCAGGTGGAGGCGACGCGCCTGCACGCCGCGGGATGGAAGGTGCGCGTGCTGACCGCCGAGGATGGCAGCGCCGAGGGCAATCCGCCCGCCATGACCGACTTCATCATCCGCGACCTGCGCTGGGCGGCGGGCAACATGCAGTACTGGCAGCTGCTGCGCCTGCCTGACATGACGGCCATGGCGCGCTGGCAACTGGCGCAGGCCATCCTGCTATTCCTGGCTGCGCCGCTCTGGGCACTCATCTTCGCAGCGGCTTTGATCAATGCCGCGACTGGAGGCGGCGCCGGGACGCCGATGGGCCTGCTCGCGCTGCTGATGCTGGCGGGATGGACCTGCCACTACGCGCCGAAGCTGCTCGGCTACGCGGAGGTACTTCTGAAGCCCGCGCTCGCCGCGCGCTATGGCGGGCGCCAAGCCTTCGCACGCGGCGTGGTGGCGGAGCTGGCCTTCACCGCGCTATTCGAGCCCGCGCGCATCCTGCACCAGGCGGTGTTCCTGGCAGCACTCGCCGCCGGGCGCCGCATCGGCTGGGCGCCGCAGAACCGCGATGACCGCGGCGTCGCCTGGGCCAACGCTGCGCGCATGTTCTGGGTGGAGACGCTCATCGGCATCGTGGCGGCCGCGATGCTGTCCGGCACGGCGCTGGTCTTCGCACTACCGGTGCTGGCCAGCCTGCTGCTGGTGATCCCCTTTGCCGTGATGACGGCCGACCCGAAGCTCTCCGCCTGGCTGCGCTCGCGCGGCGTCGCGGCGGTGCCGGAGGAGCTTACGTCGGCAGCGTGATGTGGTCCGGCGCGAGCCCATCGCGCTGGCGCGCGTGCATGGCGGTGAAGCCCGCCTCCAGGGCGCGCGTGTAGGCCACGGTGTCGAACAACGGCACGGTCAGCCGGTTGGTCGCCAACCGCGTGCGCAGGGCTGCAAGCCGCGCAGCGTCCTTGGCCAGCGCCAGCGCCGCCGCCTCGTAGGTGGCAAGGTCCGGCACCGCCAGCTCCGGCAGGCCAACCGTGTGCAGCAGGCTCGCCGCCACGCGCGCGTTGAAGGCACGACCGGCAATCGTCAGCAGCGGGAGCCCGGCCCAGAGCGCGTCGCTCGCCGTCGTCGCCCCCGCATAGGGGAAGGTGTCGAGCGCCAGGTCCGCCAAGGCGAGCCGCGCGAGGTGCTCCGGGTACGGCACGCGCGTGGCGAAGACGAGGCGCGTCGGGTCGATCCCCCGCGCGGCCGCCTCGGCGCGCAGGCTTGCGGCCGATGCCGCGGGCAGGGCCGCGAGCCACAGCACGCTGCCGGGCGTCGCCGCGAGCAGCCGGCACCACGTCGCAAACACCTCCGGCGTGATCTTGAAGGCGGCGTTGAAGGCAGCGAAGACCAGGCCCTGCTCGGGCAGGCCCTGGGCTGCGCGCGGCGGGCAGCTCTCCGCGATGGCGCGCGTGCGGTCATTGGGCATGTAGCAATGCGGCAGGCGCAGCAGCTTCTCGGTGAAGGCGGGCTCCGCACCCGCCGGCGCCACGAAGGGGTCCACCACCACATAGTCATGCGTGGCGACACCCATCGAGGCGCTGACGCCGAGGAAATTCACCTGCAGGGGTGCCGCGCGCAGCAGGAACAGTCGCGAGCGCGAATGGGTCGTGAAGCCGGCGAGGTCGATGGCGATGTCGGTGCCCGCCTCCCGCAGCCGTGCGACCAACGCCTCATCCGGTGTTTCCCAGGCATTGATGTAGTGGTCGAAGCTGCGCGTCACGCGCTCGGCCATGGGGGATTGGGTCGCCGGGCCGATCATCACGCCGGTGACCTCGAAGCGGTCGCGGTCATGCTGCTCGAACAGCCCCACCGTAAGCAGGGAAACTGGGTGGTCCCCGAAATCGGGCGAGATGTAGGCCAGCCGGACGCGGCCCGCGCCGGAGCCGGTGATGGCGGGTGCGGCCAGCGCCTCCGTCTCGGTATTCTCGGTGCCGAGCCAGATGCGCGCGCCGGCCAGGTGCACCGCCGGGTCGTCTGTCGCAGCCATCAAGTAGAAGGGCTGCGCGGCGAGCCTGTCCTCGGCCGTCGCCGCGATGGCCGCCGTCGCGACCTCCGCCAGGCCATCCCAGAGGCAGCCGCGCTGGTGCGCGTGCAACAGGCCACCGAGTGCATAGGGGTGGTCCGGCTCTAGCGCGAGCAGCGCCGAGAACGCCTCGATGGCGCCGACGAAATCATCGCTGAACAGCCGCGACTCCGCGAGAAGGAAGCGTGCCCCGGCATTGTCCGGCTGCAGCACCAGCAGATGTTGCAGTGAGGCTTGAGCCTCGGCGTGCAGTCCCAGCCGCAGCGCGACGCGCCCGTGATTGCCCAGCGCGACGTCGTCATCCGGCGCGATTGCCAGCGCCTTCGCGTAAGTGTCGAGCGCGAGGCCCTGGCGCTGCAGCTCCTCATAGGCGCCGCCGAGATTGTTCCAGGCGTTGACGTTGCGTGGCGCGTGGTCGAGCGCGCGGCGGTAGCACTGCGCGGCCTCCGCCGGCTGGTCCATCTCGGTCAGCGACAGCCCCCGATGAAACCAGGCGCGCGCATCGGCGGGGTCGAGTTCCAGGGCCGCGTCGAAGTGCCGGATCGCCTCCGCGCCATGGCCGAGCGCCTGCAGCGTGATGCCGCGCTTGAGCAGCAGGGCACCGTCACGCGGCGAGAGGCGCAGCGCGCCTTCGTAGCTGGCCGCGGCCGCGTCCCGGTCCCCGGCCATCGCCTCGGCATCGCCCTTGAGCACCCAGGCGGCGAAGGCGCGCGGCTCGGCCGCGAGCACGCGCAC
>JAZKFA010000120.1:6228-6465 GCA_040386655.1 Pseudomonadota bacterium | reverse complement strand
GGGCCGAGCGCGCGATGAGGATGCCCGCCTCCGCGCCCAAAACCTGGTGCAGAAGTGCGGCGTCGCCCAGCACCACCGCATGCTGTCCCAGCGTTTGGCGGCTGCCGCAGAGCGCGACGAGCGGATCGCGTGCGGTTGGCGCAAGCTTCTGCGCCCGGGCGAAATGCGCGAGAGCATCCGGGTGGCGGCGCAGCATGGTCAGCGCGCCGCCGGCGAGCATGTGGTTGCGTGGATTCA
>JAZKFA010000120.1:0-6195 GCA_040386655.1 Pseudomonadota bacterium | reverse complement strand
TCGCTCGCAGCAGCAGCTCGGCCAGGCGCGCCTGCGCGGTGGCGTCGCCGGGGCGGGCGCGGGCGGCGGCTTCGGCGGATTCGAGCGGCGTCATCGGCGGCATCCTGTCCTCGGCAACCGCTCAGCGCGCGGGCAGGAAGCCCATTATTTCCTTGGCCCGCGTCACGATCGGGTCCGCGATGGCCGCCGCGCGGCGCGCGCCCTCCGCCAGCGCTGCGTCGATCGCGGCGGGGTCGTCGAGCAGCCGGCGCATCGTCGCCGCGATGGGCGCAAGCTCGGCCACCATCGCCTCGATCAGCACCGGCTTAAATTCCGAAAACCCCTTGCCCGCGTGCGCGGCCAGCACGGCGTCCTGCGTCACGCCGGTCAGTGCGGCGAGGATGCCGACGAGGTTGCGTGCCTCGGGGCGGGCCTCCAGCGCGGTCATCTGCTCGGGCAGCGGCTCCGCATCGGTGCGTGCGCGGCGGATCTTGAGCGCGATGGTGTCGGCGTCGTCGGTGAGATTGATCCGCGACTGGTCGGAGGGGTCCGACTTCGACATCTTCTTGGTCCCGTCGCGCAGGCTCATCACGCGGGCAGCGACGCCCTGGATCAGCGGCTCGATGCGCGGGAAGTAGGGCACGCCGTAGTCGTGGTTGAACTTCTCGGCGATATCGTTGGCCAGTTCCAGGTGCTGGCGCTGGTCGTCGCCCACCGGCACGAGCGTGGCGTGATAGGCGTGGATGTCGGCGGCCATGAGGTTGGGATAGACATAGAGGCCGGCCGAAGCCGCCTCCCGGTCCTTGCCGGCCTTGTCCTTGAACTGCGTCATGCGGTTCAGCCACCCGAGCCGCGCAATGCAGTTGAAGATCCAGCCCAGCTCTGCATGGGCATGCACATGCGACTGGCAGAACAGGATGGAGCGCGCGGGGTCGATGCCGCAGGCAATCAGCGCAGCCGCCATCTCGCGCGTCTGGCGGGTCAGCTCGGCCGGGTCCTGGAAGGCGGTGATCGCGTGCAGGTCCACCACGCAGAACAGGCTGTCATCGCCTGCCTGCATCGGCACCCAATTGCGGATCGCGCCCAGGTAGTTGCCCAGGGTGGGCACGCCGGAGGGCTGGATGCCGGAGAAGACGCGGGGCATGGGATTGGCCTGTCAGTGTGCGGGGCGCGTTGATCGGGCGCGGGCCGCCCTACGTCAAGCGTGGCCGCGTCAGGCGCGGCTGCCGAAGATGGCGCTGCCGACGCGGACATGGGTCGCGCCCTCGGCGATCGCCGCCTCGAAATCGCCGCTCATGCCCATAGAGAGCGTCTTCATGCCGTGCCGCGCCGCCATTCCGGCCAGGCGCGCGAAATGCGGGCGCGGATCCCCCTCGGCGGGCGGGATGCACATCAGGCCCTCGATCGGCAGGTCCCACTGGGTGCGGCAGGCGGCGATAAAGTCATCCAGCCGCTCGGGCGCGATGCCGGCCTTCTGCGGCTCCTCGCCGATGTTCACCTGGATGAGCAGGGCAGGGCGGCGGCCCTCCTTTGCCATGGCATCGGCGAGCGCCGTGGCGAGCTTCTCCCGGTCGAGGCTCTCGATCACGTCGGCCAGGCGCACGGCGTCGCGCGCCTTGTTGGTCTGCAGCGCGCCGATCAGGTGCAGGCGCAGGCCGGCATGGTTCGCGCGCAGCGGGGGGAATTTCTCCGTCGCCTCCTGCACCCGGTTCTCTCCGAAATGCATCTGGCCGGCGGCCAGTGCCGCGGCCACCGCTTCGGCGGGATTGGTCTTGGAGACGGCGACCAGCGTCACGCCCGCTGGGTCACGGTTGGCGCGGAGGCAGGCCTCGGCGATCCTGTCGCGGATGCGGGCAATGTTCTGGGCGATGGAGTCGGTCATGCGATGCGGACGCTAGAGGCGCAGGCCCGCCGGCTCAAGCCGCCGCCCGGCTATGCCGCGCTGTGGCTGGTAACCGATGCCGTTCGCCTGCCCGACCCGTTGGCCGCCGCCGCGCGGCTGCCGCGAGGTGCGGGCGTGCTGGCGCGAGGCCTGGCGCCGGCGATGCTCGACGCGCTCGCACGACTGGCCCGCCGGCGCGGGCTGGTGCTGCTGGTGGGCGGCGATGGGCGCGCCGCGCTGCGCCACCAGGCCGGGCTGCATGTGCCCGAGCGTGGGGCGACCGGGCTGTTGCCGTTCCTGGCCGCGCGGCGGCGCGGGGCAGGCTTCGCGCGGTTGAGCCTGGCGGCGCATGGGCGCGCGGCGGCGGCGCGGGTGTGCCGGCTGCGCCCTGGGCTGGCCTTCGCCTCGCCTGCCTTCCCCACCGAAAGCCATCCCGGTGCGCTGGGGCTGGGGCCGCTGCGCTGGGCGGCATTGGCGCGGCGGCTCGGCGTGCCGGCGGCGGCACTCGGCGGGCTCACTCCGCGCAACGCCGCGAGGCTGCCGCGGCGCTGGCTGCGCGGTATTGCCGCGATCGGCGCATTGCGGCAGGGGTGACGGGCTGGGCATCCTTGCAACAGGGATGTGGCGCAAGAGACACAGTGCCGCGCGATCCGTGTGCAACTGGTGTTTGGCCGGTTGCCCCGGCAAGCAAGCCTGAACCATAGTCTCGCCGGGCTTGTCCGTTTGCGTGTCGAACCATGTTCGCGAGCAACGGCGTTCCTGTCCGGGGGGGCAGGGGTGGGCCAAGGGAACGGTCGGGTCATGCCCGGCATCTGATGGAGGATTTAGAATGCGCAAACTTCTGCTCGGCACCACTGCGGTGGTCGGCGCTACGCTCATGGCCGGTACGGCTATGGCGCAGATGCCGATCGTGATCGAGCCGCCCACGGCGATGGCCGGTCGTGCGACGCCCGCACTTCGCGTCAGCCTCGGCGGCTACTTCGATGTGCGCGCCGGCTACGTGAACGACGACAACGACCGCAATGCGGTCACCAGCACCCAGGCTGCCGCGGCCGCTTCGGGCAATGTTGGCTCGATCGCCGGCAGCTCGCGCAGCTTCGGCCGCCAGCGCGTCGACTTCCAGTCCGACTTCGAGCTGAACGTGTTCGTTGACGGCAAGGCCGCCAACGGCCTCACCTACGGCGCCGTGATCGAGCTGCAGGTCGACAACGTGGGCGCCGGCGGTACCGGCACCTCGATCGACACCGACGAGTTCTACGGCTACCTGAGCCACCCGGTGTTCGGCACGATCCGCATGGGCGACGAAGACAACGCGGCGAACCTGCTCCAGGTGCGCGTGCCGCTGGTTCGCGGCGCGGACACGGACAACTACTGGGATGAGTTCCTGTTCCGCAACGGCGCGGACGGCTCGCCCTCGCTGCTGACCTCCATCAGCGACGGCAGCGACGTGTCGAAGATCATCTACCTGTCGCCGCAGTTCTTCGGCTTCGACTTCGGCGTGTCCTACGCTCCGAACTCGGGCGAAGGCGAGCGTTTCGCCCTCGGCCGTGCGCAGCAGCCGACGATCAGCACGGCGGCCTCGGTTGCCCAGCGTGACCGTTCGGCCCGCCGCAACGAGATCGCGGGCGGCGTCCGCTACCGCGGCACCTTCGGCCCGCTCGGCCTGACCGCCGGCTTCTCGGCCATGCAGTCCGACAGCCAGCAGGCCTACCTGGCGCCGACCGCCATCCAGCTCGTCCGTCGGACGACCGCATACTCGGGCGGCATCCAGCTGGCTGCCTTCGGGTTCACGGTCGGTGGCGAATACACCTGGGGCGACTACCAGGGCGTCTCCGTCGGCATCGCGCCGAACGCGCGTGGTCGTGAATCCAGCCGTCACTACGTGATCGGTGCCACCTACACGGTGCCCGGCCTCGGCACGCAGATCGGCGGCTTCTGGGGTCAGGCCGTGCAGGACAACGGCCGCGCGACCGCGACCGGTGACACCGCCATCGGCCGCAACGTCGCGGACCGCAACCAGACCGTCTACAGCTTCGGTGTGGTGCACCCGCTGGCGCCCGGCCTGCAGCTCTACGCGAACTACACGCACATGCGTGACGCGAACGAGCCCGGCAGCGCGACCAACAACACGCGTATCGACCAGAACGCGTCTCGCCCCGGCCTGCAGAACATCCGCACGGCCGAAGTCTACATGGCGGGCTTCCGCGTCGCCTTCTGAGGCTCGGGTCTGCAAGAACTGGAAGGGCGGCGGAGCAATCCGCCGCCCTTCCGCTTTTCAAACGCTTCGTTAAGGCGCTACACACGCCGGTCAGCGATCAACCCCTGCCGGAATTTTGGCCCCCATGCGCGTGAAGCCCCTGATCCTCGCCCTGGTTCCCCTGCTCGCGCTGCTCGCCGCCTGCGGCTCCGACGACGGTAATTTCCGTGTGCCGAGCCGTACCGAATACAATGACGGAAGCCGCCGCGGGCGTGCACTCGGCGCGGGTGGTTCCGCCGCCGGCGAGCCGCTGGTGCTGCTTGGCACTGACCGCAGCCGGCCGACGGAGGGCAGTGAGGGCGGCGCCGGCCTCGGCGTGAACGCCTATCTTTGGCGCGCCACGCTGGACACGCTGTCCTTCATGCCGCTTGCTTCCGCCGACCCGTTCGGCGGCGTCATCATCACCGACTGGTACTCGCCGCAGGCCGCGCCGGGTGAGCGTTTCAAGGCGACCGCCTATGTGCTCGGGCGTCAGCTGCGCTCGGACGGCATCCGCGTGTCGCTGTTCCGGCAGCTCCGTGCGCCGAACGGCCAGTGGGTGGATGCACCGATCGCGCAGAGCACCGGCGCCGAGCTTGAGGACCGGGTCCTCGCCCGCGCACGCGAGCTGCGCAGCCAGTCCGCCTCGCGCTGAGACGCTTTGGCCGCGGCGCTGATGGCTCCGCGGCGTCCCTGTCCATACCGGTCAGTCGCAACCGCGCCGCGGGGTGGCGATGGCGGCGCGCAGCAGCGCATCCGAATCGGCCAGCACCGGCGCGATGCCACGCAGCGGGGCGGCAAATGCGGCGACAATCTCCGAATGTCCGATGCCGGGATACAGCCGCAGGACCGCGCGCCCGCCCGCAGCGCGCATCGCCTGGGCCAGGCGCTCGCTGTTGCCGTGGCGCACCACCGTGTCGCCGGTGCCGGCGAGCAGTACCGCCGGCGGGTCATCGGCACTGGCGAAGCTGATGGGCTGGGTTTCGCGCGGGTCCGCGGCGGCTGCAAAGACCGCGCGCACATCCTCTCCATCGAAGGGCAGGAAGTCGTAGGGCCCTGCCAGGCCCAGCACGGCCGCGACGGCGCAGCGCGGCGCGCCCGCCGCCGCCAGGAAGCGAGGGTCGAGGGCCAGCAGCAACGCCAAATGCGCGCCCGCCGAATGCCCGGCTAGGACCAACGGGCCATCCGCCGGCAGCCCGCGGGCGGCGACCAACGTGCGGATTGAGGCCGCCACCGCGGCGCCATCCTCTGCGAATGAGGGGAACCGGCCTTCGGGGAAGACGCGATAGTCCGGCACGGCGGTGATATAGCCGCGCCCGGCGAAGGCCTCGCCGACGAAGCGGTAGTCGGCGCGGTCGCCGCTGCGCCAGGTGCCGCCGTAGAAGAACACCAGGATCGGCGCGCCGGCGGTCACGCTGGGCGGCCAGTACAGGTCCACCCCCCTGCGAGGCCCCGGGCGGTAGGCTAGGTCCAGCGCGCGCGGCACATCGGCCACGGGCGTGATCGCATCCAGCACGCCGAGGGGCCGGCAGGCGCCCAGAATCAGCGCCACCCCGACCAGCAGCCATCGCATCGATGCATCCCTTCGCTTTGCCGCGCCCAATCGCCAAACGATTCCGTGGCAGGCGCCTGGGACGCTACGGCCCGCACTCTTCACCGGATGCCCAAGGCAAGTGCGGGGTCAGCGGCCGAACAGTCGCTTCAGCATGGCCCAGATCCCCGGCCCGGGCTGCTGGCCCCGCATCGTGGCGTGCGGGCGGCGAGCGGGCGGCGGAAGTGCTGACGCCACGGTATGCCGCCCGGTATCGCCCGCCGCGATCAGCCGGCGCTCCAGGGCAAGCACCTGCGCGACGGAGTCGGGCGGCCGGGTGCCGGCGAGTTCCGCCGCGGCGTTGTCGGCATCGTCGAAGGCCTCGGCGCGGCGGAGCGCATCGACCACGCGCACCATCTGCTCGAGATCGAGCGCCGGGCCGCCGCGCCAGAGTGCGACCGCATCCAGCCGCCAGGCCCGCGCGAGCTCGGGCTGGTTGAGGTCATCGGCGACCCATGCGGCCTGGAGCGTGGCCTCGGCGGCGGCGTGCAGGGCGCCGGTCTCCTC
>JAZKFA010000119.1:0-5494 GCA_040386655.1 Pseudomonadota bacterium | reverse complement strand
ACGATGCGCGCGGCGTACATCACCGCGAGCCTGTCGGCGTAGCGCGCGACCACGCCGAGATTGTGCGTGATGATGACCAGCGTGATGCCCAGGCGCCGCGAGAGGTCCTTCATCAGCTCCAGGATCTGCGCCTGGATGGTGACGTCGAGCGCGGTCGTCGGCTCGTCGGCGATGATGAGGCGCGGATTGCAGGCGAGCCCGATCGCGATCATCACGCGCTGGCGCATGCCGCCGGAAAACTGATGTGGGTACTGCGTGAGGCGCCGTTCTGCATCCGCGATGCCGACCAGGCCTAGCAATTCGATCGACCGCGCGCGCGCCTGCTCATCGTTCATGCCCAGGTGGATCTGCAACGGCTCGGCCAACTGCGCACCGATGCTGAGCACCGGGTTCAGGCTGGTCATCGGCTCCTGGAAGATCATCGCGATGTCGCGGCCGCGGCGCTCGCGCATCTGCGTTTCGGACAGCGTCAGCAGGTCCGTGCCTTCGAACATGATGCGGCCGCCGGTGATGCGCCCGGCCGGCTTCGCAAGCAGACGCATGACCGCAAGTGCCGTGACCGATTTGCCGCAGCCGCTTTCACCGACGAGGGCGAGCGTCTCGCCCGCGCGCACGGACCAGCTCACGCCATCGACCGCGCGCAGCGTGCCGCGCGACGTGGTGAATTCCACCTCGAGCCCTTCGACCGAAAGCAGCGGCGCCTGGTCGTCGTCCCGGTTTTCCGAGCGCGCTATTTCTTCAAGGCTCGGCAGTATCGTCACCCACCGTCCTCCCTTTAATTTTTATCCATTATAAAATGCATTGTTTGAGTTGAGGCGCAAGGCGCAAACGGTGCAGCATGGATGACGTGGTGCGGAGCAAAGACGTGCGTGCTTCTGCAGCGGATGCAAAGGGCACGGCGTGATCATTGATGCGACGATGTCGTCCGCGCTGTGCGCTGACGCGCAACGCTGCTCAGGTCGTGCGCGGTCGCCGCAGCATCGCCAGTGTCTCGCGCGGCCGTACCGCTTGCAACACCACCGCGACGCCGAGATACACCAGCGCACCCACCACGATCAGCAGCGCCGCCAGCAACGCGCCGTGCAGTGCGAGCGCCGCCATCAGCCCCGCCACCGCGGCACCCATCGCAGCCGCCGCCGCGACGATGCGCGGCAGCCGTCGCCGGCAGCGCCGATCCAGCCGCAGATGCCCACGCCGGCTGAGCACCAGCGCCAAAATCCCGGCGTTGCACCAAGCCGAAATCGTGTTCGCCATTGCCACGCCGACATGCGCGAAGGGACCCATCAGCGCAAGGTTCAGCGCGATGTTCAGGGCCACCGTCGCAATACCGATCCGCACCGGCATGCGCGTATCGCCGCGCGCAAAAAAAGCCGGCGCAAGGATTTTGATCAGGACGAAAGCGGGCAACCCGCAGGCATAGACGAGCAAGGCCGCCGCTGTGGCAGCCGTCGCCTCGGCCCCAAAGGCACCGCGCTGGAATAATGCCGTGACGATCGGCCCCGCCGCCACCGCCAGACCCACCGCGCAGGGAAGCGTCAGCAACATCGCAAGCTCAATCGCGCGGTTCATTGAACGGTGCGCCGCAAGCGGCTGCCCCGCGCGCAACTGTCGCGAGAGCAGCGGCAGCAGCGCCGTGCCGACCGCCGCGCCGATCACGCCCAGTGGCAACTGCGCAATGCGATCGGCATAGTAAAGGTACGACACCGAGCCCGAGACGAGAAAGCTCGCGATCACTGTGTCCATCGCGAGGTTGATCTGCGTCACCCCCGCGCCGAGCATGCCCGGCACCATTCGCCGTAGCACCAGCCCCACCGCTGGCGTCAGGCGCGGCCGCCGAAGCAGGTTCAGCGCCATGCCCGCCTGCCGCGCGGCGAACCAAACCCAGGCGAGCTGCGCGATGCCCGACACCATCACGCCCCAGGACAGCGCATGGCCCGGCGTGGCGACATACGGCGTCAGCACGAGCAGCGCCGCCATCGAGATCAGATTGAACAGGATCGGCGCCGCCGCCGCCGCCGCGAAGCGATCCAGCGCATTCAGCACGCCCGAGACGAGCGCGGCGAGGCAGATGAAGACCAGGTAGGGAAAGATGATCCGCGTCATCTCCACAGCGAGCGCGAATTTGTCGGGATCACGTGAGAAGCCGGGCGCGATGATCGAGATCACCTGCGGCATGAAGATGATGCCAAGGATCGCGAGGCTTGTGAGCCAGAGAGACATCAGCAGCGCCAGCCGCTCCGCCAGCTCCTGCGCGGCCGCGCGGCCCTCGGTGACCAGCAGGCCTGCGAAGGCGGGGATGAAGGCCGCATTGAAGGCGCCCTCGCCGAACAGCCGCCGCATAAGGTTCGGCAGGCGCAACGCCACAAAGAAGGCATCGGCGATCGGGCCGGCGCCCAGCCGCGACGCAATCAGCATGTCACGGGCAAAACCCAGGACCCGGCTGGCCATAGTCCAGCCGCCAACCGTCATGACGGATCGAAACATCGTCCCCCTTAGCGCGCTTCGCCGGCCTGTGAAATGCGCTCCGCGCAGCGGACGAAATGCACCCTATCTGGCACACCGGGTTGCCGCAGCCCTGGCCAGCGCCTAGGTGATGACACGAAGCGGCCTGCCCGCTGCCACCCCCGTTACGATGCGAAGCATGAGCGAGCAGAACAGCACCACACCCCCGGCCGGTCAGGCCACCCCCAGCGAGAGCGAGCCCGCGGCCATGCCCGAGACCGAGATCGCCACGCCCACCGCCGAGGAAAGCATCGCCGCACTCGAAGGCGAGGTCGCGAACATGCGCGACAAATGGCTCCGCGCCGAAGCCGAGATGCAGAACCTCCGCACCCGCACCCAGCGCGAGGTGCAGGACGCCCGTAACTTCGCCGTCCAACGCTTCGCCCGCGACGTCGTCGAACAGGCCGACAACCTGCACCGTGGCCTCGCAGCCATCCCCGCCGCCACCGACGGTGAGCCCGAACTCTTCACAAAACTCCGCGGCGGCTTCGAAAGCCTCGAACGCGCCTTCTCCGCCATGCTCGAACGCCACGGCATCACACGCCAGGACGCGACCGGCAAAGCCTTCGACCCGGAACTCCACCAGGCCATGGCCGAACAACCCGCGCCCATCGGCACCGAACCCGGCACCGTCCTGCAAGCCTGGACCCCCACCTGGACGCTGAACGGACGACTACTGAAACCGGCCATGGTCGTGGTTGCAAGCGCGAGCATCGACAAGGCGGTGTGAGGGAAGGCGAGGCCAGGGGCTCTGCCCCTGGAACCTGCGAGGGTGAAACGTGTACGTTTCACGGCGATCCTCGACCTCCATCTGTTGGTTCTTGGACTGGTGAGGGAGTTCTCGCCGGAGGCGCGTCTGGTTGGGGAGGGGCGCATCAAGGGAGTACCCGTTGAGCTGGAGCACGTCGCGCCCCTCCCCAACCAGACTCATTCGAGCAAGCACAGCCCTCAACCAGCTCAGGACCCAACGCATGCTGGGGTCCGGCGATCGGCTCGATCCCCGGCGGGGGTCGAGGGGGCGGAGCCCCCAGCCTTACTCCCTCACCTCGCGCTGCGCCGTTGCCGGCGTCGCATCCACAGCCACACTACGGCGGCCACGACGGGCACCATCAGGCTCAGTGTGGCATCAACGGGCAGGTGGAGCTGGCTGCTTTGCAGGGGTTTGAGCGTGTAGCCGGCGAGTGAGACCAGGTAGTAGCTGATGCCGGCGACGGAGAGGCCTTCGACGGTTTCCTGCAGGCGCAGTTGGGCCTTGCCCGTATCGGCCATGGCGGCGAGCAGGGTCTGCGTCTGTGCTTCCTGGGCGACGGCGACCCGGGCGCGGAGCAGGTCGACGGCGCGGCCGCAGCGGATGGACAGGCGGGCGATGCGGGTGCCGGTGGCGGCGACCGTCGCGATCGCGGGGTCGAGCCGCCGGTTGAGGAATTCGCGCAGCGTCGGCAGGCCGGGGATAGGTGTCTCGCCCAGGGCATCGAGGCGTTGCGCGACCAGGGCGCGGTAGGCTTCGGCGGCGGAGAAGCGTTCGGCCGTCGTGGCGGCCATCTGCTCGATCCCCGTGGCGAGGTCCGAGAGTTCAGCCAAGGCCGCGCGGTCATGGTCGAGCCCGGAGGAGCCGCGCGCCTTGGACGACAGGGCGGAGAGTCGTTCTGATGCTTCGGAGAGCTGCGGTGCCGCTCCGCGCGCGAGCGGCAGCGCGAGCAGCGCCATCATCCGGTAGGTCTCGATTTCCCACAGGGTCTGGGCAATGCGCCCGGCGCGCCCGGCACCGAGACCGCCGTCGAGGACGAGGATGCGGGCGAAGCCGTCGGGGTGGATGCGGAAGTCGGTGCCCACCAGGCCGGCGCCCCCGGCGATGGCGCTGGCGGCGAGTCCCTCCGCGGGCAGGCCGGTGAAGCGTGGCTCGGAATCGGCGGGATCGGGGACCAAGGCGATGTGGAAGGCGGCTATCGCCTCGCCGGGAAGGGCAGCGAGCCAGTCGTGGGGCAGGGCATCGATGGCGGTGACGTCGAATGGGTTCTGGCCGGGTAGGGGCGGGGGCAGGGGCCGGAGGAAGGTCCAGCCGGTGAATTCCGTGTGGCGTTCGTATCGCAGCTGGAAGGCACCGAAATCTGCCGAGAAGTGAATGGCCTCCGGAGCCGGTTCATTGACGCCGTGCAGGCGGCAAAGCGTGGAGAGGTGGGCGATGTCCGCACTCCGGTCTGCCCCGGCGCCGGCGAGCATCGCCAGCCGCGACAGGGTTGCGGGCGTGGCCAGCGGGGCAAGGGGGCGGGCGTGCAATTCGCCGACGAGGCGATCGCGCTGTGGATGCAAGGGAAAGGGAGGCATGACGGGATTGTGCCACAGATCGTGACGGAAGATGACGCCCCATCGGGGCAGCCGTTTGGAAAGTTGACGCGGCACGCGCGCTCCGCGCTTGACGGCACCTCACCCCGGCGCGCCTTCGCCCCTCGGCGTCGGTAGCCCGGCGAAAGCCGAGCGCGCGGAGCGCGCGCCCGGCGCCTGAGGGTACGCAGCTACGTCACTCTATCCAGTTCTGCCTCGCCCAGGTTGCCCGGCACGATGGTCATCGGCACCCGCATCCGCGCCGCGTAGCGACCGGTCAGCGCGGTGATCAGCGGCCCCGGGCCAGACCCGCTCGCCGAAGCCGCAAGGACGAGGATGGAAATCCGCTCCTCTTCCTCCAGCAGGGCCAGCAGCTGGTCGCGCGGGTCGCCCTCGCGGATCAGCAGGATCGGAAGTCCGCCGGTGATCTCGCGCACCTCGACCGCCAGGCCCGAGAGCAGCTTTTCCGCGGCCTCGCGCGCTTCCTCGGCCATCATCGCGCCCACGCCGGCCCATTCGATAATCGCCTGCGGCTCGATCACGCGCAGCAGCGCAACCCGCCCGCCGCCCTTGCGCGCACGCAGGCAGGCATAGCGCAGCGCCACGGACCGCTCCGGGCTGTCATCGACCACCACCAGGAAGACCCGGTCGCGCTTGGCCTTGCTGGTGG
>JAZKFA010000118.1:0-16944 GCA_040386655.1 Pseudomonadota bacterium | reverse complement strand
CATGCTCCGCAATGACTGGCTGGAGCGCCTCGCGGCCCTGGGCGTGCGGCCGGAGGATGTAACGCATGTGGTGAACACCCACCTGCACCACGATCACGTCGGCTGGAACACCTCCCTGCGCGATGGCGCCTGGATCCCCACCTTCCCGAATGCGCGCTACATCTTCGGCCGGCTGGAAGCCGAGGCGGGCCCCGCCATCATGCCGGCCTGGAACGCCAACGCCTTCGAGGATTCGGTCGCCCCGATCATGGCAGCCGGCTTGGCGGAGCTGGTGGATGCGCCCTGCCCCATCATCCCCGGCGTGACGCTGCTGCCGGCACCTGGCCATTCGCCGGGCATGATGGTGGTGGAGGTATCCGACGGTGCGGGCGGCGGCGTGCTGGCTGGCGCCGACCCGATGCACCACCCCCTGCAGGTCTTCGCGCCCGAGCTGAACACCCGCTTCTGCCAGGCACCCGAGCAGGCCGCCGCCACGCGCCTCGCCTTGCTCCAACGCTGCGCCGATGAGGGCTTCGGCCTTGCGGCGATCCATTTCTTCGCGCCGCGCGTGCTGCGCGTGCGCCGCGACGGCGCGGGCTTCGCCTTCGCCTGAACCTTCACCGGGGATGAACATCATGCGACGCCGCCAACTGCTAGCCGCAGCCAGCCTCATCACGCTCCCGGCCCAGGCACAGGGCGGCTTCCCCAACCGTCCGGTGACGCTGGTGGTCGCCTTCCCGCCGGGCGGCCAGGCCGATGTGGTGGCGCGCGTCACCGCACCGGCGCTGGAACGCGTCTGGCGTCAGCCGGTGCCGATCGTGAACCGCCCCGGCGCCTCGGGTGAAGTCGGCAATGCCTCCGTCGCGCGCGCGGCGCCGGATGGCTACACCCTGCTGATGGGGCTTTCCTTCATGACGCTGGTGCCGGAGGCGGCCCGCGTGAATGGCCGCCAGCCGGCCTATACGCCCGAACAGCTTGTGCCGGTCGCGCTGCTGTCCGCGGACCCGACGGTGCTGGTGGTCCCCGCCGCGAGCCCGATCCGCACGCTGGAGGAGTTCATCGCCGAAGCCCGCGCCAAGCCGGGCCAGCTTGCCTATGCCTCGGCCGGCAATTACTCGGCGCTGCATATCTCCATGGCCATGCTCGGCCAGGCGGCGCGGCTGGATATGTTGCATGTGCCCTTCCAGGGCGGCGGCCCCGCCACGACCGCGCTGCTTGCCGGCCAGGTCCAGTGCATGGCGGCGACCCCGTCCGCCATTGCGCCGCACGTACAGGCCGGGCGGGTGCGGCCACTCGCCATCTGGGGCCGCGACCGACTGCCGGCCTTCCCCGACGTGCCCACCTTCATCGAGCGCGGGCATGCGGGGGTGGAGTTCTACATCTGGGTCGGACTCTTCGCCCCGGCCGCGACGCCAGCGCCCATACTGGCGGCGCTGAGCGACGCGGTGACGGTGGTGGTCACGGATGCCGATTTCCGGCGCGGCCTGGCGTCCAGTGGCAACACCCTCGATCACCGTGACGGCGAGGCCTTCCGGCGATTCTACGAAGAAGATACCGAGCGCGGGGTTCGCGTGGTGCGGACGCTTGGCAGGATCGAGTAGCGTTGAGTGCGCGCAGCTCCAGCAGCTCCCTGACTGCTTCAGCGTGCGCCTGGGCGACGAACCGCAGGCGGGGCTCGGTCTGGTTCAGGAACCGTCGTGGATCACCGCGCGATTTACCTATGATGTTGCACGTCGTCGGCCTATTTTAACGCTACCGCCGGGTGGAGAAATCGCTCCATGCAGCTTGACCTCGCCAGCCTCGGGCAGATCGCGGGAATCGCCGGCATTGCTGTCGGGTGCCTGGTGCTCGTCTTCAGGTCCATCATCGAGCAGGGTCTCAAAGGGGTCTCCGCTAAAGACCGCGCTCGCGTCATCACGCTCATGGCTGGCGGCGCCTTCGTCATCGGCGTCCTGGGCATTGGCGCCTGGAGCTTCTCGGCGTCGCGCGCCGGCACATCGGTGGTGACTCGCGGCGATGAATCTCCCGGAGTGGCTGCGGGGGGGAACGTGTCGATCGGCGGCTCCGGCACGACCGCGACCGATCCCCGCGGCGCCGGCACGCGGGGTTCGGGCGGTGCCCAGGGAGTCCAGATAGAAACGGGCGGCCCGCGCTCTCCCGGCGTCGCCGCCGGCGGGGATGTGCGCATCCAGGGAGACAGTCCCGCTACGCCAGCGCAGCCGCGCCCCTAGCCCATGACCGCGTCCGGCCCAGGACCGATCGGCCGCCTCGGGCATGCGCCGGAACGGGACTGGGTTGGTGGTTCGGCCAGAGCGATCCTGATCGCCGGTTCGGTGCTGTGCGGAGCGGCACCGGCCGAGGCGCAGCGCGCGTCGACCGCGGGTGACCAAAGCCCGGCGATCATCGCCGGCCGCGACGCGACCATCGTCTACGGTATCACGCCCCTCCAGCTGGCGGAGGCGGTTCGCGCCGCCGCCGAAGGCACCACGGCGCCGCTCGCGCGCCAGATCGAGGATCTCCGAGGCCGGCTGGGCGTGACCGAGGGCGCTGCGCTGGCGATGCTGCGGTCGCTGGGGAGGGCCGATATTTCGATCGAGCTGTTGCCGCAGGCGCTGACGGAGCTCGCGGCGCAACACCACGCCCTCCTCGAGCGCCTGCGCTGGCTGGACGGTGCGGAGCCGGAGGTGCAGCGCCTCAAGGCGCAGGCGCGCGCCGCCGTCGAGCGCGGGGATCTCGATGCCGCGGAAAGAGCGCTCCGCGCCGCGGAGGCCGAAGAACTGGTCGCCGAGGGTCGGCTGCGTGACGAGCTGCAACGGATCCGCGCGAGCCGTGCCGGCACGATCGCCGAGCGTGGCGCGCTGGCCCTGCTGCGCCTTCGTTACGCGGAGGCGACCGCGCTCTACCTGCAGGCGGCAGACACGGTCCCCGGGTCCGACGTCGAGGCGCTCGTCACCTATCTTTCCGAAGCCGGCGGCGCGGCCCTGTCGGCCGGCGACCCCGCGAAGGCGTCGATCATGTTGCAGCGGGCGCTTGCCGCCACGGAAAGCGCCGGCCCGGCGTTTCCGCGCCCGGCCTTGCGTGCCGACGTCCTCCGGCGGCTATCCGGCGCACTCGGGCCCCTCGGGGATCTCGACGGTGCCGAACGCCGGCTCCGCGAGGCAATCGCCATCATCGAACACAGCGAGGAACGAGAACGGGTCGAGCCGCACCTCCTCGTGCAGCTGGGCGCGTTGTTGCTCCTCCGGGTGCGCAATGACGAGGCCGAGCTCGTCCTTCGCCGCGCACTCCGGCTCCTCGATGGCCGGTCGGATGTGCCGGCCCGCAACGTGATGCCCGCGGCGCAGTCATCCCTCGCGATGGTTCTGGCGGAAAGGGACGGCCGTGACGAAGCGCTGGCACTGCTGCAGGAAGCCGCCGCGTCGGTCGGCAACGTCTTTGGACCGGGCGACGTTCGCGCAGCGCTTCCGCTGCACGCCATGGGTGTCCTGCTGGCCGGATGGAACCGCCTGGAGGAGGCTGAGCCAGTGCTGCGCCGGGCCTTGGACCTCAGGGAGCGGACGATCGGCGCTGCGCATCCGGAAACCGCGGTGACGCGCGCCGAGCTCGGCCAGTTGCGCATCCGCCGGGGTTCGGCCGACGAGGGGGGATCGATGATCGCCAGTGCCCTTGCCGCCCTGGAGCAATCGGTGGGCCCTCGGCACCCCTACACCATCGTTGTCCAGGGGCAGCAGGGACGGGCGCTGCTCCGCGCAGGACGCCACGCAGAGGGTGAGGCGCTGCTGCGGCGAGCGCTCGCCGGCTCGGAGGCAAGCTTCGGGGCCGACCATGAGATCACCGCAGGCTTGCGGCAGGAGGTTCGGCGCCTCGGTGGTGGCGGAGCGACACGCGCGCGCCCCGAGGCGCCCGGGAGTTCGCCCTAGGCGCATCCGAACGATGGTCTTGGGCGCTACGCCTGCTTGCGAAGCGACCGCACAAAGCGAGTTCCAGCCTCGGCGAAGCCTGCCGCCCGGCAAAACTCGGCGAGCGGCGCGTTTTCAGTGGCGCTGATCAACTCGAGCCTGACGCAGCCTGCTGTGCGGGCCGCTTGCGCCGCGGCCTTCAGCAAAAGCCGTCCCACACCACGGCGCCGATCGTCGCGCCCAACCAGCAGGGTCGTGATCTGCGCCGTCGGGCCGGGGTCATCCAGCGTCGAGTACCAGTGGAGAATGACGACTCCACTGGGAGGTCCCCATTGCGTCGCGATCAGTGTTGTCCCGGCATTCTGCCGGATTGCAGCCAGCCGCAAGGCTATGTCGTTGGCGCTTATCACGAGCCCCGCGTTGGACAGCAGGGTCACCAGGCCGGAGGCGTCGCCGGCGTTAGCGGCACGGATCTCCATGCCATGCCGAGGGTTCATCCTGGTTCCCCCTTCAAGGGCGTCTGCCTGATCACAGTGAACGCACGCGAACAGGATCTCGCGGATTCCTTTGCAGAACCAAGTCCCGCGGAATCCTCACCCTCATTGGTGACCTGTTGTCGTGGACAGCGGCGCTATCGCCGGGCTGACAGCCATCGCCACGGACGGCGTCCATCGCGCGAGCGCCGCTTGCCCCGCGGCTGTCAGGCGGTAGACGCCCCGCCGCTCCCTCTCGAACCAGCCATAGACGTTGCGCAGCAGGATGGCGGACGCGTCATCTGCCATGGACCGAAGGGCCTTCACTGGCTGCGGGCCGTCGCGGAGTTGGGCTGCACAGGCAAGGGCCCGCTGCCGATAGGCTGTCATGATGGGCTGCCGGGTCGAGCCGCCACGCGCGGGATCACCGACGCGACGCCGATGTTCCTCCACCAGGCGGCTGCGCCGTCGCTCGTTGAACCGGGGCCTGTAGGGGCCCGGCTCGCAGAGGACCTCGACGCTGCCGGAGCTTGCTACCACACGCAGCAAGCCAAAGCCGAGGAGTCGGCACAGCCTCTGCACCCGGCCGTCGCGATCTCGCCCGCGGGTGCTGGCTCTCACCGCCAGCCAGACTTCGTGCGCCATCGGCATCCGGTCCACCGCCTGAAGGACGAGTTCAAGGGTGAAAGCCAGCTTCATCTCCACCACAACGATAATCGGCTCGTCAGCAAGGCGGATCGCCACGACGTCGCAGCCGCAGATCTCTCCCTTCGCCACAAAGCCGAGGCCTTCGAGGTGAGCCTTCACCGCAGCGTAAAGGGAGGTCTCGAGCTGATCACCAGGGCGCCGATTCGTCTTTGCCATGCTGGCCAGTATCACGACGAGACGCGCTTCGAACCACCACCGCCGCGCCCGTGGTGTGCGTCCAAGGTCCCCTGCCTCATTCTAACGGAGGTCCCAAGGCAGCGTGGGGAATCACAGCGCTGTGCGCACGCCCGATTTCACTCTAAGGGTCGGGCAGCTTGGGGGTCGCGTGGCAGAGAACGAGAGCGAACTTCAAGACCGCGCAGGATCGCCCCGGGGGAGCCTTACGCTCGACCTGGCGGCTCCCCGGGCGGCAAAGGGCCGTCCTTTCAAGCTTAGAACCTACCTTGTCGCGTTGACGGCCGCGATCCTCCTGCCCGCGCTGGGCGCAGGCGGAGCGGCAGTCTGGACCGCAGTCGAAGCTCAGCGTGAAGCGTTCAAGGAGAGCCTGCGTGACACTGTCCGCGCCCTGACCCTGGCGGTCGACTCCGAAATCGACACGTTCCGCTCCGGTCTGGCGACCCTCGCCGGGTCGGCAACGCTGGACGGACCGGATCCAGACCTTGCCACCTTCGAGCGTGAGGCCCGGCGCGCCGCAGCAGCGCTCGACACGCCCGCCGTCCTGCTACTCGACCCGGCCTCCCTTCGGCAGGTCATCAACACCAGCCTGCCGCTGGGCGAAACCTTGAACAGCACCTCGGCGGAAGTCTTTGGACGGGTGGCCGAGACGGGCAGGTTCCTGGTCACCGACCTGAGCATCGGGGGTGCTTCGAGGCGACGCGTCGTCGGCGTCGCCGTGCCGGTCGAGCGGGATGGGGGGGTCCGCTACGTGCTCGCCGCGCGCATGGAACCCGCCCGCCTGGTCGCACTGCTCGCTGCGCAGGCGAATGACGGTTCTTTCGCAGCGGTCATCGACGGCAACAACGTCGTCGTCGCCCGTTCCAGCAACCACGAGCGTTTTGTCGGACAGCGCCTTCTCCCCTGGGTCGTGGAGGGCACGGCGGGGCGGGGCGCTGGCCTGCTGCGCGGCGAGAACCGTCTCGGCGAGGAATCGCTGAGCGCCTTCCAGCGCCTGTCCTCTGCCCCCGGCTGGATGGTCGTTCTTGGTGAGCCGATCGAGGCCTACAACGAGGCCGCCTGGCGGCCTGTGAAGGCGCTGGCCTATGGCGGGATCCTCGCGCTCGCGCTGGCGTTGGTTCTCGCCTGTTGGATCAGCCGGCGCATTCTCGCCCCGATGGCATCACTGACGCGCCGGGCTTCGGCGGTGGTGGCCAGCGGTGGGCGGGAGGCCGTGGGGCAAAACCGTCCGTCCGGCGTGGTGGAGTTCGAGCATCTGAGCGAGGCGGTGCATCAGGCCGACGCCACGCTACGCGCCGAGCGTGACCAGACACGCCTCTACTTCCATGTGGCGGGCACGATGCTCGTTGTGCTTGGCCCCGATGGGGCGGTGCGGAAGATCAACCGTTGCGGGCTGGACATGCTCGGACTCGATCACGCAGATCAGGCACTGGGGCGCGATTGGATCGAGAGCTTCATCCCGGAGCGGCTGCGACCGGCGGTTCGGGAGACTTTCGATGCGGTCGTCACCGGGCGGATCGAGACGTCGGAGCTCCATGAGAACCCGGTATTGCGGGCGGACGGGACGGAGCGGCTGGTGGCCTGGCGCGATTCACGACTGCTGGACCTCTCCGGCAACTTCGTCGCCCTGGTATCCTCGGGCGAGGACATCACCAAGGCTCGGGCGGCCGAGGAACACGAGCGCCTGCTTGTGCTGGAGGTGGACCACCGGGCGAAGAACGTCCTGGCGGTGGTGCAGTCCGTGGTGCGGCTGTCCCAGGCGCAAGACATTCAGGCGTTCCGCAAGGTGGTGGAGGGCCGGATTGCGTCGCTGGCCCGCTCCCACGCGGTGCTGGCCGGGCGTGGATGGCGACCTGCGGACCTCCGCGCCCTGCTTGAGGCGGAACTCTCCTTCCATGGCGCACCGAACGCGGTTCGCCTCGACGGCCCTCGCGTGGCGATCGCCCCGAGGGCCGCCCAGCCGATGGCCATGGTGATGCACGAGTTGGCTACCAACGCGGCCAAGCACGGTGCGCTGTCGGTCCCCGCCGGAAGGGTGGAGGTGCGCTGGCGCCTCGACCGCGCAGGTGCCGGGAGCGGGGGCGGCACACTGAGCCTCCGCTGGGCGGAAGTGGGCGGAGCGCCAGTCACGAGGGTGCCGGAGCGACTGGGGTTCGGATCCCGCCTGATCGAGAGCACGATGCGCGGTCAACTGGGCGGCACGATCGCGCGCCACTGGGAGCCTGGTGGACTTATCGTCGAAGTTGTCCTGCCGCTCGCACGGGTTCAGACGATTTCCGACGCGGAGCTGTCGCCACGTGCCGTCGTCGAAGAGATAGCCAGCGCGGCGCAGTAAGGCGGCCGAAAGTCTGGCCGCAGCGGTCGAATGGCTCAAGCGCTGACAGACCTGCCGCCCCTTCCGAAGCTGCGGGAGCGCGTGCGCGCGGCAGGTGACCCAATCCCAGCCAAGCTTCCACCAGCACCGCAACGGGCTGCCGGCATTTCGGCATGACCGCCGGGGAGCCAGGGCGCCGGGCGTCCCCGCCGCTGGCCCTGACGCCGCACGTGGAGCCTCTGGGCTGGAGCGCTGTGCTACTCCGCGTCGCCCCGCCTGACGGCGGCGTTCAATCCAGGAAATTCACAAGCCTTTCCAAAGACGATCTCCAAGCTCGGCGCGCGGACCCTCCCTAGGGTCCATCACGTCACCGGCGCAGCCCGGCCACGGGCCCGGCCAGCACCGGCGCGGGGAACAGGCGCAGGGGACCAAAGGAGAGCGCGAGGTCGTGGGTTAAGGACCTTCGGCGGATGCGCTTCGCCAAGCTGCGCGTTGGATACACCCCGTCGACAGCAACGCCGCGACGAACCCTATGGTCCAGCTCACCCTGTCGTCGGGAAACCATCACGCCGTGCCGAAGATCTCGTCCGTACGTCGCCGCCGCTGAGGTCACGCTGCGGTCAATGCGCAGAGCGCTCCTGCTCCGAGTTCCACTGGGAGCGGATTGATGCCCGCGTCGGACAGCAGCGTTACTGTCGGGCCATGATGCTGCCGACCTTAGCGACCAGATCTGCGATGCCGAACGGTTTGGGCAGGACGTGCATGCCGCTCTCGAGGCTTGAGCCGGTCACAGCGGCAGATTGATCATAGCCAGTGATGAACAGGACAGGCAGATCCGCGCGTCGCACACGCGCGGCATCAGCGACCTGCCTTCCATTGTGTGTTCCAGGCAGTCCGACATCGGAAATCAGCAGATCGATTTGGCCGTCCGGCTCCAGGATCTTCAATGCAGCCGCGCCATCGGCAGCCTCAAGGACCTCATAGCCAAGCTCGGACAAGACTTCCACGACCATCATGCGGACGCTCACCTCGTCATCCACGACGAGCACCGTACGCTCCTGACCGGAGTGATAAGCGACGGCCGAAGCAGACGAGGGCGCAGAGACCGCCACGTGGCCCGAATAGCGGGGCAGGAAGATCCGAACCGAGGTGCCGGCTCCGAGCTGCGAATCAATCCTGACCTGGCCAGCGGATTGCCTGGCGAAGCCATAGATCATGGACAGTCCAAGGCCGGTCCCCTGCCCGATTGGTTTGGTCGTGAAGAACGGATCGAAGGCTCGGGTGAGAACCTCTGGCGACATCCCCGTGCCGATATCGGCAACCGAGATCACGACGTAATGCGTCGCCTGGAAATCGAACGTCTTCTGGTGCAGGGCATCGGCGACGAAATTCGCCGTGCCGATCGTCAGGCGACCACCGCTGGGCATGGCGTCGCGTGCGTTGATGCAGAGGTTGAGCAGCGCATTCTCAAGCTGATTCGGGTCGCAGCAGGTCAGCCAGAGATCCTTGTCCAGCGCGATGTCGACGGCGATCTCAGGGCCGACCGTCCGCTGGATGAGTTCGTGCATCCCCATGACCAGTGTATTCGCATCGGTTGGAACGGCATCGAGCGTCTGTCGCCGCGCGAATGCGAGAAGGCGATGTGTCAGCGAAGCGGCGCGCGAGGCGGCACTTTGCGCGGCACCGATGTAGCGGCCCGCCTCGGCCGCTCGCCCCTGCCCTATCCGCGTCTTGAGTAGCTCGAGGCTGACCGTGATGCCGGTGAGCAGGTTATTGAAGTCATGGGCGAGGCCTCCGGTCAGTTGGCCGACGGCCTCCATCTTCTGCGACTGACGCAATTGCTCCTCGGTCAATTGCAGGGCCTCGGCCTGCGCCTTCTCCACGGTGACGTCGCGTCCGACGGCATAGATCAGGTCGCGGCTCGAGGTGACGGACCAGCTGATCCAGTGCCAGGTTCCGTCCCGCGTCCCCTGCCTGTTTTCGAACCTGCGCAGCGTCTCCGTCTGTTCGAGTTCGGCGAACTCGCCCTGCGCGGAAGCGCGGTCGTCGGGGTGAACGAGGTCGAAGAGGTTGCGGCCGACCAGCGCCTCCTCAGGCCAGCCGAAGGCGCCGACACAGGCCGGGTTCACGGCAGTGATCGTACCATCGAAGCGCGCCATGAGCATGATATCCGCGGCCAGATGCCAGAGCCGGTTGCGATCGGCCGTGCGCTCGGCGACACGCTCCTCCAGCGTCTCGTTGAGGCGGCGGAGTTGTTCCTCGACGCGCTTGCCCTCGGTGATGTCGTAGATCACGCCGCTGAAGCGCAGCTCGCCGGTGTCCGTGTCCTCGACCGTCTCGCCGCGCCGCATCAGCCAGCGCTCTTCGCCCGTGTCGGGACGCCGGACGCGAAACTCGGCCTGGCTGATGTCGCTGACGGGCGGCATGGAGCTCGGGAAAATAAGCGGCGCATCCCGCGGATGAAGGACGCGGTTGATTGTGCGCAGCGGCAGTTCCTGCGCCGGCTGAAGGCCAAGCAGCCGACAGAAATGCGCGGAAACAGAGACGGTGGCGAACCCCTGGACGTATTCGAACGTGCCGATGCCGCCCGCGCTCTGCGCGATGCGCAGCTTCTCCTCGACGCGCTTCTGTTCCGTGATATCGACGAGGGTGCCGATGAAACGCTCGGCACGATCCACCTTGTCCCGCGTGCAGCGGCCGCGGGCATGCACCCAGCGGATCCTGCCGCCCCCCAGCACCACACGGAACTCTTTCGAGAATACGTCGGCTCCGCGAAGCAAGCCGCCCACGCCGAGGCGGATCCGCGGCTGGTCCTGCGGGTGGATGATCGCGAAGAACTCGGCTGCGGCGATGCCTTGCTCCGCTTGTTCCTGGTTCAAGCTGTAGAGCGTCGCGAAGCCGGCATCCCCGCGGATGCGGCCGCTCGGGATGTCCCAGTCCCAGGACGCCATCACCCCGGAGGAGGACAGCCTGGCGTGCAATCTATCCAACGCCGCCTGTTCGCCCCTGCTCTCCTGACCGGGCGGGGTCACGGCGGGATCGCGCTCTGACCGATGTCGTCACCCATGACACGTGCGATGAAATCACCCACGAGCAGCTTCAACGCCGCCAGGGATGGCAGATCCATGACCATGGCGATGTAGCCTCGGATGCTGCGATCGCGGACGAAGAAGTTGATGTAGAGGAACAGCACCAATCCCTCCGGATCGGACGGGTCGGACGCGTCGGACGCGAGCAGCGCCCTGCCGCCGCCCGCGATCACCTCCGGAAGCGACATCTTCACGGACTGCCGCAGCATATTGGCCATGGCGGCGAGGCAGCTGTTGAGGATGACGTTGCCCGTTTCCGCCAGTGCTTCCTGCTGGATCTCCAGGAGCTCGGCCACCGGCATTTCGGCGCCGACCACCGCCCGCACGAGGTCCAGGCTTTTGGCGTGCGGGAAGATCAGGAGGGCACGGCCCTGGAACGCGCCGGAAAAATCCTGTTTGACCGCGATCAGTTCGTCGCCCTCGCGCTCCTCGATCAGGGCGGCGGCGGTGCGGTGGTCGACGACTTCCACCGCGGGGACGGAAAGCAATATTTCCTCGCCCACCATCTTGCGCAGGCCCGCGGCGGCCCGGCTGACGCCGATGTTCACCAGTTCGGTCAGCGCATCCCGTTCAAGTTCGTCCAGGACGATGTCGGGTGGCGTCACCGCGGACCTGCCCGCAGCCGCAGCGCGGCGCCGGAGATGAAGCCGCGCAAGCCATCCTCGGTGACGGGCTTGGCCACGAAGGCGGCGTTCAGCGCGCGGGCACGCGCGATGATCTCGTCCTGGATATTGGCGGTGATGAGAGCTATCGGCATCGTCGGGTGCAGGCTTCGCAGTTCCGCGGCGAGCGCCAGCCCATCCTTGCCGGGCATATTGTAGTCAAGCACCACGAGGTCCATGCCGCCCGCGGCGATCCGCGCCAGTGCATCCTCCGCATTCGCGGCTTCGACCCGGACCCAGTCTGGCTGCAATGCGGCGATCGTCTTGCCCGTAACGATGCGGGCCAGCTTGCTGTCGTCGACAATCAAGACCGTGGTCATCGCGTTCTCCAAGTCGGGCCGAGGCGGCGCCAGACAAATGATCCGGTCATTGCAAGGTCCAATTTACCTTCACCGTGCAGAGTTTAACAGTGGCAGCAGCCATTGCGCCGTGAAGGGATCCGCGGCCGTTCCCTCGACCTCGGGTTGAACCACAACGAGCACCTGAACAACAGCCGCATGCAAATGACCTGCCGCGGAGAGATCAACCCCGCGTCCCACACTGTCCTGGAGCATCGCGTAGAGAGGTTCGGCATCCTCCACCCGGCACTCGCCTTCGAGGCGAATGATTGCGTTGTCGAGCCGAACGCTCAAGGCAGCAACTCCGGCAGGTCGAGCACCATCAGCACCCGCCCATCGCCGAGCAGCGCGGTCCCGAGGATGCCCGGCATGCCCGCGACCAGCCCATCCAGGGGCCGCAGCAGGACCGCCATGCGTTCAGCGAAAGCATCGACCTCAAGCCCGACGCGGCCGGATGGGCTCGTGGCGATCAGCACCCGGGTACGCTCCGGGCGCGGTGGCGCAGGCAGTCCGAGCATCACGGACAACCGCAGCAGGGGAAGCGTCCGATTGCGCAGGACGAACGCCTCTCCGTCGCGTAGCGGTAGGATGCGGTCCGCCGGAACATGCGCAGCCTCCGACACCATTTCGACGGGAATGCCAAATAGCTCACCCGCAACCTGCACCGTCAGCAGATCGGTCGCAACGGCGCCCTGCGGTACGCTGATGCGGATGGTGCTGCCGGCTCCAGGCCGGCTGTCCAGCATGACCTTTCCGCCCAGTGCCTCCACCGCTGCGCGCACGGCATCCATCCCCACCCCCCGGCCGGAAAGGCTGGTGACCGCGGCCGCGGTGGAGAAGCCGGGCAGGAAGACCAGTTCCATCGCGCTGGTGTCGTCCAGAGCATCGATGGAGGCGTCCGGCAGCAGGTGACGTTCCTTCGCGACCCGGCGTAGGATCGCGGGGTCGATACCGGCGCCGTCATCCCTAACCTCGACCACCAGCCCTTCACCAAGGCGCCGGGCGCTGAGGGTGATGCGCCCCGCTTCCTGCTTGCCAGCCGCGAGGCGATGCGTGCCGTCCTCGATGCCATGCCCGACCGCATTGCGCAGCAGGTGCAGGAGCGGTTCGAACAGCCCGTCGACAATGGATTTATCGGCCTGCTCAGCCTCACCCGAGATGACGAAGTGCACAGTCTTGCCGAGCTGCGCCGCAGCGTCGCGCACCAAGCGGGGAAACCGGCGAAGGGTCTTCGCCAAGGGAACCATGCGAATGTGCATGACGGTGCTGTGCATGGCGTCCGCCAGGCGCTCGATCCCGTTCTGGCTATCAGCCAGCGCGTGAGCCAGCTGGGGATCGATGCTCGGGCCGGCGGCGTGGACGAGGTGGGCAAGGCGGTTCTTCGCCACGACCAGTTCGCCCACCAGGTCGAGCAGCCCATCGACCCGCGCTGCGTCGACACGCATGCTGCGGCCGCCAAGCTGCACGGCGCTGGTCGGCAGGTTGGCGCCCGGCCCGGTGGCGCGCGGGATCTCGGCGATCTCGACTTGGTCTGCGACGAACCGGACGGCCCTCCGGATCGCCTCGGCGGGTGCCCTGCTCACCAGCGTGATGATGAGGTTGCAGGCGAAGACATCCAGTGCCGAAGCGGGCGAGGCTTCACGCTGCGTCATGGCGAGCACGACAGGCTCCGGCACCGAGCGCACCACTGCCATCGGGTCGTCGCCCAGAAAAAAGCAGTCCGGCGCGGGGACGTAGCGCAGCGCAGTCAGCGTATCGCCCGCCGCTGCTGCTGCGGATAGCGTCGTCGCCTCCGTCAGGAGCAGCTCTACCAGCCAGTCCGGCACTCGCGCGGCACTGGTGTCGGCTGGTGGTGCATCGAGGTGGAGTGACGCGCGCAGGGCCGTGTCCAAGGTGGCGGCATGGCTCGGCGCTTCCGCCGGCAAACCGCCATCGGTGCCGATCGCCTCGATCCAGCCCTCGATCGCGGCGATGGCTTCCAGCAGCGTGTCGATCACGCGCCCGGAGGCGGTGAGCGCGCCGGCCCTGATCTGCTCGAGCAGGTTTTCCATCGCATGCAGCACGCGCCCCATCGGCACGAGATCGAACAGCCCGGCGGAACCCTTGAGCGTGTGGACGGCACGGAAGGCACTGTCGAGGCGCGCCACATCCGCGGGGTCGCGCTCCAGCGCCATCAGGTCGTCGATAGCGACCTGGACCAGCTCGCTGCCCTCGATCAGGAACTGCTCCATCAGGTCGTTCATGGCGCGAGTGGCCGCTGGTAGACGACGGCCTCCTCGAAACGCCGCACCGTGAACCGGTCTGATATCCGGCTCATCGATTCCGTGTGGCCGAGGCACAGGAACCCGCCGGGGTTGAGCGCCGCGAACAGCTTCTCCGCCGTGGCGAGCCGGGATGCGTCATCGAAATAAATCAGGACGTTCCGACAGAAGATGACGTCGAAGCGACCCTGGGCCGCCATGCTGGCGGGATCGACGAGGTTGGTCGCGCTGAAGCGCACCGATTCACGCAGATCCTGGATGATGCGCCGCTTGCGATCGTGCGGCGGCTCGAAATATCGCTCGATGATATCGGGCGGAAGGCGGTGCAGCGCGCGCTTGCCGTAGAGGCCAGCCATCGCGTCCGACAGCGCGCCGGTGTCGACATCGGAGCCGACGATCTCGATGTTGTAGGCATCCACCAGCGCCCAGTTCTCCAGAAGCCATATGGCGATGGAGTATGGCTCCTCCCCCGTCGAGCAGGGCATCGACCAGATCCGCACGAGGTCGCCGGGGCCTCGCCGGGTGACGATCTCCGGCAGCATGGCGCGACCGAGGCAGCGGAGCTGGTGCTCCTCGCGGTAGAAGTAGGTTTCGTTCACGGTGAAGCTGTTGATCAGAAGCTCCGCCTCGCGCGGATCGATCGACAGCATCGCCATATAGCCCGCGAAATGGCGCGTGCCGGTGCGTTCCAGCCCCTGCGCCAGGCGGCGCTCGATGTAGTATCGCTTGGCTTCCCCGTAGGAGATACCGGTCCGGTCGTAGATGAAGCCGCAAAGCCGCTGCATCTCCAGCGCCGAAAGGGGCAAGGCAGGCGTGCCGGACAGGCTCATGCCGCCCATCTGCGCAGCATCCCGGCAATCGCCTCCAGCGGCAGCACGGCCTCGGCGCCGCCCAGACGCACCAACTCGCCCGGCATGCCCCAGACGACGGCACTGTCCTCCGACTCGGCGATGGTCCGCCCGCCGCCGGCGCGAAGCCGCGTCATCGCCGCGGCGCCGTCGTCGCCCATGCCCGTGAGCAGGACGCCTATCACCGCCGTCGCCGGCAGGTGCTGCAGCGCGCTCGTGACCAGCCGATCGACGCTGGGATGCCAGCGATGCGCGGGGGCGGCCGGTGCCGCGAGGGCAACAAGACCGCCGGGCCGGCGGCTCACGACAAGGTCGGCGCCACCGCGGCCGACATACGCATGCCCCGGCTGCAGACCCACGGCCGACGTCACCTCCATCACCGTCAGATCGGTCAGCTTGTCGAGCCTGCGCGACAGCGGACCGGTGAAGGTCTGGGGCATGTGCTGGGCGATGAGGATCGGCCATGGGAAGGTCCGGGAAAGCGGGCCAAGCAGTGTGTCCAGCGCCTGCGGTCCTCCCGTCGAGCAGCCGACAAGGACGATGCACTCCGCTGGGGGGAGGTCGGCACGTGGTGCCGGGCGGATAGAAGGCGCCGCGGCGCCGCCGGTCTGCATGCGCACGCGTTCCTGCAGGCGCAGGCTGCTCCGCAGCTTCGCCCCGGCGGCCGCGCGTACCGTCTCCACCAGCACGGGCCCCAGCTCGTCGATCGAGAGCGAGATGGCGCCGCCGGGCTTGGCGACGAAGTCGACCGCGCCAAGTTGCAGCGCTTCCAGCGTCACCTCCGCCCCGGCCGCGGTCAGCGCGGATACCATGACGACGGGACAAGGCCGTTCCAGCATGATGCGATTGAGGCAAGCGAGGCCGTCCATACGCGGCATCTGCACGTCGAGCGTCACGACGTCGGGCTTGAAGGATGCGACGGTCTCCAGCGCCTCGGCGCCATCGCGCGCGGTGACGACCTCGAAGTCGCCCTCGGCCCGAAACACATCACCGAGCAGGCGCCGCATCAGCGCTGAATCGTCGACGACGAGAAGCCGGATCACGGGGCTGGAGCACCCGCGCCGGTCCTTGCGCCGGTCCGGCCGGGCGCCTTGGCGGATGCGACGGCAGACAGGGCGGCGAGGATATCGCGCTCGGCGGCATCCAGCAGCGCCTGCGGGTCGATGAGCAGGATCATCCGTCCGTCGCGCCGGAGCGTTGCCACACGGTCGAATAGCGGTGCCCCCGCCATTGCGAGGTCAGGCGCCGGGGCCATTTCGCCGGCGGCGACGGCCAGCACCTCCCGGACCTCGTCGACAGCGAACCCGGCGCGCAGGCCGCCCACCGTCAGGACGACGATCCTTCCGCCGCTTCGCGCCGCCTTTGTGGTGGCGCCGAACCGGCGGCTCTGGTCGATCACCGGAACCACGGCGCCGCGCAGGTTCATCAGGCCTTCCATGTAGTCGGGCGAGCGCGGCACACGGCTCAGGCTCTCCGGCCGCCGCGCCACCTCCTCGACCGCTGCGATCGGCAGCCCGTACTCCTCCTCAGCCAGCCGAAAGACGACGAACTGCTCCGTTGCTTCAGACTGACTTTCATCGCTGGTCACCGAGGCGTCCTCCCTGGGGGCGTTGGCCATGATCCGCGATGTCGTCTCCGCGTCGAACAGCCGCGCCGGGGCCAGGACCGACAGCAGGCGAGTGCCGCCATCCAGCCGGCAGATCGCCTCCACCGACGCGTCGCCGGCCGCGAGCGCCAGTACGGGCGGCACCGGATCGATCGCCGCCTCCGGCACCCGGAAGATCGATGTGGTGCGGTCCACCAGCAGACCGACGCTGGCGGTGCCGAACCGGGTCACGACGATCCGCGCCGCTGCACTGGCGGTGGCAGGTTCCGTCAGTCCCAAAAGCACATGTGGTGCGACCAGCGGCAGCAAGCCGCCGCGGTAGGCGACGACGCCGCGCATCGCCTCCCCGGACCGCGGAAGCGCGGTGATCTCTGGGGGCACCCGTGCGATGGCCGCGACCTTGTCGAGTGGCAGCGCATAATCCTGGCCGGACAGCCTGAAGCCGACCAGCACGAGGTCTTCCGTCGCTGCGCCCTGTTCGGCGCCCTCGGGCCTGGGCTCCACCGATGGGAGCGCGCTGCGGCCCAGGCCGAGCTGGCGGAGGCCTCCGAAGTCGCGCGAGAGCAGGTCGTCGGGGTCGAGTGGCCGTGCCA
>JAZKFA010000117.1:0-14377 GCA_040386655.1 Pseudomonadota bacterium | reverse complement strand
GCGTGCGCGAAGGCCATCTCGCCGGCAGCCTGCTCGCCTATGCCGGCCTCAAGCGACTCGATCTGGAGCGCGAGGCGGATATCGTCCTACCCGAGCACGTGATGCTGCCCGCCTGCTGCCAGGGCATCATCGGCGTGACGGTGCGCTCCGACGACCACGAGCTGCTGGAGCTGCTCTCCGCGATCGAGGACCCGACGGCGCGCGCCGTCTCAACCGCCGAGCGGTCGCTGCTCGCCGCACTCGACGGCAGCTGCAACACGCCTATCGGCGGGCATGCGCGCGTGCTGCCGGGCGGCAATATTGAGGTGGAGGGCCTGGTCGCGCGGCCGGACGGCACCTTCCTGATGCGACGTTCGCTGCACGGCCATGGTCGTGACGCGGCGCGGATCGGCCGGGAGCTGGGCGAGAGCCTGTACAGGGATGCGCCGGCCGACCTGTTCGCCTGAGCGCGGCGATCGCCGGTGCTGGACGCAATGACGTAGCGCCCGTCTTGCAGGCAGCGCGCCCGAAGGGGCGCACGCTGCAAGTGCAGCGAGGCTGGTCGCCGCCGGCGCCGTCCGCATGAGGGCACAATGTGTGTCGGATCGCAAAGTCGAGCGGCTCCATCACTGAGCGCCGCATCCCCTTGGCGGCCGCGCGATGCAGAAGGTCATACGGAGTCAGCGCGCCATCGGCATCGCGGCAAGCTTTGCCGAACGCTACGTGTGGACGGAGCTGTTCCAGGGCCTCTGAACGCCGCTCCTAGGCTAGCCAGCGCAGCGCCGCGAACATCGCCCCGGCACCCGCCGCGGCACCCAGCGCAAAGGCGGCCAGCAGCTTGCCGAACATCAGTCGCACGCTTGGTTCCACCGTCAGGGGCCTGGCCGGCAGGGGCATAGCTTCGGCTAGGTCCAGACCGGGCAGCGCCGGGCGAAAGGCGGGCTTTCCGGCGGCGGCGGCGCGCACCGCCTCGGCCATCGCGCCGGCACTCGCAAAGCGGTCCGCCGGAGCCTTGGCCAGCGCCCGCTCGATCACCGCGTCGAATCCAGCAGGAAGCGATGGGACAAGCAGGCAGGGCCGTGTGGGCTGCTGCGTGAGGATGGCTGAAAAAATGGCCGGAACGCCCCCGGCGAAGGCGCGCTGACCGGTCAGCAACTCGTACAGGATGGTGCCCACCGCCCAGAGGTCCGCGCGCCGATCCACCGGGTCCCCGCGCAGCTGCTCCGGCGCCATGGTGGACGGCGTGCCGACCATCTCACCGGGCGCTGCGGATGCGGCCTCGCCCATCAGCGCGATGCCGAAATCGGCCAGGCGTACCGCGCCCAGCCCCTCCTCTGCCCCGACCGCGAGCAGGATATTCGCCGGCTTCACGTCCCGATGAACGATGCCCCGACCATGCGCGTAGTGCAGCGCATCGAGCAGGTCGCAGACCACCCGGACGCATTCCGCGACGCTGGGCCGCTCACCGCGGTCGAGCACCGCCTTCAGCGTCTCCCCGATCACCAGCTCCATGACGATCCAGGCATTGCCGCCGGTCTCGCCGAAATCATGCACGGTGACGATCCCCGGGTGGGACAGCCGCGCGACGGCCTGCGCCTCCAGGTGGAACCGATGGAGGTCCGCCGCGGCCTCGGGATTGTCGACTGCGCCGATCGGCATGGTCTTCAGCGCCGCGAGGCGGCCGAGCCTGCGATCATAGACCTCGTGGACGATGCCGAATGCGCCGGCGCCGATCTGGTCGCGCAGCTCGTAGCGGCCAGCGATAAGGTCTGCATCCCCGCAAGGATCGCCGCTCACCTCATGCGCATGATCGGGTGCCATGACGAGAGCTTGGGGCTGCCAGGCTGAAGAAAGCATGAAGCCGCGCGGGCCGTCGCCGCTCAGGGCTTCTTCACCTTTGACTGCGATCATGCACCGCCTGCCAAGGAGACCGCGGTGCGTATCGCCATCTGCATCAAGAAGGACATTCACGGCCTGATCGCCGCCCGCGTTCTTGCCCGTGCGCTGCCCGCGGCGGAGCTGGGTTTCTTCTGCTCGGTCAAGACCCGCGGTGCCGAGGGCGACATCCCTGGCCTGCGCCTGCTCAAGCTGCTTGAGCGCGAGATCGCCATCGACGCGCTCGCCACCCAGCAGCGCCAGGTGCCCGGCGTGCCGCACCCGGATGCCTGGGTGCCGCTCACGAACCTGAAGCGCGATGGCGGCGCGGCGACCCTGCTGGCCTTTCGCCCGGACCTGGTGCTGTCCGTGCGCTTCAGCCTTATCTTTCCCGAGCGTGTGATCGATGCGGTGCCGATGGGCATCATCAACGTCCATCCCGGCGCGCTGCCCGGCTATCGCGGGCTGTTTGCGCCGTTCTGGCAGGTGGCGCGCGGCGAGCGGTCCCTGCACTGCACCGTCCATCGCGTTGTCGACCGCGGCATCGACACCGGCCCGATCCTCGGCGTGGCGACTGTCCAGACGGATCTGCGGCGGTCCCTTCTGTGGCACAGCGCGGCGCTGTATCGCGCCGGTGCCGAGATCGCAGCGGCGCGCGCAATGCGTCTGATGCGTGGCGAAGACCTGGCCGAACGGCCGCAGCCATCCGGCGGCGCCTATTGGCGCTTCCCCGCCGAGGCGGATTTCGCCGGCCTGCCCATTCCGCTGGTGACCGCGCGCGACTACGCGACTGTGCTCGCTGAAGCCTTCGACGGCACCCCCGAAGCGCAGGTCGCGGCGGCATGAATGGCAGCCTCTCCTTCGCCGCGCGGCTCGCGACCGTGCTTGCCGGCATGCTGATGCTGGGCTGCGGCCTGGCGGTCGCGATGAACGTGCTGAAGTTCGAACGCCTGCTGCTCGAACAGCAGGCGCGCGTGCTGGAGATCGTCGCCGGTGACCTCGGCGAGACGCTGGAGAACGGCCTCGCGCTCGGCGTGCGGCTGGCCACCATCCCCGGCGCGCAGGCCCTGCTGGAACGCGCTCGCTCCGCCGAGCCGCTGATCGCCGGGCTGAGCGTTGTGGATGCGCATGGCGCCATCCTGTTCGACACCGACCGCCAGCGCCTGGGCGGCACCGCGCCCGAGCTGGCACGCGCCGGCATCAGCGGCGCCTGGCGCTTCCGCGACGGCGCTCGGCACAACATTGGCGTGCCGATCGTCAACGGCCACGGACAATCCGAGGGCGGCCTGCTGCTGTCCTACACCCGCGCCGCCGTCGATGAGCAGCTGGTCGCAGCATTGCTCGCGATGATTAGCGCCAGCCTGGTCGCGCTCGCGCTCGCGGTGCCGCTTAGTGTGATCGGCGTGCATGTGCTGACGCAGCAGACCCGGCGCTGGTTCGCGCGCATAGAAGCCGCGATGCAGCCAAATGCCGCGCAGGAGCCCTGCGCCGTGGTGCTGCAGGCCGCGATTGCCGAGGCGAGCGCGATTCTGGAAGACGCGGAGCAGCGTCTCGAAGCCGGCGCAGCGGAGGAGGTGGAGGCGTGAACGTGATTCTGCCGGTGCCGCCCACACCCGCCGCGAGGCCGGCGCCCTCGCCCTCGCCGCGGCTCGCCGGCCGTGTCATCGCGCTGGCGGTGCTGCTGCTGTGCGCGACGGTTGGCTTCGTCTCGCACACCGCGCTGCGCGCCTTCGAGGACCAGGTCCGCCCCGAGCTCGAGCGCGAGGCACTGGTCGTCGGCCGCATCGGGGCAGGGACGCTGCAACGCGCGCTCGACCTCGGCGTGCCGTTCGACCGGCTGACCGGCACGGAGGACTATCTTTCCGCCCTGTTTTCAGCGCGCGCCGGGCTTGCCTATGTGCTGCTGACCCGCGCGAACGGCGCGTCGATCGCGGCGTCAGGGACGGTGCCGGACGCCATGCCGCCGCTGCCCGCCGAGGCGGCGGAAGCACCCAGCCTCACTCGCCTGCTTGGCCGCCACCATGACGTGGCGGTGCCGCTGCGCGAGTCCGGCAGGCTTGTGGCGTGGGTGCATGTGGGCATTGACCGCGTGCGCATCGAATCCGCCCTCGACGACATGCGCTGGGACATTTTCATGGTGCTGCTGGTGGTGCTGCTGGCGACCTCGGAATTCCTTCGCTTCATTGTGGCTGGCACGGTCACCGCGCCAATCGGGATGGTGCTGCGCGTGCAGCAGCGCCTGGCTGCGGGCGACTGGACCGTGCAAGCCGATGGCGGCATCGGTGCGGAGGCTGGGCGCGTCGCGCGCCACCTCAACGTGCTCGTGCGTCGAATGAACGACCGTTGGTCCCGGCTGGTATGGCTGGCGCAGGATGCCGGCGGCCGCGCGCAGGCGCTGCTGGGCGACGTCGCCGGACGCCTCAGCTTCGGCCCTGCCCAGGTCGCGCGTCTGGGCGCGGGCACGGCCTCGGCGCGGTTGCCGTTGTTCCTGTTCGTCTTCGCCGAGCAGCTCTCCACCTCCTTCATCCCGCTCCATGCGCAGAGCCTGTCCGGTGGAGGGACCACCTTCGCGGCCGCCCTGCCGATCGCGACCTTCGTCGCGGCTGTGGCGCTGATGACGCCGTGGGGCGGCGCCATCGTCGCGCGGCACGGTGCACGTTCGGCGATGATCCGCGGCATCCTGATCGCGGCGGCGGGCCACTCGGCGGCGGCGGTGATGCAGGACGCGACGGGCTTCGCGCTGGCGCGTGCGGTGGCCGGCGCGGGCTACGCCATCGTCACCATCGCCTGCCAGGTGCACCTGGCTCAGGAAGCCCCCAGCGGCCGCGTGGCACAAAGCCTGGGCGGGTTCACCGGCGCTGTCATGACGGGCGCCGTCTGCGGCACCGCCATAGGCGCCGTGGTCGCCGACCGCGTCGGGTTCGCGATGACCTTCGGTGTCTCCGCGCTGCTGGTCCTGGGCCTAGCCGTGCTGGTCTGGCGTGAGTTCGAGCGGGACGATATCTCAGCCGTGGAACAGCCCGGTCTGTGGCGCAGCGCGCGGGCGGCGATGTCGGAGCCGCGCTTCGTCGCACTGGTGCTGCTGGCCGCGATCCCGGCCAAGATCCTGCTTGGTGGCTTCATATTCTTTCTCGCACCACTGGCGCTGCGCGAAACCGGGCTGGGCCAGGCCGCGATCGGCCGTCACGTGATGCTCTATGGTTTGTGCATGCTGCCGGCCATCGCCATCGGCGCCTGGCTCGCCGACCGCACCGGGCGCGGCGGCCTGATCATCGCGGTGGCGGGCATCGCCAATGGCCTGGGTCTGCTGCTGCCGCTGTGGCTGGAGACGGATCTCGCCCTACCCGCGGCCATCATCATCACCGGCATTTCGCAGGGGCTGGCGGCGGCGCCGATGCTGGCGATCATCCCCGGGCTGAGCCTCGCGCGCGGGGCGCCGCCCTCGGCCGCGATGCTGGGTTTCCTGCGTCTGGCGGAGAGATTCGGCAGCGTGGTTGGCCCGCCGGCGGCGGCGGCCCTTCTGACGCTGGGCGGGGGCGCCCAGGCCATGCTGGTGCTCGGCGCGGTGTCGCTCGCCGCCGCACTCGGCTACGCGCTGGCGCTGCTGCCGCGCTGGGGGATTTGGCATGCGCGCTGACACTCTCGCGCGCCGCGCGCTGCTCGCGACGCCATTCCTCGCGAACGGTGGCGCGCTCGCGCAGCAGCGGCCCTACCGTATCCTGATGTTGCTGTTCCGCGGCTGGGAGGAGGCCTGCGACGGCTTCCGCGACCACTTCGCCGCGCGGCGTATCCCTGTGGAGTTCATCATTCGCGACATGGCGCAGGACCTCACCCGCGTGCCGGGCGCGATCGCGGAGGCGCGGGAGCTTCGGCCCGACCTGGTGCATGTGTGGGGCACCTCGCTTGCACTCGCGGTGCTTGGCCCCTGGGATGCGCCGGATGACGGGCGCACCCTGCGCGACTTCCCCGCCGTCTTCTCCATCGTGACCGACCCCGCCGGCAATCGCCTGGTCCGTTCGCGCGAAGCACCCGGACGTGCGGTGACGGGCACCGAATACATCGCCCCGGTCGATGTGCAGCTCCGCGCCATGGGGCGCTACGCCGCCTTCCGCACCGTCGCTGCCGTGTTCAATCCGCGCGAGAGCAATTCGCTTTCCGTCGTGGCCCAGATGCGCGCGCAGCTCGGAGAGGCGCTGCTCTCGCTGCCCGTCGCACTTGATGGTCAGGGCCGGCCCGACCCGGCCTCCATCCCCGATTGCGTCGCCGCAGCACGCGCGGCGGGGGTCGACTGGCTCTACATCCCGCCCGATACCTTCCTCAACGAGCATCGCCAGGCGCTGACCCAGGGCGCGCTCGCCGCGGGCCTGCCCTGCTTCTCCGCATCCGAGCGCTTCGTGCTCTTCGCCGACGGCCTCGCGGGCCTGGTCAGCCGCTACTACAGCGTCGGCGCCTTTTCGGCCTTCAAGGCCGTGCAGATCCTGCGCGAGGGTCGTGACCCCGCATCCATCCCGGTTGAGACCCTGACACGGCTGTCCTTCCTGATCCGGATGGAGACGGCTCGCCGTCTCGGCAGTTATCCGCCCGTGGGCCTGCTGCGCGTGGCGGAGGCGGTCTGATGGTGATGTCGCTCCGCGCCCGCATCCTGTTGCTGTTCGCCCTTGCGACGCTGCTGGTCGCCGCCTCGGTCGCGCTGCCGGCCTGGCTTGTCCTGCGCGATGGCGAACAGCGCGCGGCTTCGCTGCGCGCCACGGTGCAGGCCAATGCGGTGCGCGAAGCGATGGAGTCGGCTGCCGCACCTCTGGCCGAGGCGCTGCGCGGCGTCGCCCGCGACGCGGCGCTGTCCGCCGCCCGCGCGTCCGGTGACGAGCAGGCGCTGCGCCAGCGCCTGGGCGCGCTGCGCGACGAGACCTCGATCGCGCGGCTCGACCTGCTGGGTGGGCAGGGGCAATGGCTGGCCGCCGCACCCGCCGCCGCGGAGCCCTTGATCAGCGGCACCGCCGCCCTGGTGCGGGAGATCTATGCCGACGCGCTGCGTGTGGGCTTCGAGACCAGCGCTGCCGAGGGGCTGGTCCTGGTGGTGAGCCTGGGTCTCAGCCCGGGCGGGGTGTTGTCGGCAAGCCTAGGCGGCGAAGTGGCGCTCCATCGTATCGCGCATTCCATGGGTGCCGCCGCGCTGCTGCGCGACCATGCCGGCGTGCCGCTCGCAGCCTCGGCCTCCTGGCTGCTGGGCGAGGCGGGCGGCACCGTGAAGCGCGAGGGGCGCATCTATCGCACGGAGACGATGCGGCTGCTCAATTCCGCCGGTGCGGCCATCGGCGACATCCAGGTGATGGCCGAGGTCACGGCCGAGGCACAGGCGCGGCAGCTGGTGCTGCTGCTCGCCGGCGCGCTGCTGGTGATCGCGGCGTCCGCCACGTGCCTCGCGCTGTATCGCATTATCCGCGATGCGCTGGATCCGCTGACCGAGCTCGCGCGCGCGCTGCAGGCTGTGGCCCAGGGCGACATCTTCGCCTCCGCCGCCATCGGCCCGCGAGGGGATGAGGTGGGCGCCATCGGCCAGGCGCTGGAATCGCTGCGCGCGAACACGCTCACGCTCGACCGGCTGGAGGCGCGCGCGCGGCTCGCCGGCCACCGCGAGCGCGCGGTGATCGGGCGCGAGATCGCGCGTCTTGCCGACGTGCTGGAAGGGCGCGAACGCAGCGAGATCCTGGGCCTGCTCGGGGTTGAGGGCGCGACGCTGGCGCCGGCCTTTGCCCGCCTGTCGGGCCATGTCGCGCAGCAGCATCGTGAAATGGCGACCTTGCTCGCCGAGCGCACGCGCGATCTCGACCTGGTGCGCCAGGCGCTGGAGGAACGCACTCAGCTCAGCCGCATGCGCGAGGAGCTGGATGTCGCGCGGCGCTTGCAGCTTTCTTCCGTGCCGACCGTCTTCCCGCAGAGTGCGGATTTCCGCCTGCACGCGACCATGCTGCCGGCAAAGGAAGTCGGCGGCGATTTCTGCGATGTCTTCATGCTCGATGAGCATCGCCTCGCGCTGATGATCGGCGACGCCTCGGGCAAGGGCGTCGGCGCGGCGATCTTTATCGCCATGGCGCGCAGCCTGCTGCGTGCGGCAATCGGGCGCGGCGCGAGCCCGGCGGAGGCGCTGGCCCAGGCCAATGACACGCTCGCCGCCGACAACCCGACGCTGATGTTCGCGACTGCAATCGTCGCCGTGCTCGACTGCACGACCGGCGTGCTCACCTACGCCAATGCAGGCCACAACGCGCCGCGCCTACGCGCCGCCGATGGGGGTGAGGGCGAGCTGACGCTGCCGGACGGCATCGCGCTCGGCGTCATGGACGGCTTCGCCTTCGATGACAGGCGCCATCGGCTGATCCCAGGCGACCACGTGCTGTTCTTCACCGACGGCGTGACCGAGGCGATCGGCCCCGGCCAGGAGCTGTTCGGCGATGAGCGCCTCGCGGACGTGATGCGTGAGGCCGCGCGCGCGCCGGCACCCCTGCTCGACGCCGTGCGCCAGGCGGTGGAGCACTTCGCCGCCAGCGAGCCGCAGGCCGACGACATCACCATGCTCGCGCTGTCATGGCGCGGCGAGGATCAGGGCGCGGACGCGCCGCAACAGGAGGCATTGGCATGGACGTGACGATCGAGACCAAGGGCGAGGTGCTGGTGCAGCGGCTGCACGGGCGGCTCGACACCCTGACCAGCCCGCAGGCCGAAGGCACGCTGACCGCCGAGGTGAAGCGCGGCAAGCGGGTGGCCTTCGACATGAATGCGGTCGCCTATGTCTCCTCGGCCGGGCTGCGCGTGGTGCTGATGGCGGCCAAGCTCGCGAAATCCTCGGCCGGGGCGATGGTGCTGTTCGGCCTGCAGCCGGCGGTGCGCGAGGTTTTCGCGATCTCCGGCTTCGACCGCGTCGTCACCATCCGCGAGGATGAACCGGCCGCGCTCGCAGCACTCGCGGCCTGAGAGGGTCTGGACCGATGCCCGACGGCGCCGACAGGCAGGGGAATAGACCGATGGTGTCCGCGGGCATCGATGCTCAACGTCGCCGTATCGCAGGGCACTGATATGGGCGAGCTGCGGCTTAGCTGTGGGCGTGCCGCGGCCGATGTCGCGCAGACGCTCGACGCGATCGAGGAGCACCTGGGCGCCACCGGCACGACGGAGGCCGAGGCGCTGCAACTGCGCCTCGTCGCGGAGGAGATCATCACCAACATCGCCCGCTGCGCCTGGCCGGAGGGCGAGCCTGCGCAGTTCACCGTCGAGGTCGCGAGCGCCGCGCTAGCGCAGGGCGTGGCGGTGCGGCTGACCACCATCGACAATGGCGCGCCCTTCGACCCCACCGCGCAGGACCCGCCGGATATGGACGAACCGCTGGAGATGCGCGCGCTGGGTGGCCTTGGGATGTTCCTGGTGCGCGAGATGACCGATCGGCAGAGCTACCGCCGCGCGTCCGGCCAGAACTGGTTTTCGGTAGAGCGGGTGTTCGCGCGAAAGTAAGGAATTCTTACTTTCGTACCACCGGCCTATCTCTCTGCGAATTAAGGGAAATTCCCGGAAAGTAAGACATTCTTACTTTCGGCGTGGCTTCCGCGCAGATAGCCGCGGTGCCGCCGCTGATGAGGAAGACTACGGCAGCGCTCATCGGGTCAGCAAGAAGATTATCCTAAAAATAGCCGAAGGGTGGTCCGGGGCAGTCGCCCCGGACACCGCCTGTCGCTACAGCCCGGCCTGGCTCACAAACTTCGTGTTCAGGTAGGCCTCGATCGCCTCCGACCCACCCTCGCTGCCATAGCCGCTGTCCTTCGTGCCGCCGAACGGCACCTCCGGCAGCGCGAGGCCCAGGTGGTTGATCGTCATCATCCCTGCCTCAACCCGCGAGGCAACGGCGTTCGCCGTCTTGGCCGAGCGCGTGAAAGCGTAGCTCGCGAGGCCGAAGGGCAGCCGGTTCGACTCCTCCACCACCTCGTCGAGGTCGCGGAAGGAGGAAATGATGGCCACCGGCCCAAACGGCTCCTCGTTCAGGATGCGCGCGGTCTTGGGCACGTTGGTCAGCACGGTCGGAGCGTAGAAATAGCCCTTGTTGCCGATGCGCTCGCCGCCGGTGCGCACATCCGCGCCGTGCTTGCGGGCGTCGGCGACCAGCGCCTCGACCGCGGGGATGCGGCGGTCATGCGCGAGCGGACCCATCTGCGTGTCCGCATCCATCCCGGGGCCGACCTTGAGGCCCTTGGCATGCGCGGTGAAGCGCTCGACGAAGGGCGCGAAGGACGCTTCCTGGATCAGGAAGCGCGTGGGCGAGACGCAGACCTGACCGGCATTGCGGAACTTCGCAAACGCCAGCGTCTTCGCGGCATGGTCGAGGTCGGCATCGTCGAACACGATGGCCGGGGCGTGGCCGCCCAGCTCCATCGTCGCGCGCTTCATGTGCTGCCCGGCCAAGGCCGCCAGCATCTTGCCGACGGGGGTGGAGCCGGTGAACGTCACCTTGCGGATGATGGGATGCGGGATGAGGTATTCGCTGATCTCGGCAGGGACGCCATAGACGAGCCCGATGACGTTGGCCGGCACCCCGGCATCGAGGAAGCAGCGGATCAGCTCGGCCGGGGAGGCGGGGGTCTCCTCCGGTGCCTTGACGATGATCGAGCATCCCGTGGCCAGCGCGGCGGAGAGCTTGCGCACCACCTGGTTGATCGGGAAGTTCCACGGCGTGAAGGCGGCGACGGGGCCGACTGGCTCCTTCACGACCAGCTGGTAGATGCCCTCGCCGCGGGCGGGGATGACGCGGCCATAGGCGCGGCGGGATTCCTCGGCGAACCAGTCGATGACGTCGGCGCCGGCGAGGACTTCGCCCTTGCCCTCGGCCAGCGGCTTGCCCTGCTCCATGGTCATCAGCTCGGCGATCGCACCCGCGCGTTCGCGCAGCAGGTCACCGGCCTTGCGCATCACCTTGGCGCGGTCATAGGCCGAGACCTTGCGCCAGGTGGCGAAACCCTTCTCGGCGGCGTCGAGCGCCTCGTCGAGGTCGTCGCGGCCGGCATGGGCAACCTGGCCGATGACTTCTTCCGTGGCGGGGTTCAGCACGGCGATGGTGCGGCCCGAACGGGCGGGGCGCCATTCGCCCCCGATGTGCAGCAGCGTGTCCTGGTACATGCGGTGATCCTCCTGCGGCACGCCTTGGGAGTGGGCGCCTTGGCGGCATGAGTAGGCGGGTGGCGGGCGAGCGTCCAGATGCGGCCCGCCGCGGCGGCCAGGGCAGAGCACGAAATCCGCCCCGAAGGACGGATCGTGATCCTAGGCCCTTTCGCGTTCCGGCAGCGCCTGGGGCGGCTGGGCGGCCTCGGCCGCTTCGCGCACGCGTGCCATGCGGTTGCGGTTGCGGCGCTGGATGAAGTAGCGCGCGATGAAGAAGACGAAGACGGCCAGACCGATGCCGCCGATGCCATGGGCGATCTGGCTGGGCGTGAAGAAGCCGCCCACGAACCAGCCCACCCAGACGAAGGCATTGGCCCAAAGCCCGGCCGCGATGAAGTTCAGCGTCGCGAAGCGTGGGAAGGACATCCCCGCGATGCCGCAGGCGGCCGAGGCGACGTTGCGAATGCCATAGATGAAGCGGAAGGACAGCACGAAGACATCGCCGTACTTCGCGAGGAAGCCGGTCGCGACCGCAATGCGCTTCTCCGCACCAGGGATCTTGCGCAGCGCATAGGGTCCATAGCGGCGGCCGAGCAGGAACCAGAGCTGGTCGCCCAGGAAGGAGCCGATCCAGACGGAGCCCATCAGGATCCAGGGATTGACCAGGCCCGTGGTGCGGCCGATCGCGGAGGCGAAGATGACGAAGGTCTCGCCTTCGAGGAAGGACCACCCGAAGGCGATCACATAGGCAAGCGCGCCGTATTCAGCCCACAACTGCTCCATCGTGACGTAACGCGCCTCCCGGGCTTTCGGCGTCATGGATCATGTCCCGCCAGCAATGCGTTTCGCATGGCACCGGGGGGGGCTGGCAAGGCCCTTCCGGATGATCGCCGCTTATCCACCGAAACTGGGGATGGGCCTGTGGATGAAATGCGGATACCGGCCGCCACGCGAGGAAGAAGGCCGCGCATTGAGAGGCTGTTGCCTTCCTCCGCGCAGATCGCTACGGACGCGCCCCGTTGCCTGCCTGCGACGCGCGGCGCAGTCTGGCGCGACCACCCCGGGAATGCAGCCATGCTCGATTGCCAGCGCGACGCCTTCGACATTCCGCGCGACGTCGCCTACCTCAATGCCGCCTCCTGGAGCCCGTTGCCCAAGGCGGTGCAGGCAGCCGGCCATGCGGGGGTGGAGCGCAAGGCGCGGCCCTGGAGCATCACGGCCGCCCACATCTCGGGGCAGTTCGCCCGCGCGCGCGCCGCCGCGGCCAGGTTGATCGGTGCTGCGCCCGAGGATGTGGCGCTGATCCCGTCCATCTCCTACGGCGTCGCGGTCGCCGGGCGCATCCTGCCGGTGCGGGCCGGCACCCGTGTGCTGGTGCTGGGCGACGACCATTCCTCGCCGGTGCTGGAATGGCTGCAGCGCGCGCCCGAGGGCGGCTTCACGGTCGAGACGGTGGCGCGTCCTGCCGATGGCGACTGGACGGCGGCGCTGCTGGCGGCGATCGCGCGGCCGGGGGCGGCGCCGCTTGCGCTGGCGTCCATCTCCTCGGTGCATTGGGCGGATGGCGGGCTGGTGGACCTGACCGCTGTGGGTGCGGCGGTGAAGGCGGCGGGCGCGATGCTGCTGGTCGATGCCACGCACCATGCCGGGGTGCTGCCAATCGATGTCACAACGCTCGACCCCGATGTACTAATCTTCCCGACCTATAAGTGGGTGCTCGGCCCCTATGGGCGCGCGTTCATGTACGTCGCGAAGCGCCAGCAGGGAGGCCTGCCGCTGGAACAGACGGCGGCGGCGCGGCAGCGGGTGTCCTCCGAGGCCACGCCCTACCTCGCAGACCTTCGCTACGTGGAGGGCGCCCAGCGCTTCGACATGGGCGAGCGCGACCACTTGGTGGGCCTGGAGATGGCCGCGGTGGGTATGGAGATGATGGCGGATTGGGGCACCGCCGCGATCACCGCGCGGCTGGCCTGGCTGAACGGCCTGCTCGCCGAAGGTCTCGCGGGGATGGGCGTCGAGGTGCCGAATGCGCGCCTGCGCGCTCCCCATGTCCTGAGCCTGGGCTTTCCGGGCGGGATGCCGGCCGGGATGATCGATGCGCTCGCCGCACGCGGGGTGCATGTGGCGCCGCGCCTCGGCCGCATGCGCATCAGCCCGCACGTCTACAACGACGAGCAGGATGTCCGCATGTTCCTGGCCGCATTCCGCGACCTGATGTGAGTGCCCCCTTCCCAGACAGCACCAGGGAGGCAAAAACAAAAGAATGGGGTCCGGGGAAATTCCTTTCCCCGGCCTTGCTTCTACAGCGCCCCGCCCTTGCGCCCCGCCATCGCCCCAAGCCTGAGCCGCAGAGCGTTCAGCTTGATGAAGCCCTGCGCGTCGAACTGGTCGTACGCGCCCTGGTCATCCTCGAAGGTGACGTGCTTCATCGAGTAAAGGCTGTTGGGCGACTGCCGACCGGTGACGATGGTGTTGCCCTTGTACAGCTTCAGCCTCACGGTGCCGGAGACGCTCTTCTGGCTCTCGTCGACGAGGGCCTGGATCATGCGGCGCTCGGGCGAGAACCAGAAGCCGTTGTACAGGATCTCCGCGTATTTCGGCATGATGGAGTCCTTCAGGTGCGCGGCCTCGCGGTCGAGCGTGATGGATTCCATCGCACGGTGCGCGACGTGCAGGATGGTGCCGCCGGGGGTTTCGTAGCAGCCGCGGGACTTCATGCCGACAAAGCGGTTCTCCACCAGGTCCAGCCGGCCGATGCCATTCTCGCGCCCGAGGGTGTTGAGCTGCGTGAGCAGCGTGGCGGGCGAGAGGCGCTCGCCATTGATGCCGATGGCGTCGCCGCGCTCGAATTCGACGGTGATTTCGGTCGCCTTGTCGGGCGCGTTCTCGGGGCTGATCGTGCGCTGCCAGACCATCTCGTCCGGCGCGTCCCACGGCTCCTCGAGGATCTTCCCCTCGGAGGAGGAGTGGAGAAGGTTGGCGTCGACGGAGAAGGGCGACTCACCGCGCTTGTCCTTGGCAATGGGGATCTGGTGCTGCTCGGCGAAGGCGATCAGCGCGGTGCGGCTGTTGAGGTCCCATTCGCGCCAGGGCGCGATGACCTTCACGTCGGGCTTGAGCGCGTAGTAGCCGATCTCGAAGCGGACCTGGTCATTGCCCTTGCCGGTGGCGCCGTGGGCGACGGCGTCGGCCCCGACGAGCTCCGCGATCTCGATCTGGCGCTTGGCGATCAGCGGCCGCGCGATGGAAGTGCCGAGCAGGTACATCCCCTCATACAGCGCATTGGCGCGGAACATCGGGAAGACGAAGTCGCGGACGAATTCCTCGCGCAGGTCGTCGATGAAGATGTTCTCGGGCTTGATGCCGAGCAGCAGCGCCTTGT
>JAZKFA010000116.1:0-1632 GCA_040386655.1 Pseudomonadota bacterium | reverse complement strand
CGATGCCCTCATAGCGCAGCAACTGGCCGCCAAACAGGAAGCAGTCCCCGGGCGTCAGCGTGGCGGCGAAGTATTCCTCCACCTCGCCCAGGATGCCGCCCCCGCGCAGCCGCACCTTGAGCATCGGCGCCTCGACGATCGTGCCGAGGTTCAGCTTGAGCAGCAGGGCGGAGCGGGCATCGCGCAGGTGCACCATGCCCTCGGAATCGCGGAACAGGCGGCGGAAGCGCTCATAGGCCTGCAGCGCGTAGCCGCCATCCTCGACGAAGCGCAGCGTGTCGTCGAAATCGCGCCGCGTCAGCGCCGCATAGGGTCCGCAGGCCGAGACCTCCGCGAACAGCGCGTTGGGGTGGAAGGGGCCCGAGCACGCCATGGCCAGGATGTGCTGGGCGAGCACGTCGAGCCCGCCCGGCCGCGGCGCCTCGCCATCGAGGTCATGGGCGGCGACGGCCTCGGTGGCGGCGGCGCATTCGATGACCTCGAAGCGGTTGGCGGGCACCAGGATGGCGGCGGAGGCCTCGTCCATCCGGTGGTTCGCGCGGCCCACGCGCTGGAGCAGCCGCGACACGCCCTTGGGCGCACCGACCTGGATCACCTGGTCCACCGCCCCCCAGTCGATGCCGAGGTCGAGCGAGGCGGTCGCGACCACCGCGCGCAGGCGGCCCTCGGCCATCGCGGCTTCCACCTTGCGGCGGGTTTCGATCTGCAGGCTGCCATGGTGCATGGCGATGGGCAGGGTCTTCTCGTTCAGCCGCCACAGCGCCTGGAAGCACAGCTCCGCCTGGGCGCGGGTGTTGACGAAGACGATGGTGACGCCCGCCGCCTCGATGCGGCGATACACCTCGGGCATGGAGGCGAGGCCCATGTGGCCGCCCCAGGGCAGGTGCCCCTCGGGCAGCAGCATCCCCAGGATCGGCGCGGCGCCGGGGGAAGCGGTCACCAGCCGCACATCCTCGGGCCGCGCGGTCGGCGAGAGCCAGGCGCGCAGCGGCTCCGGATGCGCGACGGTCGCGGAGAGGCCGACGCGGCGCGCCTTCGGCGCCAGCGTGGCCAGGCGCGAGAGGCACAGCGCGAGCTGGTCGCCGCGCTTGGTCCCCGCCAGCGCATGGATCTCATCGACGATGATCGCGTCCAGGCCCGCGAAGAAGTGACCGGCCTCGGGTTGCATCAGCAGCAGCACCAGGCTCTCGGGCGTGGTCAGCAGGAATTCCGGCGGTGCCACGCGCTGCCGGGCGCGGCGATTGGACGGCGTATCGCCGGTGCGGGTCTCGATGCGGATCGGCAGGCCCATCGCCTCGACGGGCGCGGTGAGGTTGCGCGCGATGTCGACCGCGAGCGCCTTCAGCGGCGAGATATACAGCGTGTGCAGGCCAGCGCGGGGTTTCGCGTGAAGGTCGAGCAGCGAGGGCAGGAAGCCCGCCAGCGTCTTGCCGCCGCCGGTGGGTGCGACCAGCAGCGCGCTCTCCCCGGCCTCCGCGGCATCGACCAGCGCCGCCTGGTGGGGGCGCAGAGTCCAGCCGCGCCCGGCGAACCAGCCGGCGAAAAGTTCTGGCAATGTTCCCATCTTGGGCGAATATGGCGGCTTGAGCCGAACCCGGGAAGGCCCAGTTTTAACGCCATGCCGCCGCACCC
>JAZKFA010000115.1:4837-15968 GCA_040386655.1 Pseudomonadota bacterium | reverse complement strand
CGTGAAATGCGCGGGGAAGGGCGTACCGGCGCGGTCCACCTGGCCGGCCGTGCCGGTTGCGCGGCGCAGCTTCTTCTGGCGCAACAGCGGCTTGAGCATGGCGGGGATGACCGCGCGGTTGATCTGCGCGCCGAAGCAGCTGTGCATGCCGTAGCCCCACAGCATGTAGTCGCCCCAGGGACGGTCGGTGCGGAAGGCGTCGGGCGCGTCCAGCGCCATCGGGTCGAACATGGCGGACAGATTCGCGGCCAGCACCATGGTGCCGGCGGGGATGGCGCGCGCGCGCAGCGTGCCGCGCGCGATGACGCTGGTCCGCGTTGCGCGGCGGTAGATGATAGGGTTCACGGGGTCGAAGCGCAGCGCCTCGAACACATGCGCGGCAAGCAGCGCGTCATTGCCCGCGCGGATCGCCGACTGCGCGCCGGCCAGCGCCTCGGGACGGTCAAGCAGCACGGCCAGCGCCTGCACCGCGGCCTTGGAAAGCGTGGGCACCAGGCCGATCAGCAGTCCGATGAGATTGTCGCGGATGGCGCCGTCGCTCATGCCCGGCGTGCCGCTCGCCTGGAGCGCGAGGCAGCGGTTGATGATGTCGTCGGCATCGGTGGGGTACGCGTGGCGCGCGGCGATCGCGGCATCCAGCATGGCGCGGCAAGCGGCCGCCGCGGCGACGGCGCGGTCCTCGACGGCGGCGTCGGCGCCGAGATCGGCGAAGAGCCACCAGAACATGATGGTCGTCTGCTCGATCAGCGCGGCCTCCGAGGGGCCGGGCGTGCCGAAGTAGTTCGCCACAATGCGCGCCGCGACGGGCAGGGTGAGGGCGGCGGGGACATCGAGCGTGCCAGCGCTGGCCGCGACGATCTGGCTTGCTTCCTTCGCGACGAAGGGCGCGAGCCGCTCCGTCACGTCACCGCGGCGGACGACCAGGCGCATGTTGGAGACGTCGCGCTGGTATTCGGCGCTGTCCTGCATGCCGAGGAAGAAGTTCTCGCCGGCGGTGATGCGGCGCATGCGGGGTTCGTAGACCACGGCGAAATCGGCTTCTCGGTCCAGCACCTCCACCACGTCGCGCTGGCGGGTGACGATGGCGGTGCCTGTGTTGTCGTAGGCGGTGATCAGGCGGCGGGAGAGCACCAGGTTCGGCCACAGCCCGCGCAACAGCGCGAAGACGTGACGCTGGCCCTCGCTGGTTGCGAAGATCGCGCCGATGCGTGCGCCGCGGTCGGATGTGGGCAGCGCGCGCAGCAGCGGAGGCACCAGGGCGCCGATGGCACGCAGCGCCCCGCCCAGCAGGGCCAGGCGGATGCGCAGCGTGGTCAGCAGGGTCACGTCGGATCGACCACGCCGGTCGCGATCATCCGCAGCGCCGTCAGGCTGGGCGTGAAGAAATACTCGCCGCCGCGCGTCTCCACGAATTGCGGCAGGCCGCCGCAGAAGAAGGGCGGCTTGCCGGAGGCGGGGTCGGCGGGGATGACGAACTTCGCCTCCGCGCCGTGATTGCCGACGATGGGGCAGGTGTCGTTGCCGGCGTTGAAGTCCAGCCCGTACTGCATCCATTGCTGCTGCACGAATTCGAACTGGCGGAACAGGTTCGCGCAGGTCGCGAGGAGCACGATGCCATGCTCGCCGCTGTCGTCGGCACCGCCGTCATGCGCGCCATAGGGAAGGCCGCGGCGGAGGATGCGGCGGCGGTTGTTCAGAACGGAGCCGTTGCGCTCGGCCTTGTTCGCGCTGGTGAGGTGCGGGTCCAGCATGTCGCGCGTGTTGGCGCGGCGCAGATGCGCCCCGATGGGGCACTTCGCGCCGGTCTGATCATCCACGAAGGTGAAGTCGACGAGCGCGCGGTTGAGTGCGGCGAGCGTGGCATGGTCATTCGCCTTTTCGGCAGCCAGGCGCTTCTCGCGCAACGCCTGCCACGTCGCGAAATCAGGTGCGGCGATCAGCGTGGTGCCGTCGCGCCAGCGTCCCGCCATCTTGGCCTTCAGCGTTTCCTCCGCCTCGGCTTCCGGTACGTCCATGACGGCGGCGAATTGCTGCGCGAGCTTCGCCATGGATGCGTTCCATGCCGCCACATTCTGGTGCAGCTTGCGGTAGGCGACGAAGGTGCCGTTGCGGCTGAAATCGAGCGGCATCGCGGCGCAGGCGATCTCCTGCGATTCATCGGGGTGGCCGAGCAGGAATTCGCCGGTCGCGAGCGGCACCCAGGACTGGTCCGCCAGCAGCTTGCCCTGGCCGATGGCCGCGTTCGGCTCGTCCGGCTTCTGGCCTTCGAAGACGGGGTCGCCGATGGCATCGACGAAGCCGAAATGCTCGGTCGGCAGGGGCTGCCTCGTGCCGTCCGGCTGCGTCGCCATCAGCGCCGAGAGGTCCTGCCAGGCCGGGTCCGGATTGCGGTGGCCGTGCAGCAGTCGCACCCCCCCTTCGGTCGCGTCGCACAGCGCGCTGATCTCGCGCGTGATGTCCTCGAGTGCAGCGACGGGAGTGCCATCCGCGTTCATCTGCGCGTTGAGCGTGACGAGGATATGCACCGCGCCGTCGCTGCCGCCATCGACGTTCCAGACCGGGTCCCAGCTTTCCTTGATCGGGCGGGGGAAGTTGTCGCACAGGATGTCGGCGCGCGCGGCCATGCCGTCGATGAACTCGTCCGGCAGGCCGCGCAGCGTGCGGATCGGCACCTGCAGCGCAAGCAGGCCCCAGAAGGTGAAGGAGATGTTGAGCGCGACCTCCGGCCGGCGCTGGTAGATTTTCCCCGGCGGGTTCGGCTTGCGGTCGGACGGCCAGCGCAGCGCTGTGGTGACGCGCCGGCGCAGGAGTTCGACGAAGGTGCGCCCGGCCTGGGGCTTGTCCACATGCAGCAGCAGGAAGCGCCCATGCGGGAAGCCCAGCTTGCCGTAGGCGGTGAGGATGTTGCCCTGGATATCCGCGAGTTCGAGCTGCGTGGTCATGACTTCACCACCCCGCGCGGCTGGGTCGGCAGCACCGGATTTCCGGGCTGGTGGGTCGCGAGAAAGCTGCCAAAGCTCGCATGCAGCGCCGCGGGACCCATGCCCTGGCTGGTGATGGCGAAGCGGGTGAATTGCTGCTGCAGGTACAGCGCCTTGAGGACCGATTGCAGGTCCGATCTTGGCGCCGTGGGGAATGGCTTGCGTCCCTCCCGCATCACCACCCACCACGCCCAGACGAGCCCAGCGGGCAGCACCACGATCCCGATCTGCGTGAGGTAGCGCCAGAACGGCGCGCCGTTGAAGATCCACAGCAGCCCGCCGAGCAGCAGCATCACCAGGCCCACCAGGGCCGGTGCCAGCGTGCGCAGCAGGTCCAGCGGCTTGAAGGGCGGCGCCACGCTCCAGTAATCGTTGAAGGGCATGGTCGTCTCGACCTGGCAGGTGCGCAGCAGGCGCGCGAAGCCGGCGGCACCGGTCACCCGCTCATACCCGTGGCAATGTTCCAGGATGGCGCGCCATTCGGGTTCCATCATGCCGAACAGGTCGCGCGCCCAGGCTTCCATCGTCTCGGGCTCGCCATCATCGGCGTCGAAATCGGCGACGACGATGAGGTAGGGGCAGGGCAGGTTGTCCACCGTGTCGGTCGGCGGGTAGGGGCGCTTGAGTGCGCTGCGCAGCGTGGCCCAGATCGGGTCGCGCTGGGCACGGCCGTTGAAGGCCACGTCGTCCAGCACCGCGAGTCGGGCGAAATGCGTCCGCCCGCAGCGCGCGAAGGGGCTGTTCACGCCGATCCTCTCGGTCGCCGGCGATTGCAGCGCGGTGGGCAGGCTGGCCAGCACCTCACGCAGGGCGTGCGTGTGGGAGGTGATGCTCTCGGTGCTGCGCGGGTCCTGGCAGGGGTCCGTGCGGACCGGGATCAGGGCGGTGAGGAAGTAGTGGCCTCCGTCAAAATCGGGCATGGCCGTTTCCCCTCAGGTCCAGGCGCGCTTGACCAGCGCGTCGCGGTTGATGTCGGCGTTGCGGGTGTCGTTGCTCGCGACCGGCGCATGGCCTGGGGAGGGCAGGTCGTTCTGCACGGCGACGAGGGCCTGGCGATACGCCTCGGCGAACTCGGCGGGCGGCATGGCGGCGTGCTTCGTGGCCAACTCGTCCAGCACGGCCCAGAAGCGGAGTGCGGCCTTGATGTCGCGCTGCGCCGCACCGGGCGTGGCGTTGTAGTAGTAGTCCGTGTCGACCTGGTTCGCGCGAATGTAGTTCTTGAAGGCGGTGATCGGGATCGAGCCGGGGTACTGCATCGAGGAATACCAGAACAGGTCCAGCCCGTTCGGTATGCCGTCCGAGAAGGCGTCGATGTACTGGTCCCAGGTGCCGTTGAAATTGCTGACGAACAGCATGTAGTCGCGCTTCATGCGCGGCTTGCCCTGGCCCAGGTCCGGCCAGGCGTCGCGGCGGATCATCACCCAGCGCGCGAAATGGATGATCGACAGGCCGAGCAGTCCGGCCAGCTGCTGCGGCTGGCAGCGCGCCACCATGAACAGCAGCGTGTTCACCCAGGTCTTCCACACCGGCATCGGCGTGACGACGTTCATGCCATAGGCTTTGCCGGCGACGTTGGACATGAAGCCCCCCTCCGCGAAGGCCCGGCAGTGCGTCCGGGCGCATGGTGCAATGCCAGCCTGCGGGCCGCCTGGGGCGGCCGGGAATGTCAGCAGCGAGTGGCCGAGCCTAGGCAAGTTCCTGGACGGAAGGAAACGCCTCGTTGCGGCATTAGCGTTAAATTTGCGCTGGCGGCGCCAGGGCGGTTGGGTGCCCGGCGGCGCGCTATTCGATGATGATCTCGCCCACCATGCCGTGCTCGGCGTGGCTGCGCTGGTCGGCGCCGATGATGCCGCAGCGCAGGTCGGTGATGCGGCCGGTGGCCACCGGGACGAACCACCATTCGGCGGCGTGGCCGGGGTAGACCTCGATCTCCCGGATTACGCCCTTGAACTCGGCCAGCGTCGCCACGCGCCCATCGGCCTGGCGCTGGGTCACCTGCACCTTGCGGGTGAAGATGCGCGCGGCGAATTCGTCGGAGGTGAAGTAGTGCGGATCACGGCTGACGTTGCGCAGCACCAGGTTGTACAGCCGCCCCGTCTCGAAGCGCAGCCGGTTCGGCTCGAACGCGTGCGTGCCATCCGGACGCCCAAGCTCGACCGTGACGACGAGTGGCGTCTGCCGCGTCAGGTCGCCGGCGGCGTGGGCGAGGCCCGGCAGTGCGACCAGGGCGGCGGTGGCAAGCATGCGGCGGGCGATCATGGCGTTGGCTCCCTGTGTTGGCTCACGGACGATCGCACTCCCGCGGCGCGTCGGGGCGGCGACCTCAATCCCCGAAGGCGGCGTCGAACAGCAGCTTGAGATTCAGCGCCACGATCACCGCGGCGCACCCCCAGCCCAGCACCAGCTGCCATAGCGGTGCGACCAGTTCGCCCAGCCGTGCGCGGTCCTGCGCGAACAGCATCAGCGGGATCACCGCGAACGGCAGCTGGATGGACAGGATCACCTGGCTGAGCACCAGCAGCTGCGCCGTGCCGCTCGACCCGTAGTACCAGGTGACGATGATGGCGGGGATGATCGCGATCAGCCGCGTGACGAGCCGCCTGGCCACCGGCGGCAGGCGGAAGCGCAGGAAGCCCTCCATCACCACCTGGCCCGCAAGCGTCGCCGTCACCGTCGCCGCGATGCCGCACAGCAGCAGGGCCACGCCGAACAGCGTCGCCGCGAGCTTGCTGCCCAGGAGCGGCGCCATCAGACGGTAAGCGTCGCCGATCTCGGCGACTTCCGTATTGCCCGAGGCGTGGAAGGTCGACGCCGCCATGATGAGGATGGCGGAGTTGATGAACAGCGCAATTGTGAGCGCGATGGAGCTGTCGATGGTGGCGAAGCGGATCGCCTCCTTCTTGCCTGCGGCATCGCGGTTCCAGGCGCGCGACTGCACCACCGCGGTGTGGAGGTACAGGTTGTGCGGCATCACCGTCGCCCCGAGGATGCCCATGGCGATGTAGAGCTGCGTCTCGTTCGTCACGATCGAGACGGCAGGGATGTAGCCGTTCATCACTTCCGCCCAGACCGGGTTGGACAGCGCGATCTGCACCACGAAGCAGCCGAAGATCAGCACGATGAAGCCGAAGATCAGCGCCTCGAGCCAGCGCATGCCCTTGTTCTGCAGCCACAGGATCAGGAAGGCGTCGAGCGCGGTGAGGATCACGCCGTACAGCAACGGAATGCCGAATAGGAGTTCCAGCGCGATGGCCGTGCCGATCAGCTCCGCGAGGTCGGTCGCGCAGATCGCGACCTCGGCGAAGAACCACAGCGGATAGGCGACGGCCTTCGGAAACCGCTCCCGACAGAGCTGCGCGAGGTCCCGCCCCGTGGCCACGCCGATGCGCGCGCACAGCGCCTGCAGCAGGATCGCCATCAGCGACGATGTCAGCGCCACCGCGAGCAGCGTGTAACCGAACGCCGAACCGCCCGCGAGCGAGGTCGCCCAGTTGCCGGGGTCCATGTACCCGACCGCGACCAGGTAGCCGGGCCCCATGAAGGCGAACATCTTGCGCAGGAACCCACCCGCATTGGGCACGCTAACCGAGCGATGAACTTCCGGCAGGCTCGGGGGCCTGGACGCCGCTCCGGCGGTGTCGAAGGGGGTCATGCGCGTGCTCCGAAGTTTAGCGGAGACTAAGTTATCGCGGTCCTTCTATATTGCAAGGGCAAAGAACCCCTGCCGAAGAAGCCTCCATGCCCCGCTCAAGAACCCTGCCGTCTGCCGGCGACCAGGCGGCCCGGTTCAGCCGCCAGCGCGAGGCCGACCGCGCTGCCATCGCCGAGGACTACGTCGAGCTCATCGCCGACCTGCTGCGCGAGGAAGGGGAGGCGCGCGCTGTCGACGTCGCGCGCCGCATGGGCGTCTCCCAAGCGACCGTTACCGCCACCATCGCGCGCCTGGCGAAGGCGGGGCTGGTGGAAACCAAGCCCTATCGCGGCCTGCACCTGACCGCCGAAGGCGGGACCATGGCCGAAGCCGCCAAGCAAAGGCACGAACTCATGGTGCGCTTCCTGCTCGCCGTGGGCTGCGACGCCGAAACCGCGGAAGCCGACGCGGAAGGGCTGGAACACCATGCGAGCGAGAAAGCGCTGGCTGCGTTCGCGCGGTTCCTGTCGGAGCGGGAAACCGGTTGACGCGGGCGGGCGCTAGGAATATAATCCAAGGTAGTATCGAGGATAGGAAGGCCGGTGAAAGGAATTTCCCCGGACCCCATTCTTTTATTTTTGGGTTCTTGGTTTTGGTTGGCAGGTCGCGCTGCACCGCGGATGCAGCCTGGCTGCCTAACCAGCACCCAAGATAAAAATAAAAGAAGGGGGTTTGGGGGAATTCATTCCCCCCTGCTGTCGCCAGCACCGAATCTCCGAAACCCCGAATTCCCTACTTTTATCCGTTCATTCCCAGCAACTTGGCTGATCCCTGAAATTCATACTTTCAGAATTTCAGGGATTGCGCGCGCATGACCAGGGGCAGGGCGCGCACGGTGGCCAGAACGCCTTCGGGTAGGGGGGCGTCGAGCGAGACCAGGCAGATGGCGTCGCCGCCTTCGGCTGCGCGTCCCAGGTGGAAGGTGGCGATGTTCACTCCGGCGTCGGCGAGTGCGGTGCCGAAGCGGCCGATGAAGCCTGGCTTGTCGTGGTTGGTGACGTAGAGCATGTGCGGCGCGAAATCGGCTTCCACGGCGATGTTCTTGATCGAGACGAGGCGCGGCTTGTCGGCGGCGACGAGGGTGCCTTCGACGCTGCGGGATTGACTGTCGGTGACGACGGTCAGGCGGATGAGCGTGTGGTATTCGCCCGAGCGTTCATGGATGGTCTCGGCGACGTCGATGCCGCGTTCGCGCGCGACGACAGGCGCGTTGACCATGTTGACCGCGCCCATGAGGGGGGTGAGCACGCCGGCGAGGGCCGCGGCGGTGAGTGGCTTGCGGTTGAGCTCAGCGGCGTGGCCTTCGTACTCGATGCGGATGGCGCGGATGGCGTCGTCGCCCGAGGCGGTGAGCTGGCCGGCGAGTGCGCCGAGATGGCGCGCGAGCTCCATGTAGGGCTTCAGGCGCGGGGCTTCCTCCGCGCTGACGCTGGGCATGTTGATGGCGTTGGAGACGGCCCCGCTCAAAAGAAAATCCGCCATCTGGTCGGCGACTTGCAGGGCCACGTTTTCCTGCGCCTCGGCGGTTGCGGCGCCGAGGTGCGGGGTGCAGACGACGTTGTCGAGTGCGAAGAGCGGGCTGGCTGTGGCGGGCTCCTCCTCGAAGACATCGAGTGCCGCGCCGGCGATGTGGCCGGAGAGGAGCGCGTCGTGCAGGGCGGCTTCATCCACCAGGCCGCCGCGGGCGCAGTTGATGATGCGGGCGCCGCGCCGCAGCTTCGCCATGGTCTCGCGGTTGAGGATGTTGCGGGTCTGCTCGATCAGCGGCGTGTGCAGCGTGACGAAATCCGCGCGGGCGAGAAGCTCGTCCAGCTCCACCTTCTCGACGCCGAGTTCGAGCGCGCGCTTCTCCGACAGGAAGGGGTCGAAGGCGACGACCTTCATCTTCAGCCCCACGGCGCGGTCGGCGACGATCGAGCCGATATTGCCGCAGCCGATCAGGCCGAGAGTCTTGGCGAATAGCTCCACGCCCATGAAGCGGTTCTTCTCCCACTTGCCGGCCTTGGTGCTGGTGCTGGCCTCGGGGATCTGCCGCGCGAGGGCGAACATCATCGCGATGGCATGCTCGGCGGTGGTGATCGCGTTGCCGTAGGGCGTGTTCATCACGACGACGCCGCGCGCGGTGGCGGAGGTGACGTCGACATTGTCGACGCCGATGCCCGCGCGGCCGACGACGCGCAGGCGCGGTGCCACGTCCAGCACCTCGCGAGTCACCTTGGTCGCGCTGCGGATGGCCAGGCCATCATAGTCACCGATGATGGCGCGCAGCTCGGCCGGCGCGAGGCCCGGCTTGAAATCCACCTCGATTCCGCGTCGTTCGAAGATGGCGATGGCGGCGGGGGAGAGCTTGTCGGAGATGAGGACCTTGACCATCGCTCAGCGCCCCTCCGCCACCTGGGCGAAGGCCCAGTCGAGCCACGGCAGCAAGGCCTTGATGTCGGATGTCTCGACGGTGGCGCCGCCCCAGATGCGGAGGCCAGGTGGGGCGTCGCGGTAGGCGGCGGCGTCGAGAGCGACGCCTTCCTTCTCCAGCATGCCAGCGAGCTTCTTCGCCACCGCGGCCTGGGCTTCGGCACCGAGTGCGACGAACCAGGGCGCCTTGATGGCCAGGCAGATGGAGGTGCAGGAGCGTGTGGCGGGATCCTCGGCCAGGAAGGTGGCCCAGTCGCTCGCATCCGCCCAGCGCGCGATGGCGGCGAGGTTGCGCTCGGAACGCGCGATCAGCCCTTCCAGGCCGCCGACGCTTTCGGCCCAGCGCAGGCCGTCGATCGCGTCCTCGACGCAGAGCATGGAGGGGGTGTTGATCGTCTCGCCCTTGAAGATGCCCTCGATCAGCTTGCCGCCCTTGGTGAGGCGGAAGATCTTCGGCAGCGGCCAGGCGGGCTTGTGCGATTCAAGCCGCGCCACCGCGCGCGGCGACAGCGCGAGCATCCCGTGCGCGGCCTCGCCGCCGAGCACCTTCTGCCAGGACCAGGTGACGATATCGAGCCGGTCGAAGGGCAGCTCCATCGCAAACGCCGCCGAGGTGGCATCGCAAATCGCAAGGCCCGCACGGTCGGCGGGAATCCACTCGGCGTTCGGCACGCGCACGCCGCTGGTGGTGCCATTCCAGACGAACACCACATCGCGCGCCCAATCCACCGCGCTGAGATCGGGCAGCCGGCCGTAGGGCGCGTCGAGGATGCGAAGGTCGTCGAGCTTCAGTTCCTTGCGGATATCCTCCGCCCATTCCTTGGAGAAGCTCTCCCAGACCAGCACGTCGACGCCGCGGGCGCCGAGCACCGACCACAGCGCCATCTCCACCGCGCCGGTGTCCGACGCCGGCACGATGCCGAGCTTCCAGTCCGCAGGCAGGCCGAGGATCGCCTTGGAACGGTCGATCACCTCGGCCAGGCGCGCTTTCGGCCCGCTCGCGCGATGGCTGCGGCCGAGCAGCGCGCCCTCGAGCGCGGCCAGCGACCAGCCAGGTCGCTTGGCGCAAGGGCCGGAGGAGAATTGGGGATTGTTCGGACGCAGGTCCGGCTTGGCGGTCATGTGCGGCTCCCTCTCAGAAGCTGATGCGCCCCGTTGGGGGGGCGTGGCCCGCCCCCGTTCTAGCGCCGCTCAGGCGATCTTGGAAGGATCGACCGTCACCCCATGCCCGAGCGGACCATGCCCGCCGCCTAAGCCAGGTGCGGCCAGTATCGCCGCGCGCACATAGCGCCGCGCGCGCCCGACCGCGTCGACCATCGCCATCCCCTGCGCCAGCCCGCACGCGATCGCGGATGCCAGCGTGCACCCCGTGCCATGCGTGTGCCGCGTCGCGATCCGCGTATCCTCGAACCGCACCACGCCGTCCCGCGTCACCAGAAGGTCCACCAGCGCGTCGCCGTCCAGATGCCCGCCCTTCACGAGCACAGCGCCCGCCCCCAGAGCAAGAATCGCCTCTCCCGCGCGCAGCATCGACGCCTCATCCACCACCGGAAAACCCGTCAGAATCGCCGCCTCCGGCAGGTTCGGCGTCACCAGCGCCGCCGCCGGCACCAACAACGCCCGCAGCGCCGCCACAGCCTCCTCCAGCAGCAAGGGATGCCCACCCTTCGCCACCATCACCGGGTCCGCCACCAACGGCACCCCCGCCGGCAACTCACCCACCACAGCCGCGATCGTCGCACTGTCATGCAACATCCCGGTCTTCACCGCATCCGCGCCAATGTCGTCCAACACCGCCCGCATCTGCGCGCGAATGAACCCGACCTCCACCGGCACCACCCCGTGCACACCCAAGGTGTTCTGCGCCGTCAACGCCGTGATCGCCGTGGCCGCATACCCCCCCAAGGCCATCACCGCCTTGATGTCCGCCTGAACCCCCGCCCCGCCCCCGGAATCCGAGCCGGCACAGATGAGGACGCGCGCTAGCATAGGCCGGGGGCTCCGCCCCCAGACCCCCGCCGGGGATCGCGCCGATCCCCGGACCCCG
>JAZKFA010000115.1:0-4827 GCA_040386655.1 Pseudomonadota bacterium | reverse complement strand
ATGAGTCTGGTTGCGGAGGGGCGCAACGTGCACCAGCGCGACACGCACTCCCTTGATGCGCCCCTCCCCAACCAGACGCGCCTCCGGCGAGAACCCCCTCACCAGACTCAAGCGCCAACACATGGAGGTCGAGGATCGACACGATCCTCGCGGGGTCCAGGGGCGGCGCCCCTAACCTTGCCTTCACGCCGCCCTCGCCTGTGCCCGGATCGCGTCTGCGAGGCGGGTGACGGTGCCGGCGACGATGGTTTCGTCTTCCGCTTCGGCCATGACACGAATGACGGGTTCGGTGCCGCTGGCGCGGATGAGCACGCGGCCGTTGTCGCCGAGGGCGGCTTCTTCGGCGGCGATAGCGGCCTGGACGGTGGTGTGGGTGAGTGGGCTGGCGCCGTCGTAGCGGATGTTGACCAGGCGTTGTGGGAGGGGTGTGAAGCAGCGGCAGATTTCGCTGGCGGGGCGGCCTTCCTCGACGAGGACGGCGAGGACTTGCAGGGCGGCGACCAGGCCGTCTCCGGTGGTGGCGAAGTCGGGCATGAGCACGTGGCCGGATTGCTCGCCGCCGAGGTTGCAGCCGGTCTCGCGCATTCGTTCCGCGACGTAGCGGTCGCCCACGGCGGTGCGCAGCAGGTCGAGGTTGCGGGTCTTGAGGAATCGCGCGAGGCCCATGTTGGACATCACGGTCGCGACCACGGCGCCGCCGGTAAGGCGGCCTTGCGCGGCCCAGCTTCGGGCGATGAGTGCGAGGATCTGGTCGCCATCGACGACTCGGCCTTCCTCATCGACGAGGACCAGGCGGTCCGCGTCGCCGTCGAGGGCGATGCCGAGGTCGGCGCGGCGTTCGCGCACCACATCCGCGAGGATGCCGGGTGCGGTGCTGCCGCAGCCCTTGTTGATGTTCATCCCATCCGGATTGACGCCGAGCGAGACGACTTCGGCGCCGAGTTCCCAGAGCACGGTGGGTGCGACCTTATAGGCGGCGCCGTGCGCGCAATCGACGACGATGCGCAGGCGATCGAGGCTGAGGCGCTTGGGGAAGGCGGCCTTCGCCGCCTCGATATAGCGCCCTGGCGCGTCTTCGAGGCGCGATGCACGGCCCAGGCGCGCGGGCGCGGCGAGGGCGGCGGATAGGTCGCCCTCCATCAGTGCCTCGATCGCGCATTCCTGCTGGTCAGATAGTTTGAGCCCGTCGGGGCCGAACAGCTTGATGCCATTGTCTTCGTAGGGGTTGTGCGAGGCGGAGATCATCACGCCGAGATCCGCGCGCAGGCTGCGTGTGAGCAGCGCGATGGCCGGTGTGGGCAGCGGCCCGACGAGGATTACGTCCATGCCGGCGCCGATGAAGCCGGCGGTCAGGGCCGGTTCGAGCATGTAGCCGGACAGGCGGGTGTCCTTGCCGATGACGACGCGGTGGCGATGGCTGCCACGGTTGAAGAACTGCCCGGCCGCCTGGCCGAGGCGCAGCGCGGTCGCGGCATCCATCGGCGCGCGGTTGGCGGTGCCGCGGATGCCATCGGTGCCGAACAGGCGGCGGGTGTTGGACATGGGCGGGCGGTATCCCTGGGAGAGTGGCTTATCCCTACAACTCCGCGCCGCGCCGCGTCCATTCTGCGGCCGGTTCCGGTGCGTCGTGGCTTGTGCTGTTCTGCTGCGATCATCGCGAGGTTGAACGCCCATGTCCGCGCTCCCCGAGGCCCAGGTTCCCGCCATCCATCATCGCAGGGTGGGCGATATTGTCGTCACCGCGGTGAGTGACGGCTTCCTCGATGGCTCGATGGCGGTGATCCAGAACATCGATCCGGAGGATGCGGCGGCGATGCTGCGCGCTGCCTTCCGCCCGGTGCCGCGGCGTACCGCGCTGAACTGCTTCCTGATCCGCGCGGGTGGGCGCACGGCGCTGCTCGACACCGGTGCGGGGGTGCACATGCAGGCCTCGGCGGGGCGGCTGATGGCGCACCTGGCGGCGGCGGGCGTGACGCCAGGCGAGATCGACACGGTGCTGCTGACGCACATGCATCCCGATCATTCCAACGGTTTGGCGGATGCCGATGGTGCCGCGTTCTTCCCCAACGCCGAGTTGGCCATGCACCGCGCCGAGCATGCGTACTGGATGCAGGAGAACCCGCAGTCGAGCGGCCAGGGCGTGCCCTACTTCGCCATGGCCCGCACGCAGGCCGCACCCTATGCCGATCGCCTGCGCCTGTTCACAAGCGGCGAGGTCTTCCCTGGCGTCACCGCCGAACACCTGCCCGGCCATACGCCGGGGCATTGCGGCTACCGCATCGCCTCCGGCAACGAGAGCCTGCTGATCTGGGGCGACATCGTGCATGTCCCGGAAATCCAGGTCCCGCGGCCGGAGGTGACGATGACCTTCGACGTGGACCCCACCCAGGCGGCCGCGACCCGCGCGCGCGTCTTCGACATGGTGGCGACCGATGGCGGAGCCATCGCGGGGATGCACCTGCACTTCCCCGGTGTTGCGAACCTCGCGCGCGAAGGCGGCGGCTACCGGCTGTACCCGGAGGCCTGGCGCCAGACGCTGTAGCGAAGCCCCAGCCGCATCATTCCGGTTCCGCGAGCGGCGGCGGAGGCTCGCCGGCCGCGCAGGCGCGCCAGACCGCCAGGGCCTGCACCGTTTCCGCCACGTCATGGACGCGCAGGATCGACGCCCCGCGATCGGCGGCGGCGAGGGCCGCGGCCAGGCTGCCGGCCAAGCGCTCCGCCGGCGCCTCCACGCCCGACAGCCGTCCGATGAACCGCTTGCGCGAGGCGCCAAACACCACCCGGCACCCGATGCCCGCCAGGATCGGCAGGCGCTCGATGAGCGCGAGGTTATGTTCCATGGTCTTGCCGAAGCCAATGCCCGGGTCGATCGCGATGCGGCCGCGCGGGATGCCCAGCGCCTCCAGCGTCTCCACCCGGTCGCGCAGGAAGCGCGCGACCTCAAGGACCACATCCTCGTAAGTCGCGAGTTCCTGCATCCGGCGTGGATCGTCGCCGGGCATGTGCATCAAAATGACGGGCGCCTCGGCGCGCATCAGCACGCGCAGTGCCTCAGGGTCGTGGCGCAGCGCGGAGATGTCGTTGACCACCTCCGCACCCGCCTCAAGCACGGCCTCCATCACGGCGGCGCTGCGGGTGTCGACGGAGACGGGCGCGGCCTTCGCGAGGTCGCGCACCACCGGCAGGATGCGGGCGAGTTCCTCCGCCTCCGGCACCGGTTCCGCGCCGGGGCGAGTCGACTCACCGCCGATGTCGAGGATATCCGCACCGGCTTCCAGCATCGCGTGGCCGGCGGCGATGGCGGCCTCGGCGGCGGCGAACCGGCCGCCATCGGAAAAGCTGTCGGGCGTGACGTTGAGGATGCCCATCACCAGCGGGCGATCAGTGGGCAACCCGCCAAACGCGGGCACACGGAGTGATAGCGCCTCCACCAGGTCGCGCCATGGCTCCGGCACCTCGCCGAGCGGACCGATGCCGAGGCTCTCGCCATCCTCCACCAGGCGCACCAGGGTGAAGGCCAGGGCGCCACCGGCAAGCGGCATGGCGACGCCGAGCTTCACGGCGTGGAAGGCGGCGGGGCCGTGCAGAAGGCCGAGGGGTTCTACCCAGCGGTCGGGCATGGGGAGGCTCCAAAAAGAAAGGCCGGGGAAAGGAATTCCCCGGACCCATTCTTCTGATTTTGCGACTTAAGCGGAGGGAACGCTAGGTGGCGGGGGCGGCGCCCGGGTTCAGGCCGCCGGGGCGGGGGGCTGCGGGGCGGCCCGAAGTGGGGACGCTGCCGCGGCTCTGGTTGACGGGGTCGTCGGGGCGCACGCGCACCACCGGCTCGCCCTTGATCACCAGCTTGATCTCGTCGCCCGACAGCGTCTCGTGCTCCAGAAGGCCCTTCGCCAGCAGGTGCAGCTCCTCGACATTGTCGGAGAGGATTTGCGTCGCGCGGGCATAGGCGCTGTCGATGATCCCGCGGATCTCGTTGTCGATTTGCCGCGCGGTCTCCTCGGACAGGTTCTTCGACTGCGTCACCGAATGGCCCAGGAACACTTCCTGGTCGTTCGAGCCGTAAGCGATCATGCCCAGCTTCTCGGACATGCCCCACTCGGTCACCATCCGGCGCGCCTGGTCGGTCGCCATCTTGATGTCGCCCGAGGCGCCGTTGCTGACCTTGTCGGAGCCGAAGATCACTTCCTCCGCGACGCGGCCACCCATCGCCATGGCGAGCTCCGCCTTCAGCTTGGACTTGTGCTTGGAGTAGCGGTCGCCGGCGGGCAGGGACATAACCAGGCCCAGCGCGCGGCCGCGCGGGATGATGGTCGCCTTGTGGACGGGATCGCACTCCGCCTCGTGCATCGCGACCAGCGCGTGGCCGGCCTCGTGATAGGCCGTCATGCGCTTCTCATCCTCGGACATGACGAGGCTGCGGCGCTCGGCGCCCATCATGACCTTGTCCTTTGCCTGCTCGAACTCATGCATGCCGACGGTACGGCGGCCGGTGCGCGCGGCGAGCAAAGCGGCCTCGTTCACAAGGTTCGCGAGATCGGCACCGGAGAAGCCGGGCGTGCCGCGCGCGATGGTCTTGGGATCGACGTCGGAGGCCAGCGGCACCTTGCGCATATGGACGCGCAGGATCTTTTCCCGGCCCATCACGTCGGGGTTTGGCACCACCACCTGGCGGTCGAAGCGGCCGGGACGCAGCAGCGCGGGGTCGAGCACGTCGGGGCGGTTCGTCGCCGCGATGATGATCACACCCTCATTGCTCTCGAACCCGTCCATCTCGACGAGCATCTGGTTCAGCGTCTGCTCACGCTCGTCATTGCCACCGCCCAGGCC
>JAZKFA010000114.1:0-2111 GCA_040386655.1 Pseudomonadota bacterium | reverse complement strand
CATGCTCATCGCGGTCAGGCTCGCGGTCGCGAGGAAGCACTCGTGCAGCATTTTGACATTCAGCCGGCCATAGAGAGCGGCGATGGGCAATGCGGCGACGACGGCGAGGGCTGCGCTCTCCGTCACCGTCGCCCAGCCCGTGTAGATGGAGCCCATGATGATGACGAAGATCACCAGGGGGGGGAGCAGGTGCACGGTGCGCAGCAGGCGCACGGCCAGGCTGTCCGTCACCGGCTCCTGTCGCACCATGTCGGGCCGCACGATGGCAATCAGGATGATGGTCGCCATGAACAGCACGGTCATGATCGCGCCGGGGATGACGGCCGCCGCGTAGAGCTGCCCGATGGAGGTGTTGGTCAGCGCGCCATAGACGATCAGCGCAATGCCCGGCGGGATGAGGTTGCCCAGCGACGCACCCGCCGCGATGGACCCCAGCACCAGCCGCTCATCGTAGTTGCGCTGCCTGAAGGAGGGGAGCGCCACCGTCGCGACGGTGGCGGCGGTCGCGACGGAAGATCCGGACACGGCGGAGAAGATCGCGGACGCGCCGACATTGGTGTGCAGCAGGCCGCCAGGCAGCAGGTTCAGCCAGTCCGCAAGGCTTCGGTACAGCCGGTCCGTGCTGCCGCTGCGCACCAGGATCTCGCCGAGAAGGATGCACAGCGGTATCGCGAGCAGGACGTAATCCTCCATCGAGGCCCAGAACTGCGTGCCGATCGCCTCGACCAGGGCCGGGCTGAGGTAGAGCGAGGCGCCGAGCACGGAGACGATCAGCATCGTCACCGCGACATGCAGGCCCAGGAACAGCAGCACCACCATCAGGCCGAAGCCCATGGCCGCTTCCGTGATGCCGATCATCGCGCTTCGGCCTCCGCCACACGGGCGAGAATGGCCGAGGCTTCGGTCGCCACCTCCTCATCGAGCGTCATCGGGCCGTAGAGGTCGTTGAGGCGTTCGTGGTTCACCGCCAACAGCCACAAGGCGTGCGCCGCATAGGCACCAGCGGCGAGCGCAAACCCGACCATGCCCGCGAGCCAGGCGGCCTGTGGAATCCACAGCGGTGTCTGCAGCGGCGAGTTCGCGCGCGCCTGGAATTCCAGGCTCTCATCCAGCACCGTGTAGCCGCGCCAGGCGGCGTAGGCGGAGAAGCCCGCGAGCAGCAGGTAGGCGGATGCGTTGAGCAGCGCGCGCACGGTTGCCGGCATGCGTCCGAGCAGGAAATCCACCCGAGCATGGGATTTCGCCACCAGCGCCCAGGCGAAGGACAGTGCTGAAAAGATGGCCAGCGTATAACCGCCGATCTCATCGACACCCTGCAGTGACACGCCGGCAAATTTGCGCAGCAGGATCTCGACGCAGGTGAGGAGCGACAGCGCAAGCAGCCACCATCCGCCGATCAGCGCGATCCAGCGCGCGGGCGGCTCCACATACCGCGCCACGGGGTTCCGGGCGATCATAGCGATGCCATGCGACGAAGTCCTACGAGCCTGTCGCAGAGGAACAGGACGAAGATGGTGAGGAGGATGAGCAGCGTGGACACGGCGGCGAGCGTCGGGTCCGGGCTGATCTCGAGATAGTTCAGCAGTTGGATCGGCAGCGTCTTGGTGCGCACGTCGACCAGGAACATCGAGACGGGATAATTGTCGAAGCTCGCGATGAAGGCGAACAGTGCGCCGGAGACGAAGCCTGGCAGGATGTTCGGCACCAGCACCCGCCACAGCGCGACGCCGTAGGAACAGCCCAGCGTGCGCGCGGCATCCACCATCGCGAAGTCGAACAGGCTGAGGCTGGCCAGCACCGTGCGCATGATGAAGGGCATGGTGATGACGACATGAGCGAGGAGCAGCGACCACCAGGCATCGCGCAGCCCGACCTCGCGCAGCGCCTGGAGCATGGCGATCCCCAGCACCAGACCGGGGAGCATCAGCGGGGAAATCATCAGCGCGGTGACGGCCTCGCTGCCGGGCACGCGCCCCTTGATGAGCGCGATGGCCGCGAGCGTGCCGAGCAGCAGCGAAATGGCGGTCGACAGCGCGGCGATCTGTGCGGAAAGCCCTAGCGCGCCAAGCAGTCCATCGACGTTGCGGATGCGCCCGTACCATTGCAGCGAG